>CALDYJ010000011.1 GCA_937941095.1 uncultured Saprospiraceae bacterium | reverse complement strand
TGCTATCACAATTCGTCCCAGCATATGTTTCTATTGTCTCTCCTGCCGCTAATGGATCGCATGTAGTATCAGTTGCATAGGTCGTATCGTTTAATATTAATTCTACTGTCGTAATTACGATGCTATCACAATTTGTCCCAGCATATGTTTCTATTGTCTCTCCTGCCGCTAATGGATCGCATGTAGTATCAGTTGCATAGGTCGTATCGTTCAGCAACAATGCTATGCTTGTAACAACAATACTGTCGCAATTTTGAAGCGTTGTATAATGAAGCGTATCATTTCCAACCTCATCAAGATTACAAGATTGATCTCCTAAAAAAACAGTATCAATTGGAGTTACATTGAAAGAAACAACAACCACTGAATCGCAAAAATCTGTACTGTACACCAAAGTGTCATACTGCCCTTCAAAAGCTAAATCGCAAGTATTTGATACTGTCATTGTGGTATCAGCATTTTCAAGACTTATCGTTGTAATGATTAGACTATCACAACCATTTGAATTGCTAAAAAAAAGAGTGTCTTGTCCAACTTCGTTTATGTTACATGAAGTGTCTTCAAAATACATCGTATCGCTTTGGACTTCTACCACTAATAATTGAACCATGCTATCACAACCAAACAGTGTTGTGAATGTCTCGTTAAATGAACCACCAGCGTGTATAACTTGTTCGCCAAATTCTATGCTATCACCTGGACACAAAACGGCTTGGCTATTTACCAAAGGAGGTGGATCAGCTATAGAAACTTCAATACAATCTTCTGTAATCTCTCCACAAAACAGTGGGTTATTTCCATTTAATTCATTTCTTAAGACATCTACATTTAAAACGCCTGGAGGGATTAATGGTAATTCAACCAGGTCATAAGACATACCACATATAGTATATTCACCAGCTGGATAAGCAATCAAATTTGGGTTTTGACTGACCTCCATGATTAAGCTATTTTGCGTAATCAAATAAGTGTAACCATAAAAATTCTGATGAGGTACAAAACCTACAAAACTTGGTTCAGGTGTTATGTCTAAAAGAGAGCTTCCTTGACAAGCAGAAACTTCTTCAATCAGGGTTCCTGCATTTGCTCTACAGCAATTAATTCCATCATCTTCGCAAAAAAGAATTTCAAATTGCAACAAGTCGCCTGCATCAATTGGTTCATGATCTTCAACCAATAACTTCCAATCTCCTACAACCGCACCTGTGTTGAAGTTTTCTAAACAACCTTGATTTGGATAATAAGATCCATTATAAACTCCAAATTGAGTAACAGATTCATTGTCCCAAGCTGAGGGCATTCCATTGTCAGGGATAGCAGTTTGGGAACAGGGAATAAAAGTTAAATTAAATGACCCTAACAATGTTGGAGTTGATTGACCTGAAGGTCCTACCAACCTAACAGTTTGCCCAGCAGGTGAAATTAAATCCATTGTAAGGTCTCCAACATACAAATGCTTGAATTGGACAAAAACTTCACAGACTCCTTGATCTGCATTAGATAAATCATTATTGGACGCATTATTTACACGAAACGTGAGCTCTACAGTGTCATTATCAGGAATTTCAGCAGGACAATCGATGCATCCACATTCTTGGCCAAGAATGCTAATAGGCAAAAGCAGCGTAAGGAACAATATGTTCAAACAAGTTCTGGACATTGCGTTTTGTCGATTTACGAGGCGGATTATAATAAATTAGTGATTATTTTGAATTATTTTCAAATAAACACTTGAATTCAAACTTTTATATACTCAAATTTACATTTTATATAAATGACCACAAAAAGGCTTACATTTTGCTATTCATACAAATGTTTATTGAATATAGCGAATTTCAAGCAAATAAGGCCAAAGTTTACCAATTTGATTTGACACATGAACGTTAATTATTATATTATATTTCTCATCCTAGGAATACTGTCTTTATCCTTATCGTCATTCTATCAATATGATCATTGTAATCATAGTGAAAAATTAAGTGTTGAGCCGAAAACCAACTTTAATACTCAACAACTTGACAGTATTTTTTACATGAATCCAGACTTGGTTTCAGATGGCTTTGATTTTCCGGTAGGAAAACCAAATGCTTCCAATTACTATGTGGCGTCAAGGTTTGGAGAGCGAAATCATTTAGGAGAAGATTGGAACGGAAAAGGAGGAGGAAATAGTGATTTAGGTGATCCCGTTTATGCAGTGGCAGATGGAGTTATCAACTTTAGCCAAGAGGTTTGTTGCGGCTGGGGCAATGTCATTCGATTGGTCCATAAAATCGAAGGAGATCCTGAAAAAAAATACATAGAAAGTGTATATGCGCATCTCCAGAGAATAGATATTAGTGCAGGTCAAAAAGTTAGAAGAGGAGATTTGATAGGCACCATAGGCACTGCTAATGGCACTTATAAAGCTCATTTACACTTAGAGATTCGAGACTTCATAAACATGGCGCTAGGCCCAGGTTATTCACAGGATCATTTTGGTTATTTAGACCCTAGTACTTTTATTCATGCAAACCGACCATAGTACTCCAATTATTTCGTCAAAGTAATTTTTTCATCATCATTTAAGCTTTTACAAAAGGGCTTTCGGACTAGTTCTTGCAAATACAGTATTGGAGCATATCTCCAATCAATGAGCAGGCTAATTGTCATCTTCTTTATCTTTGTTTTTAATATCTATTACCTTAATGGACAGGACAATGTAATGCCAAGTCCCAATGAAAATATTCTTTACCAACTTGAGTGGATTTTAGAATCTGGCAATCCTAGATATTTAAGAGATGTTGCCAGCTTTTTAGATGACGAAAAAAATGGAGTCAAAGCATTAGAAATTCTAAAATTCAACACTCTTTTTCCAGACGAAAAAATTGACCTTAGGTCAAACCCAGGCAAACAACAATTCTACGACTTCTATTATACTTACCAAGATTCAATAAAATATTCTCATTTACTGAATGCTTTCTATTTGAATGAATTAGAACTGATAGACATAGATTTTAAAATCAATAGACCAGAGCTTTTTTCTCCAAATGAATTATTGACAGAATTTTGTTTCAAACTTCAGTCTACAGAAAGCATTGACAAGATTGAAATTGTGGAAAACATTAGATCTCTCCAATTAGAATACGGAATAGCTTATAATGAAATTTTTAATTGTATCCCATTTTCAAACGATGAGATAAAAGCATTAACAACAAATGCCGAAAATGCCATTTACTTCAATCCAGAAGATGAAGTCTTAAACGAAATTAAACAGAAAAAGCTGAGTAATTTATCTGCCAAAGCTTATGGTTTTGAATTAGAGCATGTTGAAAAAAATCTTCAGGACTCTATCATCCTTCTCATAAAAAAAGACACCCCAGCCGAAATTATTAAAAACCTTTACTTAGAGGAAACATACGATACCAAGCAAAATTTTTATTACGAACAAGTAGATTTTTATGGCACAACACTGTGTAGTAATTTAGAAAAAGGAAATGCCGAAATGTTAATTGCAAGTTTGTTGAAGACTAAAGATCCTAAGCTCCTCTACTATCTTTCGATTTATAATTTTAAACTCAGTAAAAAAGAAAACGATTTAAACATTTCAAACTTGATCAAAAATTTAAGTCAAATTGAGATTTCAGAAAATGATGAATTTGAACAGGCAAGAAACAATTTAATTTATTGGTCCAAGAATTATTTAAATTTTGAGTGGGATGAACAACTAAAAAGATTCATCAGTGAAGAAGAAAGAAAAGAAAACACAAAAAATCTTGAAAAGCTTATTAGGCGTTTAAATTCTAAAAACGATTCGGTTGCTGTTGCTTCTTATAGACAGCTCTCTGAAGCAGACCCAAGCACTTTAGAACAACTATTGTCTAAGTATAGAAATATAATGACTAAAATAAATCCTTCTATTCCTTCCTTAAAATATAACTATTTAGAGATACTCTCAAAAATTGTTGCCCTCAGTAAAGAAAACGATTTAGATTATAAAGGAAGTATTTTATTACAAAATGAGCTAGCATTATTAAAGTTCGAATCAGATCAAAAAAAGCGATATAAGCTAGAAAACAAGATTTTAAGTTTACTAAACACTAAAAACATCTGCAGCATAGAATACTGGGCCATTCTTAATTCAAAAAATCAACTGAATACCTATTCCGCTGGGAGAATTTTGGATATTTTCTACTCAAGAAATTGGAATGACATTCTGAAAGAACAGACCTTGTTTTCAAACTATGTAAAGACCGCCGTGATATTTAGAACAATGGATGGAGCAGGTTCGTGCAAAAATTATCATAAAAAATTCAACCTAAACGACAAAAAACTCTTAGTTCAAATTGAAAAAATAAAAGAGGTAGCGACAGACAAATCTCTGTTAGAAGGGATAGATGAATTACTGGAACTTTGCAACAATGAAAATAACTTAAGTAGTTTTGACAAAGAAATTGACTACGAAGAATTACTTCCCAGGTTGCAATTAATGGATAAGATAGATTATAAGTCCTTTAACTTACTTGTAGAAGATGATCATATTTTCATGGAAAACAAGGACGCCATTATTTCTTTAATTAATAAAATTCATCCACAGAAAGACATCCGAAAACTTGCCCTCAAAGAAGTCCTTTCTCTTCGAGATTTAGAACATTTTGAAAACAAGGATTATTCAGTAAAAGAACTTTCTTCTATGATAAGATTCTTTAAAGGGGAAGATCCGCAAAACACAATAAAGTTTTTTCAACAGAAATCAATAAACTTTGATTTGGAAGACAAGGCTTACATTGCTAACCATTTTTTCAGAAACCAATGGTTTCTAAAATACTTAGATAACACGAAAGTTATCTCTCAAGAATGCCAAGAGATCATGGTAACATTAACTGATTACCTCATGGAATCTGAATACATCTCTGAAATTGAAGATAGGACCACCCAATTAAACATCATACTAATTAGTATGATTGGGATGAGTTTGGAAGAAAAACTTCAATTGTCAATTAGCATGGATATTGAGCAGGCAACAAGGGCTGAACTTCAAAAAAACATTGTCTCTAAAGTTTCATATTCTGACATAGCTAATCTCCTTTATTTTGTAGATGGAATCATAGATAAAAATGGAAATAATGACATAAGCTTTCTTAATAAAGATTTTGGTTTACCCATTTTTAAGTTTGAATCTGTCAAACAAATTAATGAAATGCGCAAACGTCATCAAAATCTCAGTCAACAAGATTTTTATATGGCCTATTTAAAAGATTTTGGAGTCGATTTTCTTGCCAAGAGAAATAAATTAGATTATGAAAAGATCGTAGAGATACTAAACTATGACCTTACTTATAGATTTCTTGGGCGAGGAGGTGGACATAGAGACTATTTTGTTTATGGAATAATTAAAATTCTTGAATTAGAATTTAGGACGACCCTAGGTTATTCCGAAAAACTAAATGAATTTCAAACTTTCTACAAGTATACCAGTAATGCAAGGGCAAAAGATTGGATAAATTATCTCATCAAAAATGGCTATTTAGAATCGTATAAATTAGTACCTTCATTTTACAATTAAGCTGATTAACATTTTCATAACAAATTTTATAAAAACCTTAATTGCTTTTGCTCAATTAAAACATCTAAACAAAAAACAATACCTTGTTCTTGAACGTATTAGTTAGGAACAAATCAAAATCATTTAAATATGAAAAAGATATTCTTATTTAGCATAATTACAGCGATTTTTTTAGGCTTCTCCTTTGATGTAGATGCACAATACAGAGGCAAGAAAAAGAAGAAAAAGAAAAAAGATAAAACTAAAAGTGAATACTTTGACGAAAGTGGAAGCATCACAAGTAAACTTTGGTATGGTGCTGATGTAAGCATTAACCTTAGAAGATCAAATATAGGTGGTAATTATGAAGGCAATATTTTTGTAGGTGGACTTTCTCCAATGGTTGGTTATAAAATATCAGACAACTTTTCAGTAGGTCCTAAAGTCGGAATTTTATATCAAGGAGGAAAATTTAATGATGGCTCAGCAGCAGAGGATCTCCGATTAAGTGCAACTGATTTTTCTGTTGGGGTGTTTTCAAGATTAAAAGTATTCGAATACTATTTTATCCATGGTGAGATTGAAAATGTATGGGAGTCATTTGCAACTGGTGTAATTGACAGTGACAATAAACTTGAATTAGAAAGAGAACCTAACGCACATTATTACCTCGGGGCTGGTTATCAATCTGGAGGCGACATTTCATTTAGCGCTTATGTCCTCTGGGATTTTTCAAGAGAATTCTCCTCCAATAGTGTTCCAATAGTTACAAGATTTGGTTTGACCTATCGATTTTAGAAAGTTTGCTTAAACCTAAAAAAGGCCTTGTCGATTGACATGGCCTTTTTTTTATGCCTCAAACTTATTTTCCTTTTCCTTGCAGCAACACTAAAAAAGTATAGAACAATATTTTAAAGTCTAAAGCTAAGGACATATTTTCAATGTAGAGAATATCAAATTTTAAGCGCTGCAACATTTCTTCTAGATTTGAAGCATAACCATATTTTACCTGGCCCCAAGAGGTAATGCCTGGCCTCACTTTTAATAAATGTTTGTAGTGCGGAGCTCTTTCAATTATCTGGTCAATAAAAAACTGCCTTTCAGGCCTTGGACCAACCAAAGACATATCGCCTTTCAAAACATTAAAAAATTGAGGAATTTCGTCTATCCTCCATTTTCTCATCACCCTACCCCAAGGTGTAACTCTACTATCTGTTGCATGTGACAATTGAGGTCCTCCATCTTCAGCATCTAAATACATAGATCTAAACTTGTAAATAGTAAATGGTTTTCCATTATAGCCAATTCTGGATTGCTTATATATTATAGGCCCTTTTGACGAAAGTCTGACACGGATGAAAGCAATTAAATAAATAGGAAGGCATAACAAGATTAATAAAGAAGAAATAAATAAATCAAAAATTCTTTTTAAGAGCCTTTGCCACCTCGGCATTAAATGTTGACGCACTTCAATAAGTACAGCTCCAAAAACATGATTCATTCTTACTGTTCCAAGCATAATGTCGTACATGTCGGGAATAATCTTAATCAAGACTTTTTCACCATAATCAAATAGCACATTCATGATTTCGCGCAGCCGGTTATGCTCTGATGATTCGATCGCGATGATTACTTCTTCAATGTTTTTATCGTCTATTACACTTTTGAGTTCCTCAATTTTTCCTAACCTCGGTAAATGGTCACTCATCTCATGAATGCTATTCCCATTGGTGTCTATGAAGCCTAAAAAACTATTTCCTAAACCTTTTTCGAGGCCAGTAATCTCTTTATACATGTCCAAAGCATTGCTGTTGCCTCCGATGATTAATGTATTGTAAGAAACTTTGCCAGTCTTTAACCTTCTACTTGCTCTAGACAATAAAAGCATTCTTGCGAAACTGGTTAAAAAGAAATGTAAACTGAAGAGTATCAAAAACGATCTAATGTAAGACGAAGGGCCAGAAACTACGTCATCTAAAATGAAGGTGAAAAATAAGACGATCACTCCACCAATGGTTAAGAACAAAGTCTTTGACAATACCTTGAGTCTAGATAAGCGATAAATATCTTTATAATCTTCAAAGATGGAATATAACATATACCAACCTGCGGGGATTGCAATGATACCTATTAAAAAATTTGAATCTTGAATGACAGCATTAAAGTCAATTCTGCCTTCAATGTTTTTTCTATAAAGAAAAAATAATGCCCAAGCAAGCATAGCCATGACAAAGTCTGCTATGATGTAGACTACAAGATCTGTTTTTCTTTGCCCCTTCATAAACTGCAGATCAATTATTGATCGAAGTGAATTAGCTTAATGTTATCAAATAAAATATTTGCATTGTCTACATCTTCAGGTATTGTTGCTGAAAAGTAAATTTGATGCGATGGGTAACCTGAAGAATTGAGCGCTTCCGAAAAATCTATGTAAACCTTATTCCATTCCTCTTTGATGTTTAAACCGTGAGTTGGTGGGAATACTTCAGGAGTTCCAAAATCATTAAAGCCTATTATACCAATATTCAATCTAGCATCTGTTTTGTAATTTATTTCCATCAATACCGCTCCTAAACTTGTATTAGGCAATTCATAGTTAAAAGCTGTACCAACTGCTGAAACGGGATTGTCTTGATCTAAAGAAATAATGCCAGAAGGCCCTTCGAAAGCACCATCTAAAGTGGTAGTCATTTCTGTATTGGTATTGTTGTCTAAGTCATCTGTAAAAATATGTGTATCCGTAAAATCTTGTACAAATACAAATGTCAGATTTTCTCTGTATTCAAATTGAGGTCTTATGATTGTTGTTTCACCTTCAACTAAATTTACAGTTGTAGTAAACCTTGTATAAAATGGATATAATTCTGTTGCTACGCTGATGCCATTTGTATGAATTCCCGGATCAACAACAATTTCGCTTTCGCCAGAGGCTAAAACTGGAAATGGTTTATTTGGTGAAAAAGCACCTATTAATTCATTATCTACATAAATCCAACCTTCAGTTATTTGATGCGAATTAGAACCTTCTCCTCCCCTGACAATCAAATCGAATCCCGAAAATTCAATAAAAGAAGGGATTTCTTCTTCTGGATTAATTATATCACAGGAGTATATAAAAACTATTAATGCCATCAAGCAAAAGAAGTTTAATAAACGGATCATCTTTTTTTCCATAAATCAATAACGTTTGAAATGTGTTGTTCTGCTGGTTTAAGTCTCAATAAAATGACCAATACTAGCTATTCTGTTATTTCTTTCATCCACTTTGTCTAGAATTTGATGTGCTAATTTAAGCGCTTCGTATCCGTCTTCTAAGCTGACAGCTTCTTTTTTATCGTCAATTATGCTTTTATGAAGAGATTCTAGCTCCATTTTGATGGCATTAACCGGAAAAACCTCTGGTTCTTGAACTGACATGAATTTTTCTCCTTTTTCAGATAAATATTTTAAATAATTCTTATCTATCATGAGAGCCTCTTGCTCAGAATCGTGAATTTTGATCTTTTGAGATTTCTTTGCCAAAAAATCAAGGCTAAGGTAAGCGTCATTTTGGAAGATTCTTAATTTCCTCATTTGCTTTAAAGCCATTCTGCTAGCCGTTAAGTTAGCGATGCATCCATTTTCAAATTCAAGCCTTGCATTGCATATATCTGATGATTTACTCAAAATGGATACACCAACAGCGTTTACACTTTTAATCTTTGAATCAACCAAATTCAAAATAATATCTATATCGTGAATCATTAAATCAAGGACTACGGATACATCTGTCCCTCTCTGTGAAAAGCTTGATAACCTATGTGCTTCTATAAACATTGGCTTCAAATCTTCTTTTTCTATCGAGAGAAAAGCAGGATTAAAACGTTCTACATGTCCGACTTGGGCTTTGACTTTTGCTACATGAGCCAAGGCTATTAATTCTTCAGCTTGTTCTAAAGAATGAGTCAATGGTTTTTCTACAAAAAAGTGTTTTCTTTTGCTTAAGCAAGCCTTTGCAATATCAAAATGTGATAATGTCGGTGTAACGATATCGACGACTTCAACTGCATCTATAAGGGAATCAGTGTCTAAAAATCTTTTGATTTCGTACTTTTTAACAACCTCATCAGCCATGGCGTCATTTGGATCATAAAAACCCATAATGTCAAAAATGCCTGATTCAAGAATACATTTCAAATGTATTTTACCGAGATGGCCAACACCAAACAGCCCCAATTTTAACTTATTCATGTCTATAATACATTAGTATTGCCCCGAAGAGAGTGATCAAAGCTATTAAAACAGTGGCCATATTGATCGACTTTCTCAAATTTTTTACAAAAGTGTGAATGTGTTCCTTCATCTCAGGATATTTAGGATAGATTTCTTCTTCTAATTTTTTATCTGAAAAAAGGTGTCTTGCCCCAAATTCGACATTGTTTTTTACCAATATCTTATAGGATTTCATCACATTTACTCTAAAATATACATTCACAAATAACATTGCTATAAAAAGAGCTATGACTATAGTAACGAGTGTCAGGTACATTTTTTATGTAAAAATAAGCTTTCTATGTTGCTTTCAATTTATTTGCAACACATTTATAAGTTAAGCGTAATACTAAAACTATAATTTCATTTTTTGAACAAAAGTATGAGATTATAAGATTTGAACTTTGCGACTCTTAATGGACTAATTAACCAAAACGTTCATAAGATGAAGCAACCCAATTACGGCTTGAATAAAATTCAAGCTGTCTTAAAGTTAAAAAACTACTTATGCTTAGGCATAATATTACTAAATATTCAGTTATTTAGTCAGACCTGCCCTACTGCTATTTCACCAATAACAAAGACCTTTTCATTTGGAAATTGTGGAGAAAGTTCAGAAGAAGACATTAGCTCTGGAGATATTGCGCAACTTGATTTACTCGGTGGAAAAAAATACACCTTCCAAATCTGTGCAATAAATGATGATGGGGTTAGTCCACATTTTCAATTAGTAGATGCTGCAAATGTTTTAATTAGTTCCGCTGCAGGTACTTCAAGCACATGTGCAGAATTGACTTACGAACCTTGTGTAGATGAATCCATTTTTATGCAAGTTTTTAGTCATTCTTGTATTGCAAATTGGCATTCGTGGCTATTAAAAACCGAAATTTCTTGTTGTGAGTTAATTTGTGCTGATGATGTACACTTGAGCGCATCAACTGCATCTTGTACAGCTCCTTCATTCCTTATACCAAGCCCTAGCTTTGAAGGACCATGTGTAGCAGGTACAGTTTCTTTTTCAAGCAATCCAGTTTTAACTCTTGGAGCTTTAACAGCTGCTGGTCAAGAAGTTTTAACAGGAACAGCAATTGGTGTTTATCAAGTTATTTGGAAAATAGAAGATTGTGCAGGAAATGAAAGTATGTGCGAACAAATAGTAATAGTTGATCCTATTGTGGCTTGCAACGACTTAGTCAACATTAATATAGGGGGCACTTGTACAAGCCTTAGTCCTGACATGGTTATGGAAGGGATTCCAGATGCTTGTTTAGCCGATTACACAGTGGAAGTGTTTTTGGGTGGGGAATCAATAGGAGATGAAATTTGTTGTGTTCACGTAGGACAAACTTTAACTTTTGAAGCTACTCATACCCCAACAGGAACAAGTTGTGGGGGAAATATTTTAGTTGAAGACAAACAAGCTCCAAACATTATATGCAGCAACACCATTCAAAAATGTGGTGCTGATCTCGATCCATCAATAATAGGCCTACCAAATTATTTTGACAATTGCGAAACAGCTGAGCCAACATACATTGATCAATTTGTAGATTTCAACTGTACCGATTTGACATATGTAGGTAGGATAGATAGGCAATGGACGGTTACAGATAATCAAGGTAATTCCTCAACTTGTACACAAGAAATATTATTGGAAAGACCTGACATAACTATGGTAGTTTTTCCAGACGACATAAATATAGAATGTTCAGATGGCCCTTTTGACTTAGAAAAAACAGGGCGACCATTATTTATGGATATGCCTTTAGATCACCAATGTACTTTAATAGAATACACAAACGACGATACCATTACAATATGTGATTATTCAATAAAAATAATCCGTGAATGGATAGTGATAGACTGGTGTACGAATGTTGAAAGATCAGATATCCAAACCATTAAAATAGAAGACACTATAGGTCCAACCATTACTTGTCCTGATGATAAAACATTTGGAACAGACCCAAATGTGGATTGCGCAGGTACTGTAATCCTAGAACAAATTTTAGCAAGAGATAATTGTTCAAATACAATTACCTACGATGCCATTTGGGAATTTGGCAGTGGCTTTGGAACTTATAACAATGTCCCAGTTGGCACACATGAAGTCACTTACCTCGCAACAGATGATTGTGGAAACAGTACAGCCTGTGTTGCTGAAATCACTGTCGAAGACGATGATAAGCCTATTGCAATATGTGATCAATTTACACAAATTTCAATTCCATCAAATGGAACTGGAACATTATGTGCTGAAGATCTTGATAGTGGAAGTAATGACAATTGCAGTATGATCAGCATGGAAATAGCAATGATGTCAGACAATGTGTTTTCACCTTGTTTAGAATACGATTGTACAGATGCTGGGAGAACAGATACCTTAATTTTGAAAGTAGAAGATTCAAATGGAATGAGCAATTATTGCATGGTACAAGTAGAGATTGTTGATAAGGTACCTCCATCGATTAATTGTGCTCCAGACATAACCATTGATTGCACAAGCGACATAAATGATCTAAACCTTACAGGACAAACTTCAGCTTATGATGCTTGTTTGGATACTTTATTCTACGAAGATGAAGGTACATTAAACGAATGCAGTTCGGGTACAATCATTCGAACTTGGCAAGCTGAAGATTCTTTTGGAAACACATCAACATGTGAACAAAGCATTTCAATCGTAGACTCTACACCTCCAATAATAACATTCGGAAATGATACTACATTAATTTGTGAAGGCATTGATGAAGATTTTGGAAAACCAACGGTTGAAGACGATTGCTCACAATACTTCGCTGGTTTTATAGATGATTATTTATTAAATGATCCTTGTGTTCAAAAACTTGTTCGGACTTGGACTGTGATCAACGAATGTACAGAAGAAGAATATTCAAAAGCTATTCTTATCAAATTATTTAACGATGATCAGCCGCCTATTTTCACAGGTGCCCCTCAAGAAATTACTGCTAACTGTGAAGACCCTGTACCTGATTTTATTCCTCCAAGTATTAGTGATGTTTGTGATGAAGATCTAATTATTGAAGTAATGGATGTGGCTGGTTCTCAAGCTGTTTGCGAAGATGAATTTAGTAGACGTAGAAAATGGACAGCGACAGATGATTGTGGAAATGTTGGTGAGTTTATTCAAACCATAATGATCATAGATGACAGCGATCCTGTCATTACAAATGCTCCATTAGATTTAAATTTAAGCTGTAATGATCCCATTCCATTTGACGAACCTATGGTTAGTGATAATTGTGACCCTACAGTTGTTTTAATTTTTGACGAATCTACAGAAACTGGCTCATGTTCAGAAAATAGAACCATTACTAGAACTTGGACTGCTACAGACAGATGTGGAAATTCAAGTCAAGTACAACAAGTTATCAACATTGCAGATAATGAAGATCCTGTGTTTTTAAATTTTCCAATTGACTTAACCTTAGATTGTGGAGATCCAATTCCCGATGCAGCACTTCAAGTTTCTGACAATTGCGATAATAATGTTGCCGTTGATTTTAATGAAGAAATTACCGATGGTGCTTGTGCAGACGAAAGAGAAATAAAAAGAACCTGGACCATTTCGGACGACTGTGGCAACCAAGTCAGTAGAACTCAAACCATTAATATAGTAGATGAAATAGGCCCAATCCTTAACATCAATAGTTTCAATCCAGACGTGACAATTGATTGTAATGACCCACTACCTCCTATCAATGTAATCTTTCAGGACAATTGTGACAATTTGTTTACAGTAACAGAAAAAGTTGATTCTGTAGGAGTGCCATGTGAATATGAAATCACTAGAACATTTACAGCTACAGATAGATGTGGAAACTCAAGTACTGCAGTACAAAAAGTATTGTCAAAAGATACTTCTCCACCCATAGCATTTGATAGACCTCAATTTTTGATAGAGGATGAAACTTTTACTTGTGAAAAACAAATCAATGTAAGAGACATAGAATTTTTAGATAATTGTGATGATGTGATTGACGTATACTTTGAAATAGATTATTATTACGATGGTAAAATATATGACTCCCCACATCCTACACCACCAGACCCTATTATCTATAATGATACTACAATAATTGGTTTAAACCCAAGTGGAATCTATCCATTGGGAAAACATAGGGTAACTTATTTTGGGACAGATGATTGTGGAAATGTAAAAGAAGAAATCCTAGAAATTGAACTAGTTGATGAAGTATCTCCATTAATAGGATGTGTACCTGTGATATTTTCTTTAAACCAGAATGGTATGTTGACACTAAGTCCGACTCAAGTCGTAAATCTAGATGTAACCTATGATTTTTGTACTGAAATAGATATACAGTTTGCAGACCAAATTAATTTTGATTCTTTTACCATGTTAGGTTACGAATTAGATTTCGATTGTAATGATTTAGGGCCAAACTTTCGAGTCATAGCAGCAATTGATGAATTTGGAAATGCTTCTTCTTGTAGAAACCAAATCATTATAACGGACGATTCTCTAGCCTGTGGTTCTAGACCGAAAGAATTAGTTGCTTCAGGCAGAATTTATACAGAAGACAACATTGGGATGAACGATGTGGCTGTTGAATTAGGCATGGACAATCAAGGTGAGTACTATACAGAAGTTGATGGCTTTTATCATTTCATGCATTTAGGCCTTAACTCAGATTGTTCCATAACACCTTCGTATGATAAGAATCATTTGGAAGGAGTGACCACTTATGATTTGGTTTTAATGTCTCAACATATTCTAGGGGTGCAAGCATTAGATTCTCCTTACAAGATGATTGCGGCAGACATTAACCAAAGTGGAACCATTACTACCATTGACTTAGTAATCTTGAGACAATTGATTCTGTATCAAATCGAAAGTTTACCAAACAATACTTCTTGGAGATTTATAGATGCTGATTTCCAGTTTACAGACGATGCCAATCCTTTTCAAGATAATTTTAATGAATCTCATTTGTGTTATGACATACAACAACATGACCCTAATATAAATTTTATTGCCGTTAAAATTGGTGATGTTAACAATTCCGCTCTAGGAACCATAAACAGCTCTGCTCCTTCTCAAAGAATTGAATCCGTAGTAAATTTAGAAATTGGGAATCCAAAAATGAAAAAAGGAAAATTGTACAAGATTCCTTTTAACATAGATACTGATCTAACATTAAGTGCCTTACAATTTACTTTCAAAATAGATGAATCTTGTCAACTGGAAAAAGTTTTGAGTGAAGATTTTTACCACTGTTTGAATTATGATTTAGAAAAGGGTTTAGTTCATTTTGCTTGGACGAATTATGATGCAAATGATGATAAGCTCTTTGAAATTGAAGTAAATTCACAAGTAAAATCTACTTTTTTTGACTTCCTTTCTTATGATGACAATTATTTAAAAGCAGTTGCATTTGGTGAGAATGGTCAGGAGTATCCGATTACAATACTTGAATCAAAAGGAAATTTTGAAACCACAAAGCATTCAATTTTAGCTAGCAATTTGATTGTCAAGCAAAATACTCCTAATCCATTTAAGGACAATACAATCATTAAGCTTGAACTAAAAAAAGCAAGCAAAGTATATTTCGAATTATACAATAGTCAAGGGATAATGATCAAATCATTTTCTAATGACTATACTAAAGGAAAGCATGAAATAGAAATTAGAAAAAAGGACTTACCATCAGGAATTTACTATTACAAAGTAAAAACTGCTAAAGAAGAATACATGTACAAAATGTTAATGCTAGAATACTGAGATTAACTTTAAATTATGGTTAACACTTTTCAAAGGTCATTGAGCAATCGATGACCTTTTTTTATTTTTATTGCTAGGCTAACAAAGTTATTTTACTATTTTGAATAAAATTAAATCTTATGGCTAAAGCATTAAAATCCTATTTTGACGAAGAGACCATTGACAAATTAGCAGTTAAAATAAAAAGTAAAGACAAGAATTTTAATACAAAAGCTTTTAAGAAAGATCTAATTAGTGGAGTCTCAAATTTAGAATACAAAGACAGGATTAAATTAATTGCCGAGCATTTTGAAAAATACATGTCTGGTGATTATAAAACAAATATCAGCCACTTAGTTTCCATTATGCCGGCAGAATATCCTTATGAAGAAGGTATGTTTAAAGAAAACTATTGGCTTAATCCAATTGGAGATTACATTATGATTTATGGTTTAGATCAATACAGTATATCTATGAATGCAATGGAAGCCTTAACCAAAAGAAATACTGCTGAATTTGCCATTCGTCCTTTTATAGAAAAGTATCCAAAAAAAACGCTAAAGAGAATAAACAAATGGTGTAAATCAAAAAATTTTCACCTTAGGAGATTAGCTTCCGAAGGCTTAAGGCCTCGCCTTCCTTGGGCAAAAAAAATGAGCATCTTTTTAGACCAACCTGAAGTCATCATTGCTGTTTTAGCACAACTAAAAGATGACCCTATCAAATACGTACAAAGGTCTGTTGCAAATAACTTAAACGATCTTTTGAAAGAGAATGAATCGTTTACCTTAGATGTTATAAAGACTTGGGCAAATCAAGCGAGTCCAGAAACAAGATGGATCATTAAACATGCAATCCGTAATTATCGAAAGAAGAAAGACCCTAAAGAAAAGATGATTATGAAATGCTTAAATCAGTAATTTTTATACATGATGAAAAATAAAAGTTAAATTTAATCTATGAAAAAATTGTTCTTGCTTATTGGTCTTTTTTCTTTTTGCTTTATCAAAGCACAAGACCTTCCACTCTCCTATTATCTACCTTCGATTGAATACAACAAATCAATTCCTACACCTAAGGATTTTTTAGGCTATCAAATTGGAGATTGGCACATCAGTCATGATCAACTCAATCATTACATGAGAAAAATTGCAGAAGTTTCTGATCGTGTAGTTATTGAAGACTATGCAAGATCTCATGAAGGCAGACCTCTTTTTTTAATGGTATTTGGTTCTGAAAATAACATGAGAAATCTAGCTGCCATTAAACAAGAAAGAAAAGAAATTTACAAAGGGAAAGCTTCAAAGAAAAGACCTGTCGTTATTTATCAAGGTTACAGCATCCATGGAAATGAATCAAGTGGTGCAAATGCTGCTGCCTTAATGGCTTATCATCTGGCAGCAGGCAAGGGAACCGAAATTCAAAAACTACTAGAAGAGGCAATTGTTATTATTGATCCATGTTTTAATCCAGATGGCTTGCACCGTTTTTCTACCTGGGTAAATTCTCACAAAAGCAAAACCTTAGTCTCTGATCCAAACCATAGAGAATTTCATGAAGTCTGGCCTGGCGGCAGAACCAATCATTATTGGTTTGATCTAAACAGAGATTGGCTTCCTGCTGTTCATCCTGAAAGTCAAGGAAGACTTTCTAAATTTCATGAATGGAAACCAAACATACTTACCGATCATCATGAGATGGGATCTCATAATACTTATTTTTTTCAACCAGGAATCCCAAGTCGAACAAATCCATTGACCCCGACTAAAAACCAAGACCTCACTTATGACATTGCTAATTTCCATGCGAAGCAATTAGATGAAATCGGGTCTTTGTATTACACCAGAGAATCTTTTGATGATTTTTACATTGGTAAAGGATCTACTTACCCTGACATGAATGGTTGTATAGGTATTCTATTCGAACAAGCTAGTTCAAGAGGACACCTTCGTGAAACCAATAATGGAATATTAAGTTTTCCATTTACCATAAGAAATCAAGTAGCTACTTCCCTTTCTACACAAAAAGCTGGAATAGCATTGAAAGATCAATTGATCGATTTTCAAGATGACTTTTATAAGGACATAGGCACAAAAAAAGATAAGAGCAATGTTAAAGGATATTCCTTCTCAGAAAAAAGAGACAAATCCAAATTAAATGCATTCCTCACATTATTAAGACGACACCAAATTGACATTTATCAAGAAGGAGAACAATATTTAGTCCCAGTTAATCAAGCTCAAAAATATTTAATTAAAAGTATGTTTGAGCCTGTTAAAACTTTTACAGACAGTTTGTTTTATGATGTCTCCACATGGAACTTGCCAATGGCTTTTAACATAGATTCAAAAACAAGTAGTCTTAATTTTAATGAAAAAAATAAGTTAAAGGAGATCGCAACATCTCAAGGGCAAATGATTGGAAGCCAAAGTAAGTATGCTTATGTTTTTAAATGGGATGATTATGATGCGCCTAAACTCTTGTATCACCTTCAAAACTTAGGCCTTCGCACCAAAGTTAGCAGCAAAAACTTTACTGCGATGATTGAAGATCAGGAGATAGAGTTTATTCGGGGTGCTATCATAGTTCCCATACAGAATCAAAATTTAAGTGCTCAAGAAATTTTTAATACGCTTAATGCCTTCCTTAAAAAATCGCCAATTGAAATCTATGGCTTAAAAACAGGTTTGAGTATAAAAGGGACAGATGTAGGTAGTCCTTCTATGTACACTTTAAAGAAGCCTCAAATACTTTTAGTCGCAGGTGAAGGAGCAACATCTTATGATGTGGGAGAGATTTGGCACCTGTTAGATACTCGCTACGAAATGCCTATCACCATTGTTGAAAATAAAGAACTTAGCAGTACCGAGCTTTCTAAATACAATGTAATTGTCTTAGCAAACGGTTCTTATCGTGCTGCCCCTAAATTGTTAGATTGGCTTGAAAAAGGGAACACTTTAATCGTATTTCGTTCGGCATTACAATGGGCTGCTGCTCAAAAACTAATTAACGCAAAAGTCAAAGCGCCTAAGATTGAAGAAACAAATAAAAGAAGGCCTTATGAAAAAGCAAGTAGCGATCATGGAGCTGATTACTTAGGTGGAGCAATCTTTGAAGTTGAATTAGATTTGACACATCCAATTGCTTTTGGGTACCATAATAAAAATCTACCTGTCTTTAAAAAAGGAACTTTAGTCATGGAGACCAGTAAAAATCCATATGCAACACCAGGAGTTTACACTGCTAATCCATTATTAAGTGGTTATATATCTAAAAAGAATCTAGATCATTTAAAAAGTACAGCTGCCATTATCGTATCTGGTCATGGTAAAGGAAGGACCATTGGATTTACAGACAATACCAATTTCAGAGGCTTCTGGTACGGCACCAATAAACTATTTGCCAATGCAATTTTCTTTGGAGAAATAATTGGTGGATCAACAGTTGAAAGAGATTAAGTTGAAATAATACTCCTTTTTATTTCAACTTAAATTTCTTTTTAAATTCCATATAAAAAGGGCTAAATCTTCTTTCTCCTTCTTTAGTATCTAAGATAGAACTAAAGAATGAAGGACTAGTAAATATTTTTAAATCCGAAAGCGAATTTGTAAACATCTTCATCCCTTCTTTTTTCATTGCCTGTTCTGCTTCTTCGTTTGATTTACGTTGATTTCTTCTATTGATGAAACCAAAATACCGAAGCGTTTCATCCATGTCTTGTTTATCGTTACTTGCTTCTTCTAAAACAGATAAGAAATCAAAACTAGACAGCACATCAACTTCATTTCCAACAATAGGAACAAGTATCGAATCACAGTTATAAAGCAACATAACGGTAGAATTATCTTTCTTTTTATCCGTCATCCTTGGAATATCGATAAATATAAAGTCGTAATCTCCTCCAAATCTTCTTAAGAAAGTATTGACTTTTCTTGGAGTGATCTCTTCAACTTCTACCAAAGGTTCGTGCCCTTCTCCCAAGATCTCCTTTTCAGTCTCGTACATATCTGTGATACTGCCTTGACTATCACAATCTAATATCAATATCTTCTTTCCTAATTCTTTAGCTAAAGCAGTTGCTAACATGATCGTCACTACTGATTTTCCTACACCTCCTTTAGCGTTAGCTACGCTTAAAATTCTCGGTTCATTGGCCATTATAAAAAATTTAAATTTCTGCGGACAAAATTATAAAAATACTTGAATTAGTTGATCAATTCGATTGCTTTATCGACTGCCTGATCTAGCCCTTCGCTGTTTGTCCCTCCAGCTGTGGCAAAAAAGGCTTGTCCTCCACCTCCACCGTTGATTTCCTTAGCCAATTCTCTAATCATATTTCCAGCATGTAATTGCTTTTCTTCTGTTAGATTTTTACTAATAGTAACCATCAACTGCGGTTTTTCTTTTACTTCTGCTCCAAATACAATTACGGCATTTCCGAGTTCTTGTTCTAATTGATAAGCAAGATCTTTGATTGCGTTGGTATCTTTTAAAGGGAGTTTTTTAGCCAGAAAATTGATGCCATTGATCTGCTTAACTTCGCTTTTTAAGCTTGATTTGATCTCTCCAGCTTGAGAAGCGACCATTTTCTCCATTTGTTTCTTTAGGTTCTTGTTCTCCAGTTGGAGCGCTTCTACTGATTTTACAACGTTTTGAGGACTTTTAAACAAAGATCTGAGTTCATTCAATGTTGAAACCTCTTTATTCAACCAAGATTCTGCTTGATCCCCAGTAACTGCTTCAATTCTTCTAATTCCAGCAGCAACACCACTTTCGGATAGAATTTTGAAATAGCCTATTTCTCCGGTAGCACCGACGTGTGTTCCTCCGCATAATTCACTAGAAAAATTCTTATCGTATGTGATTACCCTAACGAAGTCGCCATACTTTTCGCCAAAGAGCATCATTGCTCCTAATTCTTTAGCTTCTGCAATAGGAACATTCCTATTTTCCTCTAAAGGGATATTAAGTCTAACTTTTTGGTTGACTAGCTGTTCAATTTTTAATAATTCTTCCTTTTCTATTTTTTCGAAATGGGAGAAATCAAATCTCAATCTCTTTTCACCGACGTCCTGACCTTTTTGAACTGCATGTGAACCCAATATTTCATGTAAAGCAGCATGCATCAGGTGGACTGCAGTATGATTCTTTTCAATGGCTTTCCGTTTTCTTACATTTACCTCAGCTTGAACCGTTTGTGAAATATCTTGAGGCAATGATTTTACTATATGAATAATTAGGTCATTTTCTTTTTGAGTATCAAGGACGATAATCTTTTCCGTTCCAAACCACAGCAAGCCAGTATCTCCATTTTGTCCTCCACTTTCTGCGTAGAAAGGTGTTTTATCTAAAACTAATTGAATTTGATCGCCTTTGGAGGTATTAACTTTTCTGTGCTTTATAACTTTTGAATCTGTTGTTAGCAGAAAATCATATCCTACAAATTCAACTGAGGGTTCATTAATCAAGCTTACCCAATCACCTACTTGCTTTTTAGCATCTGCTCTAGCCCTTTCCTTTTGTTCAGTCATGGCTTTGTTAAAACCAGCTTCATCGACTTCCATGTTGTTTTCAGAAGCCATTAATCGAGTTAAATCAATGGGAAAACCATAGGTATCGTACAATTCAAAGGCTGCATTTCCTTCAATTTTTTTCTTGCCTTCGGCCAATGCAGCAAATCGTTTCAAACCATTTTCCAATGTTCTGAGAAAAGTAGTTTCTTCTCCAAGTATAATTTTTTGAATTTGGTCTTTTTGAGCATGCAATTCTGGGAATACATGTTCAAACTCAGAAGACAATAAGGGGATCAATTTATGAAGAAAAGGCTCTTTAATATTCAAAAAGGAATAATAATACCTTACTGCTCTTCTTAAAATTCTTCTAATGACATAGCCCGCTCCAGTATTTGAGGGCAATTGGCCATCTGCGACTGTAAATGCTACTGCTCTGATGTGATCGATAACCACTCGCATCGCTATGTCAGTTTTTGCCTTCAAATCATAGCTAAAAGTGTATTTTATCCCACTTTCTTTCTCCACGAGTTCTCTGAATGGGCTAAAAACATCTGTATCGTAATTTGAATTTTTCTTTTGAATGACCATCGCTAATCTTTCAAATCCCATCCCAGTATCGACGTGCTTAGCTGGTAAATCTTCCAGGGCTCCACTTGCCTTTCTATTAAATTGAATAAAAACTAAATTCCAAATTTCTATAACATGGGGATGATCCGCGTTTACTAGGTCTTTTCCAGGTACTTTGGCCTTCTCTTCAGCAGATCTAATGTCCACATGGATTTCAGAACAAGGCCCACAAGGGCCAGTATCGCCCATTTCCCAAAAATTATCTTTCCTATCAAAATATAGAATTCTTGATTTATCTATAAACTTGCTCCAAATATTAGCTGCCTCTTCATCAGCCTCTAGTCCATCTTTTTCATCACCTTCAAAGACAGTGATGTATAAGTCATCCTTATTTATTTTGAATACCTCTGTTAGGAGTTCCCATGCCCATGAAATGGCCTCTTCTTTAAAATATTCACCAAAAGACCAATTGCCAAGCATCTCAAACATGGTGTGATGATAGCTATCTATCCCAACTTCTTCTAAATCGTTGTGCTTACCTGAAACTCTGAGGCATTTTTGAGTATCTGCAATTCTTGGGATATCAGGGGTCTTATTTCCTAAAAAATAATCCTTAAACTGATTCATTCCGGCATTGGTAAACATCAAAGATGGGTCATCTTTGTTTACAATTGGAGCTGAAGCCACTATTTTATGACCTTTATCTTTGAAAAAATCCAAAAATCTTTGCCTGATTTCCGCTGATTTCATAGTGATTTTCTATTTTTTTTTAAAAATTAACAAATTTTACGCAAAAAAACACCGAAAGCTTACGTATATCCCCAAAGGTTTTCAGTTTTTTTTGCATAAATGGACAATGAGGGTTACTTTTGTCCGCAATTTCGACTGAGAGGCCTCTAAGGCAACACGCTAATTTAAAACCCTTGCGCAAATGTAATTTAAATTGGTTAGTCCTTATAAAACTACTTTATGCGAAAAGAAAGATTTTTTTACAATGAGAAAACCTTAAGATTTGAAAAGATAGAAACATCTTTTCGAACAAGGATTTTCAGATTTTTTGTTTTTACTATTGGAATTCTACTCTTAGGTTCATTGATTGGTTATACTTTCGATCAATGTCTCCCCTCCCCAGCACTTGAGGCGCAGAAACGACAATTAGAACAATACAAGGTCCAGAACCTAAGTATGGGTACCCAGCTTGACAAAATGGGAAAGGTTCTTGAAAACATTCAGGAAAGAGATGCGAATGTATATCGTGTTACTTTCGGAATGGAGCCCATCGATAATGATGTTTGGAACGGTGGTATAGGGGGTGCTCCTAGATATAATCACCTAAGCAACTTCAACGACCCAGAAAACCTCCTTCTCACAACTCAACAGAGAGCAGATAAATTAAAAAGACAATTGGCGCTTCAATCTGAATCATTGGACATTTTAGAAGCTGAGGCTGAAAAGAAAGAAGAAAAACTTGCCAGCATCCCAGCCATTAAGCCAATTAGAGAAGATAAACTAAAAAGAAGCATCAGAGCATTAAGTGGATTCGGAATGAGGTTACACCCAATTTTCAAAAGAAAAAGAATGCATGCTGGTTTAGATTTTACTTGTCCTAAAGGGACTCCAATTCAAGCAACTGGCGGAGGTAAAGTCATAAAGGTCCTAAGAAAAAGAACTGGCTATGGAACACATGTCATTATAGATCATGGCTATGGCTATCAATCATTATATGCTCATATGGCTTCTGTCAGTGTAAAAAAAGGAGATAAGGTAAAAAGAGGCCAACAGATAGGTACAGTAGGAAACACAGGCACTTCTACAGCTCCTCATTTACATTATGAAGTAAGATTAAACGGCGAAAAGGTCAATCCAATCAATTATTGTATGGATGGTTTAAGCGCTGAAGAATATCAGGAGCTGGTAAACGCTGCTGAAAAAGTAAACCAATCCTTCGATTAATATTTTTTTGGAGCAGGTTTAAAAGTGTCAACACTAATGTATAGCAAGTGTTGACACTTTTTTTTTGACCATTAGTGATAATTAATCCACAAATAATTACATAATAATTTTTCTGAATACGTTGATCTTCTTATATTTAGATTGTACTATGAACATCCAAATATGAATCCTTTAGTTTTAAATCCAGATAAACTTTATTATTCCATCGGGGAAGTTTCCAAGATGTTTAATATTTCAAAATCTTTAATTAGGTATTGGGAAACAGAGTTCGAAATACTAAAACCTCATAAAAATGGAAAAGGAGAAAGGAGGTTTACCAAAAAAAACATAGATCAACTTAACCTAATTTTCCATCTGGTTAAAGAAAGAGGCTTCACTTTAAAAGGAGCAAAAACAGAAATTTATAGCAACAAGGATAAACTTCAAAAGAAGCAACTGGCCATTGGAAAACTCAGAGAAATCAAAAGCTTTTTAAAAGAAATCGAAAACAAGCTATAACTTTTTATACGAAAGCAAATTCAGCCCTTCCTCACAAAAGTCAAAATCAAAGTTTACGTTTGAAGCAACAATCGTGATTCTGTCTTTTCTATATTCATTTACCAAAGATTTATACCATTCCATTCCTTGGTCATCCAAATTACTTGTTGGTTCATCTAAGAGTAAAACAGGAGTATCACTGCATATGCTCATCGCTAGCTTCAAGCGTTGCATCATGCCTGATGAGAAGTACCTGATCTCTTTGTTTTTAGCCTTCTTTAGGTTGATCAAATTGATAAGGTCAGTTGAAGAGATATTGTTTTTTAACTTTCTAAATTTTAAAAGAAGCTTTATGTTTTCTTCCATCGTCAATCTATCCATTAAAGCGATGTAAGGTGCTGTAAAGCTGATGCTTTGATAAACTTCATCAATGGGAATGGATTTTTGATTGGTGTTGAAACTAATCTGTCCTCTACTTGGACTTAAATAACCAGAAAGGATTTTTAGGAGTGTTGATTTACCAGAGCCGTTTGGCCCTTTAATGGCATAAGACTTATTTTCTTCAAAATCGTAGGAAAGATTCTTAAATATCCATTTGTTTTGATACTTTTTCCCTAATCCTTCAACATGAATCCCTTTACATTTCAAAAATAGACTATTCTGGTTTGGTAGTTCTTAAACCTCTCATAATGCCTCTATCTGCTTTGCGAATAAAATCTAAAATCGACTCTCTTTCAGGAGAAGCATCAATCGTAGATTCTATGATCTCTACAGCCTGAGCGGTATTATTATTTTTAACATACAAGAGTCTATAAATGTCTTGTATGGTATTAATGGTATCATCAGAAAAGCCCCTTCGTTTTAGACCGACTGAGTTAATTCCAGCATATGAGATTGGTTCTCTCGCTGCCTTGACGAAAGGAGGAACACTTTTTCGAACCATCGTCCCACCTGCAACAAAAGCATGCTGTCCAATTTTTAGAAATTGTTGAACGGCTACAACGCCTTCTAAGATTGCATAATCTTCTATCTCAACATGGCCTGCAAGATTGACACTATTAGCAAGAATTACATTATTTCCTAGTATGCAATCATGAGCGACATGCACATATGCCATCAGTAAACAATTTGAGCCTACTACAGTTTTATTAGCGTATGATGTCCCTTTATTTATGGTCACACATTCTCTAATGGTTGTATTGTCTCCAATAAAGGTCAGTGTTTCTTCGCCATTGTATTTTAAATCTTGTGGATTTCCTGAAATTACTGCTCCTGGATATATTTTACAATTTGCTCCTATCCTTGCTCCTGCAAAAATTGTTACATTAGGTCCTATCCAAGTATTTTCGCCGATTTCAACATCTCTATCAATAAAGGTAAAAGGCCCAATAGATACGTCCATACCTATTTTAGCATCCGGATGGATGTGTGCTAGTAGTTTGTTTGCTTCCTGTGTATTCATGATTTCATTTTCTTCTGACGATTTGGGCGGTCAGATTAGCCTCAGATACTATTTTATTGCCAACATAGGCGGTAGCATCCATCTGCACAATTCCTCTTCTTATTGGGGCAGACAACACCATCTTAAGTATTAACGTGTCACCTGGGATTACCTTGTTCTTGAACTTACAATTTTCTATTTTTAAAAAGTATGTGTCCCAATTTTCTGGGTCTTCTTTGGTAGAAAGAGCTAAAATGCCTCCTGTTTGAGCCAAAGCTTCCATTTGTAAAACGCCTGGCATTACTGGATTTCCTGGAAAATGTCCTTGAAAATAGTGTTCATTGAATGTAACGTTTTTAATTCCAACAACGTGGCTTTCTGAAAGTTCAATTATTTTATCCACAAGAAGCATTGGGTAGCGATGGGGTAAAGTAGCCGCAATCTGAGTAACATCCATTAATGCTTCCTTAGCAGGATCATATATAGGTTTTCCCTTAAGCTTTTTGTGCTCTTGTATTTCTTTTCTAATTAATTTTGCAAACTCAACATTTGCCTTATGTCCAGGCTTTTTAGCAACTATTTTAGCTTGAATCCTTTTTCCTACTAAAGCAAGATCTCCTATTAAATCTAACAACTTGTGTCTGGCTGGCTCGTTTTTGAATTTTAGTTTTATGGTGTTTAAAACTCCTTCTTGCTCAACTTTTACTTCTTTTTTGTTTAGCTTTTTTGCTAAAAGCTTTAAATCATTATCGTTAAGGACTTTATCAGCGATGACTATGGCATTGTCTAAATTTCCGCCTCTGATTAGATTGTTGTCTATCAACATTTCTAATTCTCTAAGAAAAACAAAAGTCCTGCAGGGCGCTATATTCGTTTCGTAACTCCCTTGACCATTTAAGCTTGCGTATTGCTTGCCCAATACTGGAGAATCAAAATCTATAAGTGTAGTTATTTCAAATTTATCCGATGGTAAAGCCAATAATTCTGTTCCACTTGCTTCATCATAATAGACAATAGGTTTTCTTACGATGAACACATCTCTTTCAGCATCTTGTTCTTCAATTCCTGCTTTTTGAATCAAGTCAACAAATTCTTTTGCACTCCCATCCAGAATTGGAACTTCCTCATTATCAATTTGAATCAGTGCATTATCAATACCCATCCCAACTAAAGCTGATAGAGCATGTTCGATGGTAATGACCATGGCGTCACTGTTACCAATAGAAGTAGATCTTTGGGTATTTACAACTCTAGGAACATCTGCAGAAATAATAGGTTCTCCTTCTAAATCCAATCTTTGAAATTTAAAGCCATGATCTATTGGAGCTGGATTAAAGGTAATGGTAGCATATTTTCCTGTGTGTAGTCCATTACCTGAAATACTCATTGCTTTTTTTATCGTACGCTGCTTATTCCCCATGCTTATTGATTATTTTGTAAAACTACTCAATTCACTAGTTCATCCTTATTAAATTATCACTTTTATTCTACTTTGAGCTAAGTAAATGGAAGAAATTCCTGAGATTATGGATTCTCTTTCTTAAAAGCTCTAATTATAGGACTTAGTTCTTTGCTTAATTCAGGCAAGCTTTTAAAAACGGCATAGGCTTTTAGGTAATTACTATACTCAAGTGCTGGTGAGCCATAAAGTGCAGTGGATTCTTTTTTGATGCTTCTAGCAACTCCACTCTGGGCTTGGATTTTGGTGCCTTTTGCAATTTGAATGTGACCAACAATGCCCACTTGGCCACCTATTTGGCATGATTCTCCAATTTTTGTGCTCCCAGCAACTCCAGTCTGTGCAGCAATTACGGTATTTTCACAAATTTCTACATTATGAGCAATTTGGATAAGGTTATCCAGTTTAACCCCTTTTCGAATAACGGTGGATCCCATGGTAGCTCTATCGATTGCACAATTTGAACCGATTTCAACATTTGCTTCGATGATCACATTTCCAATTTGAGGAACCTTAGTATAAACACCTTCTTCATTTGGCTTAAAACCAAAACCATCTGAACCAATCACTGTATTTGAATGGATTATGCAATCATCACCTATTATACAGTCATTATATATTCTTACTCCTGGGTATAAAACCACATTATTACCGAGCTTTACATTTTCTCCAATAAACACCTGGTCAAAGATTTGGGATCCCTCTCCTATTATAGTTCCTCTGGAAATGACTGTAAAGTTTCCAATGTAACAGGAAGCTCCAAGTTCTGTTTCTTCCTCAATAAGGGCAGTTTTGGATACACCAGTTTTATTGTTCTTTTGCCCAAATTGCTCTAGTAGAAAAGTAATACTAGACCTTACATCTTTCACCTTTATGAGTGTAGATTTTATTTTTCTTTTTGGGACAAATTCATTTGAAACTAATATGACCGATGCTTCGGTCTCATAAGCGTAATTCTCATATTTGGGATTTGCTAGAAAGGTGATGGAACCTTGCTCTCCTTCTTCAATTTTACTAGCTTTGTGGATACTTACATTTGGATCGCCTTCAACAGTTCCATTTAGTAAACTAGCCAATTCTTTTGCTGTGATTTGCATGGTGTAAAATTAGTAATTTTTATTTGCTTGGAAAAGATAATCAAAATAGGGACACGTGGCAGCCAATTAGCTTTATGGCAAGCTAGACATGTACAAAAAATGCTCTTGGACATCGGCACCAAAGCTGAGCTACACATCATAAAAACTCAAGGCGATAGGGTTCAAGATCTACCATTGCAAAAACTTGAAGGAAAAGGATTTTTTACTAAAGAAATAGAAGATGCTCTTTTAAACAAGGTGATTGATTTAGCCGTTCATTCTTTGAAAGATCTCCCAACAGAACAAGATCCAAACTTAGCTTTGGCAGGCGTATCATACAGAGAAGACCCATCTGACCTTTTAATCATTAACAAAAATGCTTATGCACCAGAGGAGGTCATGAAGCTTAAGAAAGAAAGTAAAGTTGGCACCTCATCCATTAGAAGAAAAACTCAGCTTAAATACTTTAGAAAAGATTTAATTACTTTCGACATTAGAGGCAATGTCCCAACTAGAATAGACAAATTAAGGAAAGGAAATTTTGATGCCATCTTATTAGCATCAGCAGGAATAAAAAGATTAGCACTCGACTTGAGTGAATTTGAAGTTTATGCCTTTAATCCTAAAGAGTTTATACCGGCACCTGCTCAAGGAGTGATAGCTTATCAAGTAAGACGAGAAGATGTAGAGGTTAGAAGAATTATTAAAAACATTCATCAAACTGAAGTTTCTTCCTGTACAAATGTAGAAAGAACATTATTAAAACTCATTGACGGTGGATGTCATACTCCATTAGGGGCTTTTTGTGAAAAAGATGGGGATGGCAATTTCCATGCTTACGCTTGTTATGCAAAAACCAATGAACAACTGGTTTTTAAAAGTTTATCCTATTCTACCAGTCATAATCTGGCAAATGATCTTTTTAAACTGTTAGTGGAATGAGGTACATTTGTATCAAATTTTTATTTAATAAAATCAATCATACAATTAGTAATTAATATCATGTATTTATTTTTTGACAGCTCAGCTAATGGAAGTCCTAAAAACTGGAAAGCTCCTTCTAATGATGCATTTAATTGGCCTAGAATGTTACACCTTTCTTGGTTACTCTATAACAAAGACAGAGAACTAATAGATTCTAGAAACGACATCATAAAGACCACTGCTAATATTCCAATAGAAATAGAAAATAGACACAAAATAAGTCCTGCAATATCGGAAGACGAAGGAATACCGATAAAGGAAGCCTTGTTACCTTTCAAAGAAGTGGTAAAAAATGCTGAATACATCGTATCTCATAATTTGACTTTCAACAAAGGTGTGGTTGGAGCAGAATTTTACCGTGCGGGGATTGACCATGCTTTGGAATATTCGAATAATTATTGTTTGATGCAAGAATCCACTTGGTTTTGTAAACTCAAAGGAAAAGGTGGTAGGATGAAATGGCCAAGCTTAACAGATATCCATATAAAATTATACCAAGCTGGATTTGAAAATCCTGGACATGCACAAGCAGATGTTGCAGTTACTGCTTTAGCATTTTTTAATTTACTAGACATTCAAGCCATAGAACTTTTTGAATAATGCCAAAAGTATTTATCAGTAGAAATTTAAACACTAAAAGTAAATTTAGAGATTTACTTGAAATGAAAGGCTGGCAAATTGAAGACCAAAGTCTAGTTAAGTTTGAAAAATACCCCATCACTGATTATTTACCTCAAACAAAGTGGATATTCTTTTATAGTAAAAACGGTGTAAAATATTTTTTAAAGCAAGTAAACACCGACTATCTTAAAAATAAAAAGTTTGCTTGCATAGGTACTGGTACAGAAAAAGCATTGAACAAAAGAGGCTTGAGTTCTTCTTTTACAGGCCAAGGTGCAGTCAAGCAAATGATAGAAGATTTTTCAAACTTGGTTGGCAATGATGCTGTCCTTTTTCCAAGAGCATTACATTCGTTAAAAACAATCCAAAGGGGCATAGAAGACCAATGTGAAGTTTATGATTTACCGGTATACTTGAATGTCCCATTGGAGAATCCTAAGAAATCAAATGCAGATTATTTGATCTTTACCAGTCCAATGAATGCAGAGACTTATTTTAAGCATTACGGCATTGATTCACATCAAAAACTTATTGCTATTGGTGGAAGTACAGGAAAGAAGATTATGCATTTGAGCAAACAAAAAGTTTATGTCTCACCTAAACCCGATGAAGATTCTTTGATAAGGCATTTGTTGTTGGTGGCAGATTTGGTTTAGTTGATTGTTTTTCGACTTTTTTGATTTACCTCCTAGGTCCATAAGAACGGCCAGTCCGATTTTTTTAAATGGTATTAGCTAAAGCAGAAACCTTAAAAAATTAAAAATGTAAAAGACTGCATTTTTTTTGCTTGTCAACCTATAGTAGGCACGGACAACATACGATAGACGATAGACGATAGACCAAAGACCAAAAACTAAAGACTCCATTAACCACCCAAGCTTTTTGCTTTTTGCTCATCAACTAAAGCTTGTTCTCCTTGCCCTTTAGCTCTATACGCTTTTGCTCGATTCTTATAATAAGCTCCTTGATTTGGTTCAAGACTGATTGCTACATTATAATCTTGCAAAGCTTTGTCTAAGTTTCCAATTGTTGCATAACAAACGCCTCTTAAATCATGAATGGAGGCTGTCCTTGGCTTCAATTGAAGGTATTTATCTAAAGATTTTATAGCATCAGCATGCTTGTTCATGTACATTAGCACTAAGGCTTTATTTGAATAAGCATCTAAAAAATATTCGTCTGCTTCTATTGCAGCAGTAAGGTCTTTTAATGCCAGGTCAAATTGCCCCCTTTTTCCATAAATTGCACCTCTAGCAGAAAGTGCCTTGTCATTATTCGGCTCTAATTCCAAAACTTTATTGTAATCCTTCATAGCCTTCTCATCTTGATTAGAATTAAAGAAAATGTTTCCTCTATTTAAATAACCACTAGCATAAGAAGCATTAGACTTGATGGCAGATTCAAAGTCACGCATGCCTTCATCCAATTTTTTGTATTTGTTTTTTAATTCTACACCTCTATTGTTGTAAGGAAGAGCTAAATATGGATTAGCTTTATCAGCATAAGATTCTTTTTTTATAACATCAGTAAATATGGAGACTGAGTCTTGCCACTTTCCTACTCTACTAAAACCCAATGCTGTGTAGACAATTCCAATCGCTAACAATAAATATTGAGCTGGGAATGACAGTTTATTTTTAAGATTAAAAATTGCATAAACCAAAATAAAAAACACCCCTAAACAGCCAACATAAATGTATCGATCTGCCATGATCACATCCCTCACTCCCATGATGGATACTAATCCAGTTAAAGCTATATTAATGAAGAAAAACAAAAGACCAAAAGCGAGCCATTTATAGTCTTTCTTGAATGAATAAAACATCGCGCCCAGCATTCCTAAAATCAAAAGTGGACTTAAGTAAAAATAAGCAGGAATCTCTCCTTGCCTTGGATAAGTATAAAATGCTGATAGATCAAAAGGGAAAACCAATTTAACAACGTACATAGCACTTGCATGAAAAGCAAAAAGAATCCTTTCCGCCATACTCCAATGAATGGGAATGAATTCATTATCTCCCTGACCACTTTTGCTTGCCATTAATGTAACTACCCCAAAAATCAAAGCCAGGATAAAATATGGCGCTTTCTCTGTGATAACTTTTGCAGAAAATACATTTCTATGCTTAAAGTAATCTATCGCCATCAGCACTATTGGTAATACTACAGCCTGTTCTTTACACAAACAAGCAAGTAACATAAACAATACTGAAAGCAATAATTTACTTTTGTTTTGTTCTCCTAAATACTTCAGATAATTTAAAATGGCAAGGAAAAAGAAAAGTGCATAGGTCCCGATTTTCATTGAACCTGAAAGCCAAGCTACGGATTCAACTTGCATAGGATGGACTCCAAAAAACAAAGCTACTAAGCCAGCTATAATCACTTCCTTGGTCAGTCTTTTGAAAATAAAAAAGACCAATGCCACATTTATTAAGTGAATCAAAAGACTAATGCCATGTATTACAGCTGGGTTATTTCCAAAGAGCTTAAATTCAATCCCCATAATACTCATTGCTAGAGGGGAATACTGTGAAAAGTAAAAATTCGAAAATAAATTACCTATCTCTAGATTTTGAATTAATGGATTTTCAGTAATGTATATGTCATCATCATAATTAACAAAATCATTTCCGAATACCATGACATAAGCTAAAATCGTTCCCACGATCGCAATAGGTAACCAAGGAATATTGCTTGAGGCAGCAGCAATCTTTGGTTTATTTTTTAAAGCTTTTTTATTACTTTTTTTCTTCGATCCCTTTTTATTTTTAGGGTCATTGTTGGTATTCTTTTTCGCCATTGCTTGTATTTAATTAGCTTGCTTTTCGTTTAACCCAATTTCTTCACTGATAAAAAACATAGGTCTTCGTCTTACTTCATTAAAGATACGAGCAATATATTCTCCTATTACTCCTAAGCAAAGTAAAGTTACACCACCTAAAAATAAAACAGAAACCAAAATAGAAGTCCATCCTGCAACGGTTGCTCCATTAATGTGCTTAATGATTGCAAATAAAGCATAAATCAAGGCCCCTATGCTAACTATAAATCCTGTATAAAAAGCAATTCTCAAGGGCTTTACAGAAAAAGAGACAATCCCATCTAAACCAAAGCTTAGCATTTTTATAAAGGTATATTTAGTAGAACCAGCATGTCTTTTTTGTGCCTTGTAATCAAGGATGGTTTGTTTATAACCCATCCATCCTACTAGCCCTCTTGTAAATCTATGACGCTCTGGCATTTCATTTAAAGATTTGACAGCTTGTAAACTCATCAGCCTAAAATCTGCAGCAGCAGGTTCGATGGGCACATCGGATAAATAATTTATCAATTTATAATACCATTGGGAAGTAAGTCTTTTAATTAATCCGGTTTCATCAGCATCTATCCTTCTGGTGTTTACGATATCAAAACCTTCTTTGTATGATTCATATAATTTCGGGATAAACGCGGGTGGATGCTGCATATCTCCATCCATTGAAACTACTACTTCACCTGTAGCTTTGCTTAAGCCTGCATAAAGTGCCGCTTGGTGGCCAAAATTTCGAGAAAAAGTTAAGCCTTTTACTCTTGAATCTTGAAGATGTAAAGCTTTGATTTTTTTGAAGGTTTGATCCTTAGAACCATCATTTGAGAAAATGACTTCAAAATCGTGAAAGTGGAGTTCCAATACCTTTTTTAACTCATCGTAGAGATAAGCGATGTTTTCCTCTTCATTATAAACAGGAATAACTATTGAAATTGGTAAGGATTTGGGCATTTTATATTATAAAAAGGCTTAATGTCAAATATCGCAATTTTTAAGCCAGACTTAAGATTTTCTTAGAAATATCCTTTACTTATTCTAATTCGCCATTTCTAAATAGACAAGTATTGCTAAATTACACTTAAATGAAAAAGCAAGAAATTGATGAATTACTCGAAGCTGGGATAATAGACAGCCAGAAAGCAAAAGAAATCGAGGCTTTCTTCAAAGACAAGAAAGATGAAGAACCGAATAGGATCTTCTTACTTTTTGGTTTATTGGGAGCTCTTCTTGTCGGACTAGGCTTAATAGCCATTGTAGCTTCTAATTGGGATGAATTTAGTAAAGTTACAAAATCCACATTTGCATTCATCCCTTTACTGATTGCACATTCCCTTTGTATTTATACCTTGTTAAAAAAGTTTGATTCTAGAACTTGGAAAGAAAGTTGTTCAAGTCTTTTAATCTTTGCGCTCGGAGCAGGGATTATTTTATTGAGTGAAATCTATCAATTAAAAGTCAATGCTGAATATTACATGCTCGCTTGGATTGTTTTATCCATTCCTATCGTTTATATTTTTGAATCTAGCATGGCTTCATTGCTTTGCTACATTGGTATAGGTATTTTTACCGTTGAGGTAAATCATAGGCAAATAAGCTTAGATGAATTTTATTATTTATTCTTAATGGCGAGTTTGTTTCCATTTTACTTCAAACTCATCAAAGAAAAACCAAATGGTAATTTCACCAATGCACATCACCTTCTTGTTCCGATTGTTTTACTCATTTGTTTATTTGCTCATATAAATAAATATGAGGGTACTATGCCTCTCATTATCATTATTTTTGCTTGTTTGGCTTTAATGAATGCTCGCTCAGCAATTTTTAGAGGGAGTCATGCTTCTAAAAATAGGACCTTGGAATTCATTGGAAGCCTAGGTCTGATAGGGGGCGTATTTTTTTATTCCTTTTATGAATTTTGGAAAAGCTCGCGCCTGTATACTCGTTCGGAAAACCATTTTTTTGAAAGCCCTTCTTTTATCATACTGACATCGGTTTTCCTGATTGTTTTAGCTTTATTATTTTATCATAAAAAGAAAAAGACTGATTTAACTATTCTTGCGTTTACATTTATTCCCTCCTTTTGTGCCTTCTTTCTTGGACTGCTTAGTCCACTTTTAGCTACCATTGCTTTTAATATAATCGGCGTTTTGATCGGTTTATGTTTTATAAAAGATGGAAGTGATAAAAACCACTTAGGTCTTTTAAATGCAGGTTTGGCCATCCTAACAGGAATAATTATTTTTAGATTTTTAGACATCGATATTAATTTTGCATGGAAAGGTTTGGTTTTCATTTTGTTAGGACTAGGGTTCTTTTTGACTAACTATTATTTATTAAAAAATAGAAAATTGAATGAATAAAAAATGGAGACTTATGATCTTTTGTTTGCTTGCTTTACTACAAATTGCAGCACTCTTCTACTTAGTGTATGCTTTATAAAAGATGCGAAGCATTAACAGTTCTCGTTTTGACTTTCCAAACTTTTAAGCTTATCTTTCAAATAGACTATGCAGAAACATTCATGAATAAGCACTTTCTTTTCTTAGTATTTTTCATACCACTATTCTTTTCGATTCAATCCGAAAGTCCAGATCCAGGATTGATTGCTTACTATACATTTAACGACTGTGATGCCTTTGACAATAGTGGAAAATCATCCCACGGTAAGATTTATGGGACTGGTAGTTGCCATTGTGGTATAGAAGGAAATGGTATTCTATTGGATGGAAAAAAAGATTACATAGAATTTGAAGGTTCCATTAATAATTATTTCAATACTTCAGATTTTACCCTTAGTTTTTATTTTAGACCAATG
>CALDYJ010000010.1 GCA_937941095.1 uncultured Saprospiraceae bacterium | reverse complement strand
ATGAGTTTTGAAGAAGCTAAAAATTATTTGTTACAGGCGAAAATGATCCTCAAAGAATTACCGAGAAAAGAACATTATAAGCTATACTCTAGCTATGGCTATATTTACCTTAATAGCTCACAATTGGATTCGTCGAAATACTATTACCAAATGGCATATGATATTTGTGAGGATTATAATTTAGGAAACAAAAAACTCACATATCTAGAAAACCTTGGCATTATAGAATTAGATCTAGGCAATGTTGAATTAGCCGAGAATCTTTTTTTACAAGTTTTAAATGAAGCTGAAAAAATAGATAGCGAGCTACTAATGTTGTATGCATGTACTGATTTGTCCTATTTGTTTTATCATAAGAAAGACTATGATAAAGCGATGTTTTACGGAAACAAAGAATTTGAATTAGCAAATGAATTAGGAAACATTAGGTACCAAATGAATGCCGCCATTAAACTTTCAAATTCAAATAAGCGAATCGGCGATTTTGAAAATGCATTAAAGTATTATCAAATCTTTAAATTAAGATCAGATTCATTAACGAATGTTAAAAATGTACGTAAGTTAACAGAGCTCAGAGTAAAAAATGAATTTAAGAATGAGCACTTAATAGATAGTTTGAATCTTGCCACTGCTAATCTTGCCTTGACCGCAGAAAAATCAAAAAGAAAAAGCATCACCTGGTTGTTTATAATAACATTAATAGGAGGTTTGTTTAGTGCCTGGCAATTTTTCCGCGCCAAAAAAGCTCAAAAAAGATCCGATGAATTGCTTTTAAACATCTTGCCCAAAAGTACTGCAGAAGAACTTAAAGTAACAGGATCGACCACCTCAAAAAGATATGATAAAGTATCAATTCTATTTGCAGACATGGTAAATTTTACATTGATCAGTAGGCGATTAAGTCCGGAAGAATTGGTTAAAATGCTGGATGATTATTTTGGATATTTTGATCAAATATTGAAAAAATGGAATGTCGAAAAAATCAAAACCATTGGTGATGCCTACATGGCTGTTTATGGTGTACCGGAAGGCAATGAAGCTCGAACTATAAATGTAATTAATGCGGCTTTAGAAATGCAACAATTTGTTAAATCAAATGCAACTAAGTATGAGTCCAAATTAGGTGGAATTAAAATTTCCATGAGGATAGGGATCCACACAGGTTCTTTAGTCGCTGGTGTCGTAGGTAATACTAAATTCCAATTTGATGTTTGGGGAGATGCAGTTAACATAGCTGCCAGAATTGAAAGCGCTGGTGAAGCTGGAAAAATTAATGTTTCAAATGAAACTTATCAGTTTATCAAAAATAATGTTTCTTTTAAATTTATTCCTAGAGGAAATGTCGAAGTTAAGAACATTGGTGAAATCGAAATGTTTTTTGTAGAAGAAAAGCACCTTGCGCTTGCATCAGCATGACCAATATAATAGTTGATGAAGTAATTCTCAGATTCATTAACATTGCAGATTATTTATTTTCCAATGCATCATGTATATTTACTCCGTGCTCATTCTGAATGTTTTATTGTGAATCAGAATGCTGACAAATGACAACTAAACCATTTTTAATTTGGAGAATTAAATGAGCTTATGAGATTTATTTATGTTGCTTGTTGCTTCCTTTTGTTTTTTAGCTTTTCTGAATCAGTCAAGGCCCAAGAAGAACCGATTGAAAACAAACAACGAATGTTTCTTTTAGATGCCGGCATTCAAACATTTTATTTACAAGATGAATATGCTTCAAATTTAAATTATTCAGGAACCTCTTCTAGCTTTAATTTTATCTATAGGTCCATTACTCATCAAAAGTCCTTGCAACAATTTTCCATCAAATGTTCTTTTCCTAAATTGACCAATAACTTTACGAGCAGCACAATAAATGGAATCGAAGGCCATCTATCTTATCAATACTTGCTTGGAATAAAAAGTTGGTCACTATTCAATTCTAATTTGTACTTAGGGCCAATATTAAAATTGAATGTATTTTCAAGAAACGGCGAGATCTCTTCAAGTAATCAAAAAAATTCTGTTTTGTCGGGAGAACTCTTTACCTCATTTGGCCCTGCCATTTTTATTTCAAAACACTTTAATCATAAACATGAAATTGCTTTTAATTTAAATTTCGGCTTAATTTCTTATTTGATTAATAGAGAATCCTTTTACAAAGATGGAAGCGATTTTAAATTGCCAAATAAATTATTCGATTATAATTTTGGAATGAGGTATGTATTTAATACGAGCAAAGATACTTTGTTTAATTTGTCTTACCAGTTTTATTATAATCAGATTGATAATAATGCATTTGACCTACATTCTGGTGGCCATATTATTAGTCTAGGACTTGTGTTTAAACTAAAAACTAAATGAAAAAAATCATCTTTCTCATAGTAGCTTTGAATTTTCTGACTTGTGAAAGAATTTTGATCCCAGGCAGATTAGAAGATTCTTATTCGGATGTATTCAATTCTTTTTGGGAGGAATTTGACCAACACTATTCTTACTTTGGCCTCAAACAGATCGATTGGAATTTGGTTAAAAGTGTGAATGAACCTTTAGTTGCGGATTTTACCTCGGATGAAGAAATGTTAAACCTTTTTGATTCTATGATACAATCGCTAAAAGATGTTCATGTAAACGTTTATGCTCCGAATACTGTCTTAGCTTTTGATGCAAGACAAGGTTATCCTGAAAACACAGCCGATCTAGCTGACAAATACTTGCTAGAACAGATCAGGACAAATAACACAATCAGTCATGGAGAAATTGCTGGGACTAATCTTGCATACATTAAAATTGACCGCTTTTCTGGTTCTTTAAGTGAGTTTGCAGTATTTACCGACATCTTAAGTAGCTATGGAGATAAAGACGGACTGGTGCTTGACATTAGATCAAATGGAGGTGGGAGTGATGAGAACGGAAATTTTATTGCTTCTCATTTTGCTAGTGAAGATAAAGTTTACAGAAAATTCAGGTATCGTAATGGACCAAGTCATGATGATTTTACAGATTGGTTTGAAAGTAAAATTACCGCAAGTCCAAATCCTTTTGAAAAACCTGTTGCTTTGTTGATTAATAGAGGCTGCGCTAGTGCATGTGAAAATTTTATAGCTTCTTTAAAAGTTTATGATCAGGTTATAACTTTTGGTGGAATTACAGCAGGCGGATCAGGAAATCCAATTTATAGAGAATTGCCAAACGGATGGGCTTTTAGGTTGTCAAACTGGCAAGTAGATTTTGTGCCTTTTGGGATGGTTGAAGGAGTGGGCATAGAACCAGATTTTCCAATAGATATTTCTGAAAGTGATATGGTTGATGAAATAGATGCCATCTTAGAAAGAGCGATAGAGTTTTTAGAACAATAAGGTAAAATGACGACCCTCGCACATAAAGGGCCGTCCAATCAAAAACTATTACATATTGGATGTAGTATCTTTTGATTTTTTAAATGAATGTTTTTTGATGCTCATGTTTGAAACTTCAAAACTCACGATTTCATTTGATGCATTTCTTATAAAAGTTATCTCCTTAAAACTTTTGTGTTTACTTTTAAAAGTGTCTTTCATAAGAGGACTTAATAGGATTTCTTTTTGTCTTTTGTGAGATAAAAACAGTTCTCCATCTTTTATTACTAATATGTATTCAGTATCAATTTCTTGAGAATAGTATGCACCAGTGAAACTAGTTAAGTTATTATGCCAGATAGCATCCTCATTATATCTCACTGTTTTTCTAGCAACGCCTCTAGGTCTATGTAAAGAGTAACCTGACTTATTTTCTTTATCGAAATCAAGCATGTAACCAGGCATATCTAAAAAAGCAAATTTGTTTTGATCTATAGGCATCAATTTGGCTCCCCAACCATAAGTGAGATCGTTCCAAACCAAAGTATCGTTTTCTAAAGTAATGGCTGTTTTAACAAAGATGTCACTGTCCCAGAAGGTTCCACAAAAAGAAGTTAACTCCTTGTTATCTTTTAGAGTGATGAAAGCTTCTTGTTTTTTCTCTTCAGGTTTTGGATAGCAATTCTTTAAGTATAAATCAGCTGTAAAACTTGTCCAATGTCCATTGTAGTCACCAGCATTCCCTAATACGACAATCGAAAGATCATGCTCTGGAAATCTAATTAGTTTGGCAGCATAGCCTGCATTCATTCCAATCAGGTAAAGCTTGCCAACTCCTTTGAAATCCCAATAATTATGTTGCCCAAGATATTTTGCCATGTTCTCTTCTTTAGCTGTCTCACCTTCAATAGCACACAACTCATCAATTTTTGGCAGAAAGCCTTTTTTATGTTTAATGCCTTCGCTTATGGTTAAGGCCCATTTACAGACGTCTTCAATGCTCGTGTAAAAGTGTGCGACTTCAGATTCGTTATGAACAAGCTGACCTTTTTCGTATGAATCACTAGCCTTGTAATAACCTGTAGCAGAATTCGGAACCATCTGTAAATGGCTATCTAAATAAAGTGAATGAGTCATCCCTAAAGGAGTAAAAATATTTTCTGTACAATACTCATTTATTGTCTTCCCTGATACTTTTTCGATGATATCTTGCAGCAAGCGCAGGCCTGTTTTATTGTAAATGTATTTTGTTCCAGGTTCAGCTTCTAGGGTACTTTGTCTTTGCAGCATCGCTAGGGTTTGATTATAGCTAAACTTGTCTTTTGATGACCAAGCAGAAAGTTCTTTAATGGCAACAAGATCATTTATGCCACTGTTGTGGTGAATCAAATGTTTGATTTGAATTTTGTTTTTTAAAGCAGGTGCGAGATCAAAATAAGCATCAATTTTATCTTCTAAGGAGAGTTTACCTAATGCATCCATTTGGAGAATTGCGTAAACAATTATTTGATCAGATAAGCCTGGGTATAAAAATTTTGTCGATACTTGATTTGGTATCTTATGTTCTAGGTTAGCACTACCGTATGCTTTTAAGTGATCAATTTTTCCATTTTTTACTACACCAATAGCGATCCCAGGTTTGGATAAGTCATTCCATGGCTCGAATAGACTATCTATTTGAGATTCAGCTACATTTAATTTTAAGTCTTTCTGGGCAAGGCCTTCTGGTGGATAGATTAAGATGCAGAAGAAAAAATTTAGTAATAATAATATTAATAGACGATTCATTTTTTAAATTTTTAATGATTTTAGAAATAATGTTTTAGTTTAATTGACTTAAAGCTTTTATTACTTTAGCTGCAACTTCTCGAGCACTGTATGGATCTTGGCCAGTAATGATTCTACCATCTTCTTCTGTATATCCGTCCCAACCTTCTTCAGAGAATTTAAAATCTCCGCCATTTTCTATAACTTTTTCTTGGATTGAAAAAGGAAAGGTTTTAAAGTAATCAGCTGTTTTGTCTTCAAATTTATCTGGAAAACCGTTTATCTTTTTTCCTTTAATAATGAATGTTCCATTGCTTGATTTGATGTTTACAATACCTGCTGTTCCATGGCAAACAGCAGAGACAACTCCATTTTGATCTTCGTAAATGCTGTTTGCAATTTGTTGAATGGCTTCATTTTCAGGAATCCCAAACATTGCAGCTCCACCGCCACCATAGAATATAGCTTCATAATTTGTAGGGTCAATTTCATTTGGTTTTTTAGTATTCTTCAGTTTTGACATGAACTCAAAGTCATACAAATAATTCTGTATAGTTGCATAAGAATAATTGATGTATCCAATTGGTACTTCACCACCTAATGGACTCACAAAATCAATTTGATAGCCAGCTTTTTTGAATTCATCATAGGGTAGTACTAATTCTGTAAAATGATTTGAAGTGTGCTGTTCGCTTTCGCCGTAGTAAGAGGCATTAGAGACAACGAAGAGAATTCTTTTCTCTGCACGGATTTCTTCCATGCCAACTGCAGCTTTACTTACAATTTGCCAATTACCTTCAATTCGCCTTAAAAGGAAGTTATCTTTAAACAACCACTTGTCCTTAGGGACATAGATTTCCAATTTGGCATATGCCATGTCTCCTTCTATGTCAAGAAAAACAATTTCACCACTTCTATTGGTTGATGTACCTACAGCTTCCTTTTCGAACCAAGCAATGTATTGGTCTATGCTAGGTCTGAATAAGGTGTTGTTTTTTCCACTGAAGAATAACTGAGCGTCTTCGTGGAAGGCGTTTTTAAGCAAGGCGGGCTTCGTATAAGCTGTCCCTTCGATGTAATTGTTTAACACTTTTTTGATGGCCTGTTCTTCATTTTGCGCAAAAAGGCAAATGCTAAGAAACAAAAGGCTTGAAATTAAATTAATTCGATGCATAAATTTAGTTTTTGATTATGGAACCAAATTATGCTTAAAGCCTTGAAGTACAGGTGATTGTTATAAATTCGTACTCCAAATTTATAAATCCGTACCGATTTTATGGGATTATTTGCTGAGAAGCCTTGTATTTCGCCGGAGTGGTGCCTGTTATTTTTTTAAAAGCAGAGAAAAATGTTGATTTGGAATTAAAACCACAATCGTAGCCGATGGCTTCTAATGTAGTATTGTGCTCAGAAACGAGTAGTTTTTTTGCTTCAGCAATTCTAAATTCATTTAAATATTGAGGAAAACCTTTACCGAAATTGTCATTTAACAATTGCGAGATGGTATGTGGCAAAACATTCATCTTTTTAGCTAAATCAGCGAGTTTTAGGTTAGGGTTTTTAAATAACTCATCTTCAGTCATTTTATCTGTAAGCTTCTTCAGCAACTGCTGTGCTGCTGGAGCTGCGATTTTCTTGTCTTTGTATTTTTCTTGATCTTTTAATAAAATAGAAGATTTCTTTTGTTTGAAAAATATAAGCAAAATCAATAAGTAAAGCATGAAAGAAAAAAGTAAGGCTCCTAATATATAAGAACCAAGTCCAGCATAATAATAGGCAGCCCAAATCATCATGTTCCCTATAAAGATGCTAATGGT
>CALDYJ010000009.1 GCA_937941095.1 uncultured Saprospiraceae bacterium | reverse complement strand
CATCTATATCTTGACAAGTATTAGAAAATGCAGGATCATCGGCATCCATGAAATTAGGTGTACCATCGACGTCTTCATCCATACTTGGATCTAAGCCATTTGGCAAACAAGAAAAATCCAAAGTTGCTGGACATAATTCTTGCACATCCAAAATTCCATCGTTATCATCATCGATGTCATGGTTATCTCTGATTCCATCCATATCACTGTCATCAATAATTGCCACAGGATCTTCGATGACGTCTACAAAGATCAATGAAGACACTTCAAGAAATGAAGTATAAGTCCAATAATCTAATATTTTTTCATCACCAAAATTTTCACTAAAAGGAAAAGGTGTAGTTGTTGGTTCTGGTTGTGAAGCGATATTTGTTCCACTGGTTGGTCCTCCTATTTCAGAATGGTCATATAAAAATTGAGCATTAGGGGCATCTACGCCATTTGTTCTAGTTATGGTTACACCTCCATTGTCATTTTCGATATCGAACATCATGATGTGGAGTTCGCCACCAGTGATTTTTAATACATAGTCAATGCTAGTATTTAAACCTACAGGAATAGGTTGACCATTAGCATCGAAGCCATCCCAAAAAATGCTTGATGTGCCAATTTCAGTTCTCTTATAGATTTGTTTATCGATGTCATTTCCATAAATGCCATCATTATTCAAATCTAGAATTAAAGAAATAGTACCAGGCATGTTAGCAGTGTATTGAATTTCTGCTCCGTAAGAGGTAGTCAATACATTTTCTGGCAAAGGATTTCCATTAGCATCCAAACCTACAAACTGAGCATTATCCAAAGATAAATTGACTTCAGGAGGAACATTAAACAACCAAGTAGTGTGTGTCACATTACCTGTTGTTCTTCCTGGCCCTGCAATGTCAGTTACTTGTGCAGTGGCAGGCATGTTCTGATCTGGGATGTTGAAAAAGACTTTGTTATTAACAATGTCTTCTTGATCTTGAGCTTGAGGATTGTATAAATATTTTTGCCCAGGCACCCATGAACTTGGATCATCAGAATTTAAAACTTCCGCTTGATTATAAGATTTGTAAGTAGGTTCTACTCCATCACTTAATTGGGTTATCCCCCAAGTGTTACTAAAAATAGGAAAACCCCATGGATCGACGTTGGTGTAATCAACACGATACAAGAAGCCATCTTTGGTTAAGATGTGAAAAGTTGGTGATGTTGAATGCCCATTTTGGCTCACGATAGAATTGTACTCGTTAGAATAAACTCTACCAGTCAACAAAGTACCACCATTGTTTCCAGCTGCATTTTGTGAGACAGTGATGTCCCATGCAAGAACAACTCTCCTACTAATAGGTTGATCAATTGTTCTTGACCAAGGATCAGAGTTTAACAGGTTTGGAAATCCAACATTGTTGTAAAATGGATATTCAAACAGCACTGTCCAAACACCTGCTTCACCAGATTGAACTTGGACAACACCTGGAACATAACCCTGACCAAAAGTGGTTCCTCCACCAGTTGGTCCATTTAGTTCTTCAATGTCGTTGTTGATAATTCCCAGTCCAGCATTTGCTCCTGAGTTGTTAAAATTCGTGTGTAAAGTTCCATCCGGTTTGTAGATTTTCATAGTACCACCGGAGATACCGATATGGCTGGAACCCAAGTTTATGAATTCTCCTTCAGAGGCATAAACTTTTAGTTGCTGGTACTTTTCTGCGAATAAAAATAATCGATATCCATCATAATTCCGGAAATCAACGGTGCCTTCCGCGTGTGTTTTTTCTGCTAAGATAGAGAAGGCAATCAAAAAGAAACATATTTTGACATATCCTAGCACGGGGTTATTTTTACAATTATTCATTGTTAAAAAGTGCATATGTCAAGTGTTTTATGTCACAGAATATACTAGAATGCGGGAATAATGTTTCTACGACATATTAAATATATTTAATATATGATTTTTACCTATCGGAATGTGTTCATTCTCAATAATTTAAGTAGAAATAAAAAATTTGAGATTTTTTGAGAAAAAAGACTTGAATGATTGGAAATTTTGGATGGTCAAAAAAATGAATATGCTGTTTACGGTGATTTAAAAAAAAAGATGCCCTACTTAAAATAAATTAAGCAGGACACTTTCAAATTGATAATCTACTGACAATAAATCTTTAGCAAATTAATTTTTGTATTTGACCTTTATATTTTTGTCATTCATTTTAGTAATGATAACTTCTGTTCTTCGATTCATTTGATGATCACTTTCGCTACAAGCTTTTCCATTAGAACAATGATTTAATAATTGCGTTTCACCATAACCTTTGGAAGCAATTCTATTTGCATTTATACCTTTTGATATCAAATATTGTCGAGCTGCTGCTGCTCTTTTAGTGGAAAGTTCTAAATTATAATAATCTGTTCCTCTTGAATCAGTGTGTGAACCGAGCTCAATATTCATGCTAGGATATTGCCTCATTAGGTCAACTAAATTATTTAAATCAATGGTAGCTTTTCTGGTAATGTTTGCTTTATTATAATCGTAGTAGATGTTTTTCAATTCGATAAGCATGCCTGTTTTAACTTTCTTATTTCCCAAGAGTGCATTATAAACAGGTTTTTCTTTCTTTATAGCCAATAAACTAATGTTCATATTTTTACCATTTGAACAATTTTTATCTGTAGAAAACTTACTGCTTTTGACATCAAATCTTTCGTCTTTGCTCAAAACTTCATATTCACAATTACACATTAAATCGAATTCAAAATTTCCATTTTTATCCGTCTTCATCATTTCACTTTTATTCGTGCAAGAGTTTTTTATTTCAATGGTGGAATTATTTAATGGGATAAGGGAAGATTGTAGTTTCAATTGTCCATTCGCAGTGGGGGTTTTTACTTTTTCTAATTCCACAATTAAACATTCGCTTTCGCTAAATTTCAAATTGTTAGGATCAATGTTTATAGTTGTCTTATTGAACCCTTCTTTTGATATTGTAAAATCATAGTAGTTCTTTTTTTGCATCTCATAAGTAAAGTATCCTCTTTCGTCGGATTGGAATTTCATTCCAAACATTTTATTATCAGAATTCCCAATTGAAATATTGACTTTCGAGATTTTATTACTGGAATTCGATTCAACAAAACAAAGTGTTCTTTGAACCTTCGATTCTTCAAAGAAGTTTATTTTCTCTGGAGAAGACCAACTATAAATGTCATCTTTTCCCAAGCCACCCACTCTGCTTGAAGAAACAAATCCATTCAATCCGGTAGGATAAATGTACATACTAAAATCATCCAAATTAGTATTAAACGGCTTCCCGCAATTGACCCTTTTATTCCAAATGTTATTTTCTTTTTTTGCAGCAAACAAATCCAAACCACCAAAACCAACATGCCCATTTGAAGCAAAAATCAAGACATTTTCATTGGTGATGAAAGGAAATATTTCATTGCCTTCTGAGTTAACCGTTGGTCCAAGATTCACTGGTGTACTCCAAGAACCTCCTGTATTTTTGGACATGTAGATGTCCATGCCTCCATATCCTTCTGGTCTATCTGAAGCAAAATAAAGGGTAGATTCATCATCACTTAAAGTTGGATGAGCATTTGAAAATTCATCGCTGTTAAAAGGAAGTTCAACAGGTTCTGTCCATGAATCAGACGTGTTTTTTGCAGCCGTAAATATTTTTAAATTTAAAGTTTGCTCTTTGCTTTTTTTCGTTTCTTGATTTCTAGTAAAATAAATTGATTCAGCATTATCACTTAATTCACAGGTCCCATCATGGAATTTTGTATTTAAATTACTTTTCAATAGAACAGGTTGCTCATAAACATTATCAACTTTATTGGAAAAATAAATATCCGTAAAATTCCCATTTGTCCAAGCATCAGTTAGTCCAGAATTATTTTTTCGATTGCTAGTAAGGTAAAGACCCTCCTTATGAGGAAACGGAGAAAAATCTGTTTCCGTCGAGTTTATATTTAACAAATTTTGAAAGGCAACTTCTTTATGATTTATAATTTCTTCAAGTTCTTCACAGTTTTCAATGAATGAAAAATCTGTTTCCTTTTTCATCTTCACCTTAGACTGATACACATGAAACCACCTCACTGCATCTTTGCATCTGCCATTTGCTTGTAAGGTTTGGGCATAATGTAATATGTCTTCTTTGATCGATTCTTGATTGATGAACTTGGAATACCAATCTTCTGCATTT
>CALDYJ010000008.1 GCA_937941095.1 uncultured Saprospiraceae bacterium | reverse complement strand
GATGTGTATAGGCATTTCATTTATTAAGACACCTATTTTAGACAATAAGTCTTCTGTGTCTGATAAGTCCACACTCAAATAATCATTTTTAAGCCCATTCAGATCATCAAGAAAAGTTACAGCATTTTTCAGTCTTTCTTGAGACCTAGAAAGCAATATTATTTTAGCGCCTAATTTTGCCATTTCTATGGCTGAAGCAAAACCTAAACCTTTTGAGCCTCCACATACTAATGCATTTTTTCCTGCTAGATTAATATTCATTTTGTTTAATCTTATCCTTTTGCTAATATTTCAAAAGTAAATATAATTAAAGTAATACAAGCTTGGTTTAAAAAAAGCTGCTATTCAAGAAGTGACGTCAGAAAATTTAGATTCCTTTTTTGTTTGCACCAAAAATAAAAAATGTTACATCTTACAAAAAAGCTAAAATATGAAAAAGAGAAAATTTTCGAACGAACTGAATGCTGGCTCCATGGCAGACATTGCCTTCCTATTGTTGATCTTTTTTCTAGTAACGACAACAATTGAAGTTGACAGAGGAATTAAAGTAAAACTTCCAAGATGGGAAGCAGATCAGAACTTTAAAAAAATTCCAGATAGAAATGTTTTATCCATTCACCTTAATCTAAAGGATGAATTAATGGTAGAGGATAAAAAAATAGAAATTGCTGATTTAAAAGAACTCACCAAAGCATTCATTTCCAATCCCGAAAAAAGTGAAGACAAACCTACAGCGCCTAAAAATGCATTGGTGGCTTTAAAAAATAATAGAGAGACTTCCTATGGAAAATACATACTTGTCTACAATGAATTAAAAGCAGCCTACAATGATTTATGGGAAGAAGCTTCACAAAAGCAGTTTGGAAAAACCTTTGCAAGTTTATCAAACGTTCAGAAAAATAAAATTAAGAAACAAATCCCATTGGTTATTTCTGAGTCTGAGCCGATTGCTATTAATTAAAACCGATACCTTAAACCTAAACCAAAAGCATGTTTACTCGGCAAAGTAACTCTTAAGCTTTGCTCATAGGCATCTAGATTTCTATTATCAAAATTGTTTTGATTTTTAAACCTAGTACTAGTGAATTTATACTGTGCAGACAAGCTTAAGTGTTTGTTTATATTGAAATTAAATCCAGCTTTTGTATAAAGAACTAAATTTTTCAATTCTTCTGTTTGATCTGAAGATAACTTAATCATAGTTCCTCCGCCAAGCTCCAATCCAATCCTTTTATTAAGATTAAACTGAAGGAATAAAGGCAAATCTAAATAATGCACTTTCAATTGGTTTTTAATGACAGACAAGCCTGGTGTAAAACCACCTTGATTACCATCTGGATCTCCGCTACCACTTGTTGAAGGTGTACTTGTATCAGTCGTGTCCATCTCCATATTATCATCTCCTGTTTGTGCACCAAATATTTGATCACCTTTGTCATTGTTATCAAGTTTACTTACAGAATAGGTATAAGCGGGACCTGTACCGATTTTAAACTTTTTCCCTAAATCAAAAGTTAATAAAGTTCCAACTGTCCAATCTTCAATGTTATTAAATTCTGGGTTAACGAAGATATTTGTTCTTAGTCCTAAAGTCCATTTATTGGCCTTAACTTTTATTTTTTCTTCTTCTGCAGCAACTTCTTCAACTTTGCTTTCATCATTCAGCAAATTTTCTGTCGCTGCATTAAGTTTCTCTTCTGCTAATAAATTTTCTTTTGTTTTAGTAATTTCCTCCTTAGCAATTTCCTCTTTTTCCAATATTTTTGTTTCTGCCTTTTCTTGCTTATCCTCAAGCATTACAATTGGATCTTTTTGTACTTCTTTTTTGTTTTCATCTAAGCTTACAGCATCAGTCAAAACTTCTTCCTTTTCTTCAATATTTTTAGCATCGATGTTTTTATTTTGACTAATAATTTTAGGTACATTAATCTGAGAAATCACTTTATGCAATTCGTTACTTACGATAGCTTCATGATTTAGCTTAGCCTTTATTGTCGTTATTTCTTCCTCTAATGAACCTGCACTTTGATTGTTTTGATGTTCAACAAGTTTTGTATTTGGAGTACTTTCGAAAGAATCTTTGGTGTCCTTATCAAGTGCTAATGTGTTTACCTTTTCTTTTGCTTCTATTGTTTTTACATCTATAATTTTGTTTTGTGCTGTATTGTTACTTTTTGCACCCTCATTTTTTTCAGTAAGTTGCTTTTGAATGGTAGGTCTTTGATATTTTACTTCTTCCTCAACATTTGCAAAATATAATACTCCTAAAAGCAATAGTGCAGCAGCTCCGAATAAGAAAAAGAATATTGTTCTATTCTTCTTTTTAACCGGAAGTTCTTTATCCAGCACTTTAGACATCTCGCCCCATGCTCTTTCAGTAAACTGATCGTCAATGTTAAATTTATCTGGCATAATTACTTTTCTGTTGGTATTTAAAAATCAGTTCCTTCATTTTTTTTCTCGCTTCCGAGAGGTGCCATTTAGATGTACCTATACTAATGTTCATCGCTTCAGCTATCTCTTTGTGTTTGTAACCTTCTACCGCATACAATCTAAATACATTAGCCGATGCAGCTGGTAATTCATTGATCATTTTTAATAGATCATCGTAATAAATTTGGTCTAAGGCGTTTTGTTGAGAAGATTTCTCTTTTTCTTCAAAAACCATAAAGTGTAAATACTTCTTTTCGTGTTTGAAAAAATCAGAGAGGCTATGAAAAACGATTCTTCTTATCCACCCTTCAAAAGATCCTTTGTTTTGGAATTGACTGATGTTTTTAAAAACTTTTAGGAAGCCGTCGTTACACACTTGCATAGCTTTATCTTGATCAGAAGTGTACCTCATACACATCTGCATCATTTTTGGAAAAAACTTCTTATACAGGATCTCTTGATGTTTCCTGTTATTTGAAGCGCATCCAAGTATTACTTCTTGTTCATTATACGTCTTGATTCCCAAATAAATATTTTAAAGCATTAAGCCTATTCTTACCACTAAACGTTCATAAGTCATTTTATGCTCTCGAATTTCCCAACCTCTGTCATAAACGAAAGTATTTCTAGTCCACTTTAAACCTACGTCTACCATGAATGAATTTTCACTCGATCCTATCTTAAATCCTAATGCCGGATGGAACATAAAACCACCTTTAACATCTGTTATTAACTTTTCTTCGTTTTTAAATGCAAACGCATATCCTGCCGCTAGGTTATAATAAGGGCTTACTTTCTTTTCTTTAAGATAGCCCCTAAAATCTAGAAATACTGGCATATTATTTTCTCCAACTCCAGGATACATGGAATGAAACCCGATTCCTAAACCTAATCCAACATACTTATTGAATTGTTTTCCAGTAATGTTATCAACACCTAGTCCATTAATTAAATTTCCATTATATGCATTTGAGCTAGAATTAAATGAACCATAAGTTATGTTATACAGTCCCCTTTTATCAAAATCTACAATCGATTTATCTTTGCTATTATTTTTTGTATCGACAATTGCTTGTCCAGCCATAACCATCTTTTTCACTTCGGATTTAGTAAAAGTCGCTACCAAACCGTCTTCCATTTTAAATTCAATAGTCCGTGTTCCATAAGCGGTCAATTTCCCAATAAAAATGCTTCCATTTTTCAAAAATAACATGTCCTTTTCAGCTGTCTGTTGTCCAAAACAAAGACAACAACTTAGACAAAATATGATACTTAATAAATATTTCATTTTATATTTTTTCATGAAGCTGGCCGTAATAATTATAAATCATTACGACCAATGCTTCTGGGTTGATTATTCACAAGAATTTCTATCAGCTCTAATGAGACTGATTCTATCTAATTTTGAAGGATCGCTAATGTTGTATTGATAAAATCCATCATCACCAATCACTAAAGCAACATCTTTATGTGGAAGCGCGATGACATCGTAAGCATGAACATCTGTTCTACTGTCAATCATATTGTTATCAATTTCTTCTAAACTAGTAACATCAAAAGCCTTTAGTCCATGCTCGCCTTCACACATGTATAAGGTATTTCCTTTTATAGAAATCCCATGTGGGTTTTGCATTGGAAAGGTAGCAATCAAAAATGGTGAAAATGGATCTGAAACATCGATCACATCTAATTGGTTTACAAAACCTTCACAGGTAGAGCCATCTCTTAAAGTCACGTAGGCAATGTCATCTTTTACGATTACTGGATCACAAGCTCTTGCATGTTGAAACTCTCCTACATAAGAAGGGTTTCCAGGATTAGAAGTATTAAAAATAAACATTCCAGCTTGAGAACCTATGAACAACAAGTCGTCTTTGTATGGGAATAATGTTTCGATGTTCCACTCTACAAAAGTTTCGCTAAAGAAAACTGGATTGCAAGGGTCTGAAAGATTAAAAGCATCTAAACTTGAATCATCAATGACATACAAGAAATCTCCGATCACAGAAAAACTTGCAAAAGATCCTGCAATACCTGCTGGTAAACCACCAACATTTCCGCTTCCACCACCAGCATTTTGATTTGCAGGGGCTAGATCATCTAAGACAAAAACATCATTTCCTCTTTGCCACCAAGATCCCCCAAAGTTAGGATCTGTACAATCAATTTCTTCTGTAACCTCGGTTTCTTGATAATATACGAGATGGCCTAAAGTTTCATCCAATGCAAAAGAGTTAAAGACATCTGTAGTTCTAGCTTTGTAAATAGGATTTGTTGGGTCCGTTATGTCTAATGCAATTAGATCAATATAATTATCAGCATACATGATGTTTCCTTTGACTGCAACATCAACATT
>CALDYJ010000007.1 GCA_937941095.1 uncultured Saprospiraceae bacterium | reverse complement strand
TGCTCTATTCATTTCAAACTCCATATTATCTCCTTCTAGTTTGGTAATTTTAATCATGATCTCCATGTCATCATTATCTGCTTTAGTATATAGCTTATTTTCTTTTATACGATAAGTGCCGATGTCTTCTGCTCCATTCATAATAGCCTTGAAAGCATTGTCATCACCAAAATAAAAACTAACTTTTTTGTCTCCTTGTTCCAAATAATTTGCTCCATTAACCATCCATTTTTCACAATCCCAGTCACCAATAATGGCATCCAGGTATGGATTGTCTGTGTTGCATGCTTGTAAGCAAGCCATGCTTAAGATAAAAAAAGCGATGTATCTGAATTTCATAATCTATTTTTCAACAAGGTAATGAATTTTGGTTTTACTTCCTTTAATGGTCTTAGTAAATCTATCATTGTACGATTAAGTTATGATAGGAAACGTTATATGCTCCCCATATGCCTAAGCCCCCTTCAATGTTTGAAGCTACCCTTGTATAGGCAGAAAAAGGTCCTTGATTAGCTTTATTAAATTCTAATGTGCTCCAAAATTCGTAATGGGCTTGATCAATGGAGCAAAATTTTATGGTTGCTGTATCGCCAACTTGATAATAGCCATAAGTTTCAAAATTAAAATCAGTACCTGCAGGTTCAGCTTTTGGCAATGGAAATTCAAAAAAGTCTCCATCAAAAAATAGATCATCAAAAACTGAAGTAAAAGGTGGGATCATTGGCCCTTCATTAGTTTGAGTGAAATAACGATAATAATTTGCAATGTCCTTCTTGTCATCTAAAAAAACGCGGAGCTCTCTAAGCGTGTCATTAGCTACGCCAGGCACATCGGCAAAGGTCAAATCTTCTAAAGGGCTATGTTCAGGAATGGTGGAACTTGCTGTCAATGTTTGCCCTTCTGCCTCTATTAATAAATCATAAGTTTTACCAATTTCTCCTATCATTTCAAAATTTAAATCTAGGTACAAACAAAAATCAATACCAATACTATCGGTGTTAATACCAAGTAAAGTTCCTGCAATTTCTTTTTGTTCTTCGCTTAATTCGTTTAAGCATATTTCTGTTAGCATTACACTTTTACCTTCAGAACTGACGGTGATCAACGCATCATGTACAAAGGTATCGTTTAGTTCATTGATGTTGATTTCTGAGAAAAAAGGGGAACTTCTGGTAAGTATAACATAGGGTGGTCTTGGATTTTCTCCAACTTCTAAGTAGCCTTCAACCACCAGTTGAGTTACTTCTTTGCTTTCTTCAGGAATAAATTGCTCCTCACATGCAAATAGGAACAAGGCAAAAAGTATAAAATATATATGTTTCTTGATGATTATTGTTGCCATTTGAAATTCCATGTTAAGGAAGGAATAATAGGAAAAATAGATACTTTAAAAGCTTCAGCTTGAGCCGTACCAGCATTTAAATCTGTCGTAAGAGTTGTATAAGTAAAGAAGGTATTTCTTCTGTTGTAAGCGTTGTATACAGATGCCGTCCAGCTACTTTTAAATCTTTTCTCTGTATTCTCTTTAGGAGTATAAGTAAGACTGAAGTCAATTCTATGATATGGAGATAAACGTGCAGAGTTTCTTTGACCGTATTCTACATTTAGGCTTTGCTCAATAAAATATAAACTTCTTATCGGTGTATAAGTATTTCCTGTACCATAAACAAAGACAGCACCTGCTTCTAGTTTATTATTGATTTCATAATTAGCAACCACCGATAAGTCGTGTCTTCTATCATAAGTTGCAGGGAAAGATTTACCTTCATTGATGTCTTTAAAAATGCGATCTGTTTTAGAAATTGTATATCCTATCCAACCACTTAATTTTCCATAATTCTTTTTAAGAAAAAACTCAGCCCCATAGGAAGTTCCTTTCCCAAACACAAATTCATCTTCTACTTCAACTGCCGGGTTACCAATGTAGTTTTCTCGGTAATCTATTTGGTTTTTTAAGTTTTTGTAATAAACTTCTATAGAAGTTTCATAGTCATCGTTTTTAAAGTTTTTGAATAGACCAATTGCATATTGGACTCCTTGTTGAGGTTTAACTTTTTCAGAACTAGGGACCCAAACATCAATGGGTAATGTGCTACTGGAATTACTTACTAAATGAATGTATTGATTGGTAAAAGTGATTCCTCCTTTTAAACTTGATGTTTTATCAAGCGAATATTTAGCAAATAATCTAGGTTCAATTCCACTGTAAGTTTTTACTTTTTCAAATGCTTTGAATTCCGTAGTACTTATGCTTGAGGTATAAGGGCCTACTTGCTGAAACATAGATGCTCTAAGGCCATAATTTAAGCTTAAGCGCTTATTTATCTTCTGATCATTTTGTATGAACACAGCAGCTTCATGACCAAATTTAGGTTCAAAATCATTAGTGAATTCAATATCACCATTAGTAGCTGTTGCTATATTGGGCGTCATTTTATGATAAGTATAATTGACACCGTATTTGATTTCGTTTTGACTGTTTGGATAATAGTCAAAATCCAATTTGACATTATAATCTCGTACACCAGAATACAGATCAACTAAAAAGTCAGCCTGCCCACCTCCGAATTCAAATTCATATTCATTGTAAATCAAAGATGCATTCATGAAGAGTTTGTCAGTGAACAAGTGGTTCCATCTCAAGGTTGCTGTATTGTTTCCATAAGGCATCTTAAAAAAAAAGTCTCTTAAATTTGATTGGAAGTCCAAGACATCTCGACCGAAATATCCACTTAGGAATAATCGATCTTTATCTGAAATTCTAAAATTCATTTTAGCATTAATGTCATAGAAGTAATAATTGGTACCTGCAAAATCTGTTTTATTTAAAAAAGGTTGTGCGAGATCAAATGCATAGGTTCTTCTTGCGGAAACGATAAATGAACTTTGTTTTTTTTGAATAGGACCTTCGATCGTGAGTCTAGAAGATATCAAACCGATTCCGCCTTTTACCTCATATTTTTTACCATTCCCATCTTTCATTTGAACATCGACTACTGAGGAAAGTCTTCCGCCATAATAAGCAGGTATCCCACCTTTGATGAGGCTAGTATTTTTGATGACATCTGCATTAAAAACCGAAAAGAAACCCAGCATGTGACCACTGTTATAGACGACAGCTTCGTCTAGCAAAACAAGGTTTTGATCTGGACCTCCACCTCGTACATAAAAGCCTGCAGTGCCTTCGCCTGCAGACAAAACACCAGGTAATAATTGTAGTGTTTTCAGAATGTCGACCTCCCCTAACAATGCAGGGAGTTTTTTTATTTTTTCAATGGGTAATTCGACAACACCCATTTCTGTACTCTGTACATTCTTGTCTTTTTCTTCGCCAAGGACTAGGACCTCATCAATCATTATTCCTGCTGAAAGTTCAATGTCCCTTTTAAGATCACTGCTAAGATCAAGTTTTAGCTGTTTTTCTTGGAAACCGAGGTATGAAAAACTGATGGTATATTTACCTTTGGGTAGCGTCAGGGAATAAAAGCCATAGATGTTAGAAGTCGTCCCTTCCATTGGGTTTGAAGTATTGTAGACATTGGCACCTATCAAAGTTTCTCCATTCGAAAAGTCTTTGATGTAGCCGCTCAAAGTATAATTTTGAGCTTGTAAAATATTAATTACAAAACAACAAATGAAAAAACTGAGTGTAAATTTATTTAGGAGCTTTAAACACATTTTAAGCAGTATATTATATCCTGATAAGCTAAGCATAAAACAGTTTCAAATTAAAAATGTTGTCAAAGAAATATAAAGATATATTGCATTAACACATTTAAAGTAAAATTGGCCTAACAGTATTCCCTTTTAATTTTAATAGTCTAAGCATTCCATATTTTCCGCCCAAATGTCCTGCTCCAATGGCTGCAAAAAGTCTACTCCTTTGCATTTTTTTATGAAAGGAATCTGCCATTGTTTCATTTCTATTTTTTAAAAGCACCTTGGTAAATTTGCCTGTACTTTTTCTTCCTGTTTTATATATTTTTTGAATGTCTTCACTATAATATATTTCAGCCATCTTATTTGTATAGCTTTTATATTTTTTGAAGTTTTTCAAAACTGCTTTTAGCATTTTTACTTGTTCCTGAATATTGATGGTATTTAGTACATTTAGGTGATCCTCAATCGATTCTAAACCAACAACTTGCATATTTAATGATTCAGCAACATTTGATAAAGTGACATCAAGAACTTCTTTCTGTTCTTGTCCTAAAATTATGTTGGAAAGTAAACTTATGATTTGAATTGGAGCAGTTTTATTGAATAGTCTTAAATCAGGAGCTCTCAGAGATTTAAAAATCATAGTGAGTCGATTGTATTCTTTTTGTTTAAGAAGATGCTCAAGTAAAACACCTTCTGGTAATCTCATCTTATCAATTAGCTCAACACTTGCTACTTCTTCTATTTTGATTTCGGTAGCAAATTGATTGCAATACGCCATATATTTTTCAAGAGATTCAAGGTGTCTGAATGCCCTTTGATCATTTACATGCATGGTCCCAAACAAATAGGATGCTTCTTCTGCAGTATCGGCAGAACTAATCTCCCAGAGTAATGTCTTTTTGCTTTTTTTCAA
>CALDYJ010000006.1 GCA_937941095.1 uncultured Saprospiraceae bacterium | reverse complement strand
GTAGTTAACATATCAATATTGTCGTATTGTATATAGAGGTAAGTTGAAGTTTTGAGAATGTTTTTTCCTTTAATGTACTTGTAACCCCATATTAATAAGGAAATTGCAACTACAGCTAAAAGGCCAATTTTTGTTTCATTTGAAAACATAAGCGCTTTATTTACGGACCTTTTTATAAATGTAATTCGGTCTCTTTGATATAAACAGATGCAAAACTAAAAAGATACAGCGATTTTATCGAATTTACTTGATCACTTCACCATTTTTATATTTTAACAAAGTTGTTTTATCAAATCCTAGAGCTAAAAGTTGTTTTTGAAAGGCTTTTGCTGCTCTTTCGTCTATGAAGCCTGAACTTAAATACTGGAGCTTATTTTCTTTGATAACAGGCTCAAATGCAAGAGATAATTGAGTAAGCTTTTGATTTACTTCTTTATTGTTTAAGCCACTTTTTAAGACGAGTATTTTATAGCTTAGCGAATCAGTTCCGGTATATGTTATTGTTTTTAGCTCATCAGCGGTAAGATTTGACGCTTCTAGCTGATCCTTAGCTTTGTATTTTTCAATGCCCTTATAAATTGCATAGGAGATGTTAGCTCTTCCATTCTCAGAGTTAAGTAATTCTTGATTTGAATGATTACTAAGATATCCTATTTCTAGTAATGCAGAAGGCATGGTAGTTAATTTAAGAACGACAAAGCCAGCTTGTTTCACACCATTACTTTTTAATAATGGGATGTTATCCATTTCATCTTCAATGCATTTGCTCAATAAAATGCTTTTCTCGAAATAAGCATGTTGAAACATCGAGAGTAAGATGTGACCTTCAGGTGAATTGGGATCATATCCATCGTAATTTTGCTCATGAAATTCTTCAAGATTAATAGCTTCGTTTTCTCTTTTTGCTACAACTAAGTTTTCTTCCGCAGTATGCAATCCCATGACATAAGTCTCTGAACCATTAAACTTACCATCATCCTTGAGGTAATTGCAGTGAATGGAAAGAAAAAGATCAGCATTGAGGTCGTTTGCTATTTTTGCTCTTTCATGGAGACTTAAGAATACATCTTCTTCTCTTGTTAATACCACTTCTATAGTTGGTAAAGCATAATTTAAGACTTCTTTTAGTTTTATTGATAATTGTAAAGTGATGTTTTTCTCTATAGAATTTGTTCCTTTACATCCATTATCTTTTCCTCCATGGCCAGGATCCCAGACAATGAGGTCTAAGGCATTATTACTAAGAAGTTCTTCTTGAATATAAGCTATTGTCGTTGAGATAAAATCTGAAGAGCTTGTAGCTTTTAGATAATTTTCATAATGATTTGTACCACATGTTAAGTTATTAGAGCAAGCATACAACCCAAAGCCTAAAAAAGAAATCGTTATTGTGAGTAAAATCCTCATTTTATGCGTAATAACTTAATTGAGAATTAATTAAACTTGTCATTGAATAAAATACCATTGGTTAATAGCTAACCAATATTTTTGCCATTTATGATTGAAACGGGTAAAATACTAGCTTATTTTTGGTCAAAACGCTTTGTTTGTGCCCTATATTTCATATTAAGTGGGGTCTTATTTACTTCTTTATTGGCTCAAGATCAAGATTCTTTATTGCTGAGTGCCGATACTAGCGTCTCCATCATAGATACCTTACCACAAAGAGATCAAAATTTAACGAATGTTAAGGTTTCAGAAGATGCCTTAGATGATCAAATTGATTATTCTGCAAAAGATTCTATCGTCTACGATTTAGAAGGAAAGAAAATCTACCTCTACGGGGAAGCTAATGTTTCTTATACCAGTCTTCAGATGGCTGCTAATTACATCATATTTGACTGGGAGAACAATGAAGTCTATGCAGAATATACCTTGGACAGCTTGAATGAAAAAGCAGGAATCCCAAATTTTAAAGATGGTGAGCAAGATTTTAATGCTGAGCGGATGAGGTATAATTTTAAAACAGGCAAGGGAATTATTTATGACGTCACTTCAAAATACAATGACCTTTACTTGCTTGGAAATAAAGCAAAATTTGTAGCAGGAAGTAATTCTGATTCGACATCAATAGATGACCAAGTATATAGCTCTGATGCGCTTTTTACAACCTGTGATCATCCAGAGCCGCATTATGGGATTAGAAGTAGAAAACAAAAAGTAATTCCAAATAAGTTGGTCATTGTCGGTCCGTCAAACCTTGAAATTATGGGAGTGCCGACACCTTTGTGGTTACCTTTCGGATTTTTCCCAATTTCTGAAAAGAGAAGAGCAGGATTGGTATTTCCATCAGATTATGAATACTCACCCGAATGGGGATTCGGTTTGCGTGAGATTGGTTATTATACACCATTAGGAGAAAAACTAGACATGACTTTGACTGGAGACATTTATTTTAAAGGAACTTATGGCCTTCATCTTAGCTCAAATTATAAAAACATCTACAAGTATTCAGGCTCTTTAAGATTAAACTGGTCAGATAGAAAAACAGAATCGAGAGGAGTTCAGAACAGTACAAAATCTTTCTCCATAAATTGGTCCCATAATCAAGATCCAAGAGCACATCCTTCTAGATCTTTTAGCGGAAGCGTAAACATACAAACAAACAATTATCAAAGCTTAAATCAAAATGATGCTGAAAGCGTTTTGCAAAACATTCTTTCATCAAATGTTTCTTTTAGAAAAAGCTTTCCTGGCAAACCTTTTTCCTTGTCGGCAAATGCCAATCACTCGCAAAATACTAGTACTCGTCAGGTGAAAATAACCTTGCCCAATATTGATTTTGTAACGCAAACTTTGCTACCATTTAAAAGAAAAGAAAGGACTGGACCCGAACAATGGTATGAAAAGATTTCTATGAATTACAAAGCTCAATTTAAGAATCAATTGACAGCTACTGATTCTACCTTATTTACCAATAAGACTCTTGAAGATGCACAGTTTGGATTAAATCAAAACGTTAGTGCTAACACTTCTTTTAAACTCTTGAAGTACTTTAGTCTAAATCCATCTGTTAATTATAGAGAGGTTTGGTATATGAAATCCATAGAAAAAGAATTCGATTTCAAACCTGTAATTGATACTACCACCTTTTATAATGCCGACAGTACAGAATCTTTTGTAGAATTTGATACCACCTCGCTAGGAGAAGTACTTGATATGAATAATTTTGGGTATCAAAGATGGGGCGACTTCAATGCGGGCTTTTCTTTAAATACCCAAATATTTGGGACGTACTTAAGCAAAAAAGGTTTTGTGAGAGGATTGAGGCATGTGATGAAGCCTTCTTTATCTTTTAACTATAGACCAGCAAATGACTTAGTAGAAAATGAACAGATAAAAACATTGTCCTACGAGAATCTAGATGGAGAAATAGAAACACTCAGTTATTCTATTTTTGAAAATGGAATTTTTGGAGCTCCCACTGATAATGGAACGCAAGCCAACATTGGCTATAGCTTAAACAATATATTTGAAGGAAAATATTTTTCTAAAAGAGATTCTTCAGAACAAAAGTTTAAATTTTTTGACAACCTAAATTTTTCAGGTTCTTATAATCTAGCAGCCGATTCTCTAAAATTTAGTACCATCAATATGAATGGGACAACTAGATTGCTGAAAGGAGTTAGTACCTTAAATTTAAGCGCAAGATGGGATCCATATGCCATTAGTGAGGAAGGGCAGAGAATTGAAAAATTTCATTTTAAAGACAAAGGCAAATTATTAAGATTCTTAGGGGGGCAAGCGAGGCTGAGCACAAATTTATCCTTTAAACAGTTGCGTGATTTGACTAGAGGAATAAGTAATGAATCTACACCTACCGCTCGTAGTAGTGACAGAGGAAGTGAAAATAAAACCAAAACAGTAGGAGATTATGGGTCCATAACAGATTTATTAGAAGGCTTCAGCTTGAGCCATCAGTTTGTTATGAATTGGGACATAGTAGAAGAAAGAGATACTTTTTTAGTAAGTACTCATACTATTAATATCCGAGGTAAAATGGACCTCACAGATCAATGGTCAGTTAGGGTTGGTAACATCGGATATGACATTAAAAATCAGCGATTGACTTATCCCGATCTCTCTTTTTCTAGAAAATTACATTGCTGGGAAATGGGATTAAGTTGGCAAGCGCAAAGAGGAACTTATTCTTTTTATCTCAGAGTTAATCCTTCTTCAACTTTGAATTTTATAAAGATTCCTTGGGATAAACGGAATGTTGATGGCTTTCAAGGCTTTTAGCTCAAGTATGAATGTATAACTTAGTTTTTTAACTGTCCATAATGAAAAATAGAATTATAGTCCTAGACTACGACCCTTTATGGAAAGAACAATTTGAAGAACTTAAAGCACTTTTGACTGATTACATTGACATCGATTCTATAGAAATAGAACATGTCGGAAGCACATCAATTGTAGGATTAAAAGCAAAACCAATTATTGACCTTGACATTATAGTAAATGAAGTCAGGCTATTGACTATAGTGATAAAAAAATTGAATGAAATTGGTTATGCTCACATTGGGGATTTAGGAGTCACAGGAAGAGAAGCCTTTAAAAAATTTGATAACAAAACACCTAATACAGGTTCTAATAGAGTTTGGTTTGAACATCATTTATATGTTTGCCAAAAAGGAAGTATAGGACTACAAAACCATTTGAATTTCCGTGATTATTTGAGAGCTCATCCTGAAAAGGTTAAAGCTTATGGAAAATTAAAAGAAGTACTGGCTAAAAAATATCCTTATGATATCGATGCCTACATAGATGGGAAAACAGATTTCATCATTGATGTTTTAAATAAGACAGGAATGAAAGAAGAAGATAAAGAGCAAATTGAAAGTGAAAATAGATTAAAGTAAGCTCCTTCTTTGAAAGGTATTTCCTAAGTTTTATAAAAACTACTACCTTTCGCAAAAAATTAAAATGCCAAAAATATTAGTTGCAACAGGAGGAGGAGATTGCCCAGGATTGAATGCAGTGATAAGAGGAGTAGTGAAAGCTTCTATTAGCGAAGGAGGGGATTACGAAATTTGGGGAAGCATAGAAGCATTCAATGGAATTTTAAAAGAACCTGCAGAAATAGTTCCCTTAAGTAATAATGAAGTCAGAGGTATACACGTCAAAGGAGGGACAATAATTAAAACAACAAATAGGGGCAATCCTTTAAAATTTCCAATTCAAAATGAGAATGGGGAGTGGCGAACTAAGAATAGAGTAGATGAACTCGTGAGTAAAATTAAAGATAATGGCTTTGATGCAGTCATTAGTATTGGAGGAGATGGAAGCCAAAAAATTTCACTGGCTTTGGCAGAAAAGGGAGTCAATATGGTCGGTGTACCAAAGACTATAGATAATGACTTAAACGCAACAGACCTTACCTTTGGTTTTTCAACTGCGGTTCAAATTGCTACAGATTCTTTTGATAAATTAGTCACTACTGCAAACTCACACAATAGAGTTATGATTATGGAGGTGATGGGAAGAGACGCAGGTTGGATTGCCTTGCATACAGCGATCGCAGGAGGAGCAGAAATTTGTTTGATACCTGAAATACCCTATGATTTAAACAAGGTTTTGGAAAAGATAAATACCCGGTACCACCAAGGTAAAGGCTATGTTAATGTGGTCATAGCTGAAGGTGCAAAACTTAAAAACGGTTCTGTGGTAGGATCAAAAGCTTCAAATGTTGGAGATGAGCACATTAAATTAGGTGGGATAGGTAATGCTTTAAGGGCTCAGCTTGAGGCTGAAAAGTGTGCTTATCAGGTAAGAACAACCATACTAGGACACACTCAAAGAGGAGGAACACCAATTGCTTTTGATCGGATTTTAGCTACGGCTATGGGGGTTAAAGCATTTAAATTGGTTAAGGCAGGTGATTTTGGTAAGATGGTTTCTTATAAAAATAACGGTTTGACAGCTGTTACTTTACAAGAAGCTGTGGCTTCTTATAATCATGTCAATTTAGATCATTACCTTATTGAGACTGCACGTGCGCTTGGAATCTCCTTTGGGGATTGATTAAAAGTTTACTCCATTTCATTATCGTAAACAACAACTTTTTCCCAGATGTGTTTGTGATCCTCAATAAAAGCTAGATGAATGGGATCAACTTGGTACAGATCGTGTTCTTCAATTGAAGAGAAAAAAGAATTAATAGCGTAATGGTATGAATTGTCAACGACACCTCGTTTCTCTGTTGCAGCTGGCTTTCCCCAATAATAAGAATGAATAGAAGGGACAGTTCCTAATTTTGTCAAACCTTCCATGAATGCTTGTTCTTCAATTTTAGTCGTTCCTTTTTTTAGCCAGAAATAAACATTATGTGCAAATTTTGGTTGGCTTGATGCAGGCTTAAGTGTTTTTGCAGAACTTTTTATATCTACTTTCTGTGTGCTACAAGAAAAACACAAAGCGATAAAAAAAACACCAAAAAATAATTTACAATTAAATAGGTTTTTCATGAAAAGCACATTGTGTTATTAAAATAGTTTAGAACCTTTGGCCGCCCAAAAAGGATGAATTTCAAAACTCAATCTTCCTGCTTTAACCATAGGGTCCTTATTAATTAATTCTATGGCTTCCTCTTTTGAGTAAACACTCATGATTATTATTCCTCGCATATCACCATCTTCATGAAAAGGGCCCGCAATACATGCTTGATCATCTTCAGCTAGATTACTGAGATGCGCCATGTGAGCATTTTGAAGTTTGCTCAATTCTTCTTCACCTTGTGATTTGTTTTCGCCTGATTTATAAATACACAAGTAATACTTCTTCATTACATAAGTAGTATCTCCTTCTTTCATCTCAAAGATCTCAAAAGCTTTTTCCTCAATCAGCTCAAGAGAAGATTCTGCTGGCTTATCTTGAGCAGTAATAAAACCTAATAAGAACCAAGTAATGCTTAGCAATAAAATTAGCTTTTTCATCATCAATGGATTTAATCTCTTTTGTCGACCTTTTTGTTGAATTCAACAAGTTGAGCAAGTTTTGAAGCCTTCAACAGGTTTAGCATTTCAAAAGGAAAAGCCAAGCTGGAGTCGTAGTAAAAAGTATACATAGGCATGCTAGGAACCAATTGTTCTTTCATTGTTAATCCATAAGCTTTAAATTCTTCTATAAAAGGGTTTAAAGATTCTTCATCATTTAGTTTCACAATGAATTCATGTGGTATATGATTCGGCGATGCTTCTTGATTAGGATCATTTTTCCATGCGCTATTTAATGCAATCTCATGAATTTTTCCAGCTAAGGTTTCTAATTCTTCTGGAGCTCCGTGGGACCATCTGGTGTTATAATTCTTTTTTGAATTATAATGCGTCAACTTTGAGCTTGGGAGGTCAGAGATTTGAGTAGGATAGTCTTCAGGATAAGAATCCCAGGCCAAGCTTTTAATGTTTGCTTTTAAGGCATCTAATTCTGCTTTGGGAAGATTGCCGGTATGAGGGCCAATGAAATCAATGAATCTTTTGCCCTCTAGTTCCATAGAGCCATCATTGTTGATGTGGATTTTGTAAATTGGACAGCGTCCATAGCAAGCACCTTTTTCTAATGTAATCAACCTTTCTGCATTAAGCATCGTCGGAACTGAGGTGTTAACAGTGCTGTCCGTCGCCTTTTTAGGAGGATTGCATGAAAGCAATATGGATAAGAAGAGGAAAAATGTAGTATAGTTCATCAACAAATTTAAAGAATTCGTTCCAAGATTTGAAAAGAATTTTTTAAGCTATTTCGCCTCCACAACTAGAACCAGCTCCAGCAGTGCAGCCATAGCAATGTTGATCTAAGATGATGGCCCTATTTTTTAAAGCTTCGGGATCAAAATCATCCAGGTGTTGGACATTTTTTGTAGCCACTTTTAAGTCTAACATTTGATTGAAGTCACAATCATACAAATAGCCATCCCAGCTCACAGATATCGTGTTTCTACACATCAATCCTTCAATGGTCATTGGATTAAAAGCATTGACTAATTTCTCCATGTATTCTTCGTAGTTTTCTGTTTGGATGAGGTAATCCAAAAATCGGCTTATTGGTAAATTGGTAATGGCAAATAAACTATTGAAACTTATGTCAAATTTTGATTTGAGTTTTTTCTTAAAGAGTTTTTCAAGACTATTTTGATCATCAGGTAAAAAAGCTCCAGAAGGGTTATAAACTAAATCTAATTTTAAACCAGATCCTTCAATACCATAGCCAACGGCATTTAATCTTATTAGTGCATCTATAGATGCTTTAAAAACACCGTCGCCTCTTTGTGCATCTGTTTTTCCTTCTGAGAAATAGGGAAGAGAAGAAATGAGATGGACATTATTTTGTTTAAAAAATTCAGGTAAAGTGTTGTACTTTTTATTTGCTTCAATAATGGTGAGGTTGCAACGATTTATTACTTTTTTACCAAGCTTACTACATTGTTCTACAAACCATTTAAAATGTGCGTTCATCTCTGGAGCCCCGCCAGTGATGTCGATGGTATGAATACTCTCTACGCTCGAAATTATCTTCAAACATTTTTCAAGTGTAGCTTTATCCATATTTTCTTCTTTCCTATCTGGACCAGCATCAACATGACAATGAGCACAAACCTGATTACAAAGTTTTCCAATGTTTATTTGAAAAATTTCTAATTCAGTTGGTCGAAATGGAGCATAAGAAAGATTTGCTAATTTATCTGCAAAAGATTCAAACTTAGCATCCGTTTGCTCTTTCCCATTCAAGACTTGTAATTGAAAAAAGGTATCTGAAAGATTTACTCCTCTAGATTTTAATGATTTAGTTTTTGGTTTTAAACCCATTTACATTGAAACTTTATTAACGTGATTCATCATTTGTACTCCATAAACTAAGGTGGACCCACTTCTGATGGCTGCTGCAACATGGATGGCTTCCATCATCTCTTCTTCTTCTAATCCTTTTTCCACACAAGTATTGGAATAAGCGTCTATGCAATAAGGACATTGCAGTGTATGAGCTACCGCCAAAGCAATTAAAGATTTTTCTCTTGCGCTTAAAGCACCCTCTTTAAATACTTCTCCATAATAATCAAAAAATTTACTTCCAAGTTTTTCTTGCCACTTGCTGATTTCTCCAAATTTTTTGAGATCATCCTTTTTGAAGTATGAATTATCACTCATTTTATGATGTTTTATTGATTTGCAAAGTAAAATAAACGTACGAATATCAGGAAATATGTGGAAACAACGTACCTTATTGTTTTTATAAAGACAAACCGATTAGACCTTTATGGCTGATTTTTTCAAATCCGACTTCTTTTACAA
>CALDYJ010000005.1 GCA_937941095.1 uncultured Saprospiraceae bacterium | reverse complement strand
AGTGCTGATAAAAGGGATATGACAAAATATTTAAATGTACCATGCCTGTGTGGCGGAATTGGTAGACGCGTCCCGATAATTCGGGATTCCTTCGGGTGGGGTTGATAACCTAGCACAATTTATCACACTGTATCTTGCCTCTGTGGCGGAATTGGTAGACGCGCTGGATTCAAAATCCAGTTTCTTCGGAAGTGGGGGTTCGATTCCCCCCGGGGGTACAAACATTAGCTCGGTCTTTAAGGACTGAGCTTTTTTTTGCTCATGCAATGAATCTTTAATTCTATTCTTTTTTTTCAATTTATTTCGCGTCCCGATGATATCGGGATTTCTTCGGAAGTGGGGGTTCGATTCCCCCCGGGGGTACTAACATTAGCTCAGTCTTTAAGGACTGAGCTTTTTTGTTATTTTTCATCTTCGAATGTTGTACTACTCTTTAGGAAGCAATCTAATTTCAACTGGTGCACCAGCATTATACTCCACTTCTTTCGAGATAAAATCCTCTTTCTCAACTCTTAAAACGTGCTTAAGCTTGCGTTCCTGAATAGGTACCTTAATTAAAAACTGTCCACTTTCATCTGTAAATGAAGAATTTTTCCCAGATGCAACTTTAACGCCTTCTATTAATTCTTGTCCATTCCTCGAAAGCACTCTTCCAGAAATCACAGATAAGGCTTCATTGGGTTGAAGGAAGATTCTAGTACTTCCTTTCGAAATTTTTAGACTATCATCAGTCAACTTCCAATACCGATCAATAAGTTCTACTTTGCACAACTCTCCTTCTAGACTTTTAGATAAATTACTTAAGCTAATTTCATTAGAAAAAGAAATTCCCTTTTCCTTCATACCATTTGGTAAAAAGAAACGAAGCTTTGCCTTATCAGAAAGTTTAGGATATGCATCTTGCACCTGAATAGCTGGATTGACTTCTATACCAATATTTGTATTAAATGGTGCACTTAATAATTTCAAAACCAAAAAACAGATAATTACAAAAGTAAATGTAAATAAGCCTAAAACAATTACCTTGTTTTTTTGGAACCAGTTTTGTCTAAGTTGTTTATTAAAGTTCTTTGCAATCCTTTTTACTTTTAAAACCTCCTCTTTTATCTCACCGGTGAAATCAACTAGCAATGAGGTTTGTTTGTTAAGAACAGATAAGCTATCCTCAAAGATTGATTCGAATTCAGGTGTAATTTGTCGAAGATCTTTTTTTTGAAAGTAATTATTAATTTTTTGCCAATCTTTACTGTTTTGGATAATCACATTTGAAGATTCAGCTTTATTAAGCTTATTTATCACCTCCTCATTTTGTTGAATAATTTGACTAATTCTGAAATCTAGTTTTTGATAAGTAGCTCTTTGGTAGGCAATGTAAGCAGGTCGATTACTTTTTTTCTTAAGCAATTCTCCAAAACAAAGCTGAAGATTAGGAATAAACTCTCTCCTAAAAAAAGCAGGAAATGGGTCGCTAGGATTTATGGTGGGAAAATCTTGTATCTTAATGTCAAGTAAATTAAAAACTTCTTCTTCACTTTTAGGTCTTTCTATTTTCTCAAAAATACCATCATCTTCATCAGCCAATAAAGCATCAAGTAATTTAACCTCCAAGAGAAGTTCCTTGGTAAAGGAACTAGTTTGTTCAATTAGCTTTTCCTCAATTAAATTTTGTCTGTATAAATAATCAATATTTCTAATGGCCCACTCTATTGCTTTTGAAATGAGTTTATTTAAGTCATGATTAAGGTCTGCAGGATCAGTTTCTTTAAGTAAATTTTGGAGCTTACTGTATTCTGCTTTTTCAATAAAGCTACTCATTAAATTTCCAGCTACACTATTGACTAGTTGGATTGCAATCCCCTTTTTATCCTGGGTTGCCAGTGCCAAACCTGCACTTAAAGCGATGCCTACAAAACTTTTACCTATTTCCATTTTAGTATCCATTAGTTATTCTTTTTTCCGCACTTATCTTAATTAAGCCTTTCTTTTCTAATTTATTCAATAATGTCATTGATTCAGGAAATACATAATCCAAGTACAAATAATTATCCTTTATTAAAGACAAAATTTTAGCTTCGTTCGCTTCCAATATGGACAAATGCAATTCAATGTACTTATCATTATACCCACGAATTTGTTTATCACTTTTATACTCCATCCAATGTTCTGTAGCTTTTTCTAAATCCCCAGAACGAGCATATAGTATTACTTTATTTCTCAAGCAATCAATTAAATATTTTTCAAGGGAATTCGGATTATAAATTGTTCCTAAATTTTTGTGATGCGAAATAGCTTTTTCAAGTTCTGAAATAACAAGAAGTGCTTTCGTGTATTCTGCGCTCTCCTTATAATAATCGAGCTGATTCCAATACAAACTTAGCAAACTAGGATCATACAATGTTTTGTATTTTATGTTTAAATCTATCGTCTTTTCGAGATAATCTATATACTGAACAGAGTCTTTCATATCGTTGTATATGTAAGACATAAGTGAGTAGTCATAATAGAATTCATACGCATCCTTTTCTAAATGTGTCATTTTAATATCAATGGCATTATAGAGGAGCGTTTCAGCTTTGGTATAATCATCTAATTGATGACAAAAAGAAGCATAAGCATGATAGGTATCGGCAATATAAAAATGGAAAGGGCTTAATTGAGATTTTTGTAATTCAAGTGCTTTTTCAAAATAAGCGAAACTCTTATTTGCATAAAAGCTGCTATCGATCAACAAAGTATAAGCAAGTTCGTTTCCATAGCCTACGTAAAGACTTACCAATTCATCAACATCATCTTCATTGCTGAATTTTTCTCTTGTTAGAATTGCTTTTTCACGAGCATCCATCATAAGCTCATCTTCTTCCAATTCAGCATATATATTTGCTAAAAAAGCATAAGAATCACACTTTAATTTAAGGCTTTTTTGGTCATCCTTATTGAGAGTATTTATGTAATTATTTAAACCCTCCGCAATTTGATCAAAAGCCATTTCTTCGCAAACCGCATATTTAATATAAACATAATAGCTATCCCTTGTCAATACTTCTGTTATAGGATTTGACAAGAGATAGGAAATGAATTCACAAGATTCTTTTTCAGGATTTTCAGAATCGTCTATATTTTTTATAAATGAAATAATTTCTTTAAAAACATCTACTCCTAGAGAATCAAGTTTATTATTTTGATCCACTTGATAAGGTCCTTGGTCAGTAGAGTTTTGAATGGAATATTCTAATTCCTTTATCAATGTTGAATCAAGTAAATTTAAATAGAAATCTTCTTCTCTTTTGTCAGACAATAAATAATCAATTTCATTGATGTTTTTTCTTGCTGCATAAGCAAAGCCTCGAAGGTTGTTATTCTTTCTGCAAAAACGCTCCAATTTCATTGCATAGCCTTTTGATTCTTTGTATCGACCAATTTTTAATAATAGTTCTGCTGTTTCGTCGTAATTAATCGCAAGCTGCATGCTGTCTATAAGCTTGTATTCTTCCAATTTAATTTGAGCTTCCAAACATTGTACAGCTTCCGAAAACCTATTAACAGACAAAAGCAATTCTTTTCTCAAATCGTAAGCTTCATAAAGAAAACCCAATTGCTGCTCGTAGTGAGGAATGCTATCTTTATGCAAGCGGATCTTAGTACGAAAATTTTTGTCAAGCTTGTAAAGTTTGTCTTGATCAATAGCTTTTAGTACTTCGTCAATATCTTTAGCACCTCTAAGTGCTCTCAAAGTTTTTTCAGTAAAATCTGGGGCATTGTCTAGATTAAATAAAGCTAGATAGGCAGCTTTTTCTTTTAGCTCCTTGTGAGCAAGCCCTAAGTCTTTCTCTAGTTTGACTAATTTATTTACCAAAAGATTTTTCTCCAATTCAGTTTGCTGGCCACTTTGATTTTGTTCTTCTAATAATTGCCGAAGTTTTCGAAGTTCAGCTTTTTTCATTTTCAACAATGACTGAACATAAATCTTTGAATTTTTCACAAAAGTCAGAGAATCTGCCACAACAATTTCAAAGCGATCTGATGCTGAACTAGGAATTCTACATTGGCCTACTACTTTTTTATTTGCTAATACAATCTGATTTCCTTCACCATCTGTAGCCGAGGTGCTAAGAACTATTCTATCCCCTGCCTTTTTGTTTGGAAAATGAAGTTGATAACTACCATCAGATTTTGAATAATCGTTATTAGAATCTTCAGCGATTATTTGTACACCAATAGCTGGTTTCTTTTTACTGTTCAGAAAGTAAACATTTCCACTTAGGCTGCTTTGGGCAAATAGTATTCCTTCCCAAAAAATCAAACAGTAAATAAAAAAGAATCTCATACATATGGTTTTTGGAGCTATTTTATTTTGAATCCATGAACTAAACAACCTGAGGTCTATTCTTGGTTCCTAAATCTATTTTCATTGGTGTTTTTTACGATGAACAATTTAAAAAAACTGACAAGAACAAATTATTATTAGATGAACAAAATTAAATTTGCGGTTCAATTTTTTATCTTTTACATTTACCCTACACTGTCTTATAAAACATAACCTGTTCTTTCTATTGAATAAAATTACTTTCTTTTCTTTTGTTGTTCTGTTCCTTTGCCTTTTCTATCAAAGCTGCTCCAATTTAAAAAGCATACATAATTCAAAAAGATCGAAGCAATTATCCTTAACTAATCCTTGGTCTAAGACAAAAAAAGACCATAGTGAAATTTACATTTACACCAGTAAATCGCACTTTCATTTTAAATTTACTGTAAAAGATTCTAACATCATAGCTAGAAAATCTGAAATAAATTTTAATGGTATAGGCACCTCCGATCGTGTAGAATTATTCCTCGCATGTGACATGCAATTAAAGAAGTACTATGGAATGGAGATAGATCCAGAGGGAAGAATACATTCCTTTAAAGCAAAATATTATAGACAATTTGATTTTGATTGGTCTTGGCCAAATAATGCATTAACAATAAATCACAAGATTGAAAAAAATGGATATGTTATTAAAGGAAAAATAAAATTAGCTTATCTAGATTCGCTTGATCTAATTAGAAACGACAACTTACATATTGGATTATTTAGAGCTGACTATTACGATAAAGAAGACAATACTAAAGTCCATTGGTATACTTGGAAAGATCCAAAAACCAGCAGTCCAGACTTTCATGTGCCATCAGCTTTTGAAGCCTTCCCTATTCGATACTAATTAAGGGCTTAAACTCCCACCTGCCCGAGATTCTCCTTTAGCCTTAGCAAGTATTTCTTCTTCAGGTAATACTGCTTGATTTCAGCTAATTCTTTTTCGGTCATTGCATCTAATGGTTTTTTCAAAAAGGAAGTGATCGATGCAAAAAGATTTTTTTCAAAAGCCTCAATTTGAGTACTTATACTTACAATAGATGCTGGATTTGGATCCATTTGCACTTCCATCATCTCTTCATTGATTTCCATCATCTCCATAAGAAATGATTGATCAAGCTTATCTTTTCCCTCTCCAAGGAGGATATTCTTTTCATTTAAGATGTATTTCATTCTTAAATCAAAATCAGCTAAAACCTTATAAGCTTCATTATTTTTTGTGCTGATTTGGAGAATTTCAGCTTGCTTTTCTGCAGATTCTAAAGTATAGAAATCAGGATGATACTCCCTACTTTTTTGTAAGAAACATTTCTTTAGTTCAGCTTCATCTAAAAGAAATGAAGGCTCAAATTTATAAAAATCAAAAAAGTCCATTTTATTCTCCTCTTAACCAACGAAGCACATCTAAACCATTTGCAAAAACAAGCAAGGTCAAAACAATTGCAAAGCCTGCGATGGTTGCATACTGCATAAATTTATCACTTGGTTTTCTACCCGATACCATTTCGTAAAGTAAAAACATCACATGACCTCCATCCAATGCTGGAATAGGAAGTAAATTCATAAAAGCCAGTATTAATGAAATGATGGCAGTGTTTAACCAAAAACGTTCCCAATTCCATTCTTGAGGAAAGAGCTGCGCGAAGCCTCTAAAACCAGTCATAGAGTCGCTTGCCTTAATCTTCCCAGAAAACATTTTGCCTATCGCTTTAACCTGAGTTTTAAGAAAGCTATTCCCTTTCTTAAAACCTGTCGCTAATCCTTCACTAAAATTGTAATCGTCTCTTTCTGTTTTTACAAAATGCTTAATATCTAAAGGGCTAATGCCAATTATTTCTCCAGGTACGCAATTCACGGGGATCTCTAAGGCTTTACCTTCTCGATTTACACTGATATTCAAAACATTAGATTTATTGCTTCTAATTTGTTCTGACACATCATAATAATAAGGAGTCGCTACCCCATTGATGGCTGTAATCTGATCTCCAATTTTAAGATCAGATTTTGATGCCGGGAGTTTCTTTTTAATGGTACCGATCTTCCATGGGAATCTTGCATAGAATAACGAAGAATTTCGGTTTTTATAGGCAGTAAGAATGCCAATCCATTTTGGATCAACAGGAATATCTATTTGTTGACCTGCTCTGTTTACCTTTATACTTTTTGCATCATTAATTGCAATTTCTTCTTTTATAATACCGGGATTAAAACGATCAAAAGGTCGAGTACCAACGCTTATAATCTCATCTCCATCCATCAATCCCAACTCTTGACCTAAGGAATCTACGTGAATACCTTGAGTTACATTTTTCGCAGGTATATATTCTGTGCCATAAGTGAATAATACCATACCCCATATAAAATAACCCAAAAGAAAATTGACGATCACTCCACCCAACATAATGATCAACCGTTGCCATGCTGGCTTAGACCTAAATTCCCATGGTTTCGGCTCTTCTTTCATTGCATCCATGTCCATACTTTCATCCACCATCCCTGATATCTTTACATATCCTCCTAAAGGCAACCAGCCTATTCCATACTCGGTTTCGCCTTTTTGCACCTTGAATAATGAAAAATAAGGATCGAAAAAAAGATAAAATTTTTCAACCCTTGTTTTAAACCATTTTGCTGGCAAGAAATGACCAAATTCATGCAAGATGATTAATATGGAGAGGCTCAAAAAAAACTGAGCAATCATGATCAAAATTCCCATTCTATAAATTCTTTTTTATGATGACCTTCGGATTTGTTAGAAAACTTCTGCAAAGGTAGCATTTCTTATACTTTACGTGTAATTAACAGTTTTCTTTACAATTTATTACCTCTAATCTACCAAGTGTTGCTTTCTTTATACCAAAGAAACAAAGGACAGATGCATTGGTTCTATAGTCAAAACATAAAAAAAGATGAAATCCTTCTCGAAAATGAAGAGGCTCAGCATGCTCTTAAGGTCTTAAGGCTACATACTGGCGATCATGTTCATGTAACAGATGGCCTAGGAAATCTTTTTCTTTGTGAAATAAGTCATTTAGAGAAAAAGGCTGTGCGAGCAAGGATAATTGAGAAAAAAGAAAAGTACAAAGCCAGGGATTTCAAGATTCACATCGCCATCGCTCCGACCAAAAACATTTCTAGGTTCGAATGGTTTCTAGAAAAATGTACTGAAATAGGCATTGATCGCATAAACCCAATAATTTGTAAACATTCTGAGCGTAAAATCATTAAACCTGCTCGTTTGAACAAAATAATTATAGCTGCCACTAAACAATCTCAAAAAGCTCAAATCCCAAGTCTTGAACCTTTGATGAAATTTCAAGATTTTATTTCACTCGAAAACCAATCCCAAAAATTTATAGCTTATTGTGATTATGAAATAAATACCCATTTAATCCATTTGGCAAAAGCCAAAAGTGACTGCACCATATTAATTGGTCCTGAAGGAGATTTTAGCCCAGATGAGCTTAAATCAGCACTTAATATGGGCTATCAAACTTGTGGATTAGGGCCAGAACGCTTGAGAACAGAAACAGCGGGCATAATCGCCTGTAACGCAATCCATTTTATTAATCAATAAAATTGGATATAATTGTATAACGTTTAGCTAAAAATAACGTTAACTAATAGAAGATTAACGCTATTCGATTATTGTAAATTTAAGTTTTAATGAAGTATTTATTCATATTTGTCGCCTCTCTTTTAGGATTAAGTCCATTTACTGCGGATGACCCTTCCATGAAACTTGCTTTATTAAAATACAGCGGAGGTGGAGACTGGTATGCGAATCCTACTTCTTTACCTAACCTGACTAAATTTTGCAATAAAGAATTGGGTACAAATTTAGACCCTGATTATGCCACAGTAGAAGTAGGGAGCGTCGAGATCTTCAACCACCCTTTTCTACACATGACTGGGCATGGTAATGTTGTTTTTTCTGATGCAGAAGCTGAAAACATGAGAAACTATCTGCTTGCTGGAGGATTCTTACACATTGATGATAATTTTGGGATGGATAAATTTGTAAGAATTGCCATGAAAAAAGTTTTTCCGGAACTTGAATTTTCCGAACTGCCTTTTAGCCACGATATCTATAAGCAAAAATTTACTTTCAAAGACGGCTTGCCTAAAATTCATAAACATGATGACAAACCAGCACAAGGTTTTGGTTTATCTTGGGAAGGCAGACTAATCTGCTTTTATTCTTATGAATCTGATCTTGGTGACGGCTGGGAAGATCAAGCTGTACATAAAGATCCTGAATCTTTGAGGCAGCAAGCGTTGAGAATGGGTGCTAATTTGGTCCAATATGTTTTTCAACAAGACTAAACTTCCTTTCCTCAGGCAACCTTTCTAGTTATAACTAACCATATGTTTTAGACGTCAACTTGTTTTGACACATAAAAGAAAGACATTTTATCTTTGCTTAAAACCTAAACGTATGAATAAGCTAATAATTTTTATCCTTTGTCTACTGTTTATTCAGCACACCTTTGCGCAAGACTTTGGCCAACACCCCATACAAGATTGGAAGAAAATTGAATCGGCTGTCTGCAACGTAATATTTCCAGCAGGACTAGAACAACAAGCAAGTCGAATCGCTGACATTGTCAACTATCAAAGAGAAAATACAAATGCTTCTGTTGGCCCCTTGGCAAAAAAAATAAACATTGTCCTCCACAATCAATCCATTATTCCTAATGGCAATGTCCAACTCGGGCCTTTTAGAAGTAATTTTTTAACAACAGCGCCTCAAAATCCAAACGCTCTAGGGTCTTTGGATTGGCTGGACATATTATCTGTTCATGAATATAGACATGTACAACAGATTTCAAATGGAAAGGTAGGTTTCACTAAAATACTATCTGCTTTACTAGGGGAAGAAGCATGGCTCGTAACCTTATTTGTGTCAGTACCCGAATGGTATTTTGAAGGCGATGCAGTAGTGGCAGAAACGGCTTACTCTGACGCTGGAAGAGGAAGAATGCCAGCTTTCACCGCTCAGCAAAGAGCAATGGGATTAGCAAACATTAATTACAATTATCAAGTCGCTAGAAATAGGTCTTATCTATTAAATGTGCCCAATCAATACCCTTTAGGGTTCATGATGCTCTCACATTTGAAAAACACGAAAGGTACTAACATCACAACACCTATTCTAAAAGATGGAGCTAGCTATAAAGGCTTGTTTTACTCCTTTAGCAAAGCCATGAAGAAACATGCTGGTCTTCATACCAATGAACTTTATAAAGAGTCTTGGAAAAATGCAAAAACACTTTGGCAAAGGCAAAGAGACTTAGCCGGTATTAGACCAACTATCTCGGTGACTAAAAAACCAAAAAGAATCAACACCAGCTATTTCTTTCCTAAGTTTGATTCAGAGGAAAACATTTTAGCCATCAAAAGTAGCTATAGTGAAATTCCAAAGCTGGTGAAAATTATAGGTGATAAAGAAACGAAGCTAAGTTCAATGGGTATGCAGATTGGAGACATTCATTACAATCATTGTGGTGATTTCTTAACTTGGACAGAAGGCACTTTTAATGCAAGAAGAAATAACGTTTCTTTTTCAGATGTTTATTTATTTGATTTAAAAACATCAACTAAAAAGCGACTTACAAAAAAAGGTAAATTCTTTTCACCAACTGTTGATGAACAAGGTAATGTATACGCCATCCAAATTGGCTTAGATTTAATCAATAGCCTGGTTAAAATAAATGCTGTAACTAAAGAAATCGACACCATCAAAAAATTTCCTAAGGGTGTAGCATTGAGTAGGTTGGCTTACAATGAGCCAGCTAATGTTATAGTTTTACAGAAAAAAGTGAATTCTAAAATAAGCTTGGCCAAAATAACATTGACTGATAATCAAGAAACCAATCTGGTTAATCCAACTGCACACATCCTTGCAGATCCATTTATTTTTAGAGATTATGTTTATTATTCAGCTTCGTTTAGTGGCATTGATAACATTTATAAATCCCCTTTAAATGGAGCGGGGAACATAGAACAATTAACTTCTGTTCCTATCGGTGCCTACCAACCAAACTTAGACAGTAATGGTAAAATTTTATTGTTTACCGAACATACCGAGTTAGGGAAGGTAATCAGTAAAATTGACTTGACGGATGACATGAATGCTCCAATCGCATGGGATAATTTGTTAGAGCCAAAAGAAATGGAATGGCAAGATAAGGTAGCAGCAAAAGAGGAAGGTGGTAATCTATTAGTAAAAGTACCCAGCAAAAAATACGAGGTGAAAAAATATAAAGGCATTTCAGGTTTGCGATTATACAGTTGGCTGCCCTCCTTGTCAAGCGAAGAAACCGGGATTGACTTTAGCTTTGGAAATCATTTGCAAGATTTTGAAATCAGTGCTTTGACTGCCTACAATTTCAATGAAGACACACCTGTCAATCGCCTGAGTCTTTCTTACGCCAAATGGTACCCAGTTTTGAATTTAAATACGAGTTTCTTTACCAGGTCTTTGGCACATCAAAATCCTGAAGGTGGTGAGCTCTCAAAATTAGATTATAATGAATTGAAAATCAGTCCAGAAATTTCATTGCCCCATAATGGGATAAAAGGAAATTACTTCACTCAATTCACTCCAAGCTTGGCTTTTAATCATCATCGAACTTCTAATAGATTCTTAGATGAGACCAAAGTCGATAACGAAAATTATAATTCTTTGACTGGTACTTTATCACTCTATGCTTTAAAAAGAACGGCCATACAAAACATTGCTCCAAAATTTGGATTCAGTTCCTTCATTACATTTAATCAAAACTTAGACAATGATAAAGACCAAAAATTATTTATGAGAGGAAGAATATACTTACCTGGCATTGGCAAAAATCATAGTTTAAGAATAACAGGGGCCTATCAAAAAGAAGAAATCAAAAACACATTCAAAGACATTGACAACTTTATTTACCCGAGAGGTTATGCCATTCCTGTAAATCAGGAAGTTCAGAATTATTCTTTGGACTATTCTTTTCCACTTGCTTATCCTCACATAGGCATAGCAGGCATCACTTATTTTAAAAGAATTAGAGCAAATTTATTTTATGATTATGGCGAATCAATCTTGAGCTTAAATAATCAAGTAGTAAATTTCCAGTCTACTGGTGTGGAATTAATTTTCGACAACACCCTCTTAAATTTAGCAGGGCTCGAAATAGGTTTAGGTTTCAGAGGGACTTATTTGATAGAAGAAGATCCTTTACTCAATACAGGAAAGACATTTAAATTTGATTTTTTCTTTGCTTCAGACCTTTAGTCCAACATAACCAAACGTTCTTCTCCTCCTTCATAGGTTTTGGGTAGGAGCAGCCACATTTTTCCATAATGGTAAAACTGAGAAGCCTTTTTTTGCGCTTTGTCTCCTACACCCATATAGATATCGATGTGGCCAGAGCTTTTTATGGCGCCACCAACATCTTGGGCTAAAAACATTTTGAGATCGTGACCATACAAAGATCCCTCTTCATTGTATTTAGGCACAGCAGCAATGAGTGTCGCACCAAGTGGTATGTATCTCCTATCTACAGCGATGGAAATTCCTTCAGTTAGAGGAACATGTCCAGCGCCTTTAGGAAGGCTGTTTCTTGGTTTGAAAAAAGTGTAAGAAGGATTCTGGTTTAAAACCTCATCCAACATTAGTGGATTCTTTTTAAAGAATGCCCTTAATCCATCTTGAGAAATATCATCGATAGAAATGTCTTCTCTTTTTTTCAAATACCGACCGATGCTTCTATAATGATGCGCATTGGATCCACCATAACCAAACATTTCCTTGCTTCCGTCTCTATACTTGACATAGCCGGATCCTTGCAACTGCATAAAATAAATGTCTAATTTGTCATGCGCATAGGCAAGTATAAGATCTTCATCATAATTAAGCCCTTCCTCTTCGATTACTTTTCGAGTAGGCAATTTACCAGAATAATCTTTGGGTTTGCGGTAGATTGGATACTTGTAATAAGACGTTCTTCTTTTTGATACATCAATAAGAGGAGTATAATAAGAAGTCATTAAAACTTCACCTGTATTTTTTTTTCCTCCTACTCTATAAGCATCTAGTTTTTTATGAAACGTTTTTGGATCTGGAGATTCTAAAATGGCTTCTATTGTTTCTTCCAATTCGCAAACACTTAAATTTAGATTTCCTACTACTTGATGTGCTCTTTGCTTTCTTATTTTTATGAGCTTAAGCTGATGCTGCAATGCTGCCTTGTCTTTATTAGACAAAGGAGGTAAATCGATATTTTTTAAACTACTAGGTGTATAAACTGTAGGCAACTCAATCTGACAAAGATCTTTGCCATTATTTTTACAAGGGTAATTTGCATTAACATCAACTAATAAATCATTAGCATCTGAGTCTACGTCTTGGGTAAACTTTAGGTAGGAAAAATAAGATAAACATGTAAAACCAGCTGCTAAGCCAATTTTTAAGAGGATTTTCATTTAATTTGACTAACCCGATTGTGAGGTTATTCTCTAAAATAGCTCCTTTGTTTCAGATTCTACAATATTTGTTTCGAAATGTTGATAAAATGCTTCAATTATGGCTTTAAATAGCATAATCTAAAATCAACACTACAATTGCGTACTTATTTGTTAATAATAATAACATTAGAGGATTACCCCTCTAATGTCATCTTGATCGAAAACATATGTGGAAAGGAAACTTTCATCTTGGACCAAACAAATTTCCAGTCTTCAATTTTGTTCATCTTTCCGAACACATCATACGATGAAAATGGGTACTCCTTAAATTCATTTAATTTTAAACCTTTTGCGAGCAGATTACTGAAGATCGCTTCAAAAGAATGCAGCCAAAAATATTCTTCCCCTTTGAGATTAGAATCTTTATCTGCATAAGTTCCTTCGACCACTTCATGATAAGGAGTTCCTGTGTTAAAATAATTGTAATCAAAACTTGCATTCTCCCAATCCATCGCATTTATTGTTGGATGAAACTCAACCATCACAAATTCACCATGAGGTTTTAAATGATGCTTAATGACAGCGGACCAATTATTTAAATCCGGCAACCATATAATTGTTCCAAAAGAAGTGAAGACCATGTCAAACTTTTCCTCTAAGAGTCCATTCAACTCTAAGACATTAGCTTCAACGAATTTGACGTCCAAGTTCAATTGGTCATTTAACTTTCTAGCATTGGCTATAGCCTGAGCAGAAAAGTCTACTCCAGTTACTTTTGCTCCCATTCTAGCTAAACTTAAACTATCTTGACCAAAGTGACATTGTAAGTGTAAGATCGATTTTCCTTTGACATCGCCTACTTGTTCTTGCACGACAGGACATAAAGAACTTTTGCCATTTAAGAACTCCTCCATCATGTAAAGATCAGAGTCTAAATGCACAGGAACCTTTTCATCCCATAGTTTTTTGTTGGCCGCAAAATATTGTTCCATTGTTAAAATCTTTTTAAGCGTTTTTGAGTATAAATTGTTTTACATTTGAAAGTATATATACAAAGGAATCTAATTAATGATTCCATATTCTCAAAAAAATTTAATTTTACATAAAATGGCTGAGCAAAAAAAAGGAAAAGGACAACTAAACATAGAACTTCCAGAAGATATAGCTGAAGGAGTATATTCTAATTTGGCGATAATCTCACACTCAAGTTCTGAATTCGTGATGGATTTCATCAGAATCGTACCTAATGTCCCAAAAGCGAAAGTAAAATCTAGGGTCGTTATGACTCCGCCTCATGCAAAGAGATTACTAAGGGCTCTTGCTGAGAATGTAAAAAAGTACGAAGCTCAGTTTGGACAAATTCAGGAACAACAAAATCCTTTTCCGAACATGAATTTTAATACACCCCCAGCGCAGGCATAATGCTCTTCATTGAAAACTTTATCAATTCAAATTCAATAATTAAGTGAGCACTTAGATTTTATAATCCAGTACCCACTTACATATTGCATTTGGTATTTCTTCGTTAAAATTTTTAGATTTATAATTCTGGTCTAATTTACCAGTTTGTATAAGCTCATAATATTCTTTGACAGAAGGGACTTTAAAATAATGGTGTGTTGTTTCAGGGATGGTTATTTTTGTAGCCATTCCAGGATTATAGTAATTTACTGCTGCACAAATCTCATCTGCCCAAGTTTCGTTAGAAGTGTGAATATCCGATTCTCCTGACAAAGCTAAAACTGGGCAATTTGCTTTCTTATAGTTTGTCAGGACATCAATTTCATTTAAGGTATGAAAGAAACTATAATGATGAAGCCCCAGCCAACGATCATTGATAAAAAATTGTTCTACCAAGTCTTTGAACTGATCTATAGCAGCTAATTCATCAGGCGTATATTTCTCAACCATAAACTTAAAGTAAAAGGTTTGCACTTCTCTAAATTCTTTGTCAATTTCCTCAAAATCTAATCCAAATAAAACCTTTTGCTTTCTAATCAAATCCATGTAATACTCATACCATGTTTTAGACAGTCCTCCCCAAACCACAATACCTGCAACCTCATTTTTTTGAGCCAAAATCGGTGCAGCAACGGTACTCAAGGACTCTCCATAAAGAAACACTTTTTTCTGATCAAGACCGGGGTGCTGTTTAAGTTTCTCTAAAGCCGCTTTATAAGCACCGAGTTCATATTTGTAATCCATGTCCTCGCAATGTGTCGTTCCTTTGCTATCGCCCATCCCTGGCTTCTCAACTCGAAAGACAGCAATTCCTTGTGAAACTATGGATTCAATAAATAATTTTATGACATGAGATTCATCTAAGGCAAAATCGTAGGACGAACAACCTATACCTGGAAGATACATTAAAACAGGTGGGTTTTTTACACCTTTAGGCATCTCTAAAATTGTTCTTAAAGCTCCACCATCATAAGCCACTTCATCATAGTGTAAAGTACCTACCTCTGAAATTTCAATCGGTTTGGCAATTACAATTCCTTTAAGTTCTTTTTCTTCTCCATTTCTTTTTATGTCTATCCGCAGTGTCTCTCCAACTGACCATTTTGCAACTACTGCAATCAATGCTTGAGTACTAGGAGTTTCTGATGCATTCATTTTTACAATGACATCATTTACTTCCAAACCAATGGCTGAAGCGGTAGAATTAGAAAGTACTTTTAGCACTTCGACACCTTGCTCGATTTTTGAATCCTGCAAATGAATCCCTAAGTATCCCGCTCTAGCTAATTGTTGAGCATTTAGATTTAAAGAAAATAAAAGAAAAAACAATAAAAATTTTAGATGTGTCATAATAGCTTTGTCAATTTGATCATTCAGAAAGATATTGTTCTAGGACAGAAAAAGGCAAACTACCTCTTTTTAAAATTTCAGTATGGAAGGATTTAAAATTAAAGTTTGCTTTCTCTTGAGCTTTATTTTTCCACTTTAGAAACTTGTCTGCACCATACTTATAAGTGATAACTTGTGCTGGCCAGTTTTTCATTCTATTGATCTCTCGTTCGCCTATATCATCTTGTCCACTGATGTGTAATTTCCAAAATGCCATGGCTGTCTCATCATCCCAAGCATAATAATTAATACCTACATCCAAGGCAACTCTAAGGGACCTAATTAAATCCCATTCCCACTTCCCATATTCTTGATAAGCATCTTTGTAAAATCCCAATTCTATGCCCACTTCTTCAACATAGGCAGCATAGCCTTCCGAAAACCCGTAATAAGAAAAAAGGTGCTTAATCTTAGATTCTTTAAGGCTATTATTGATAGCAATTTGATAGTGATGTCCTGGAGAAGCTTCATGAACAAAGATCCAAGTACATTGTCTATTGCAAAAGGCTTGATTAAAATAATTATAATAAAAAGTAGAATCCACACTTCTATAATAAGCGGGTACTTTTGCAAGCCGACTGCTCCTTCCTCTGGTGATTTTTGCCTTCGACAATTGGTCTAGGTAAGGAAAATAAAGTGGGATTATTTTCCATATTTCTACCTGTAATTCTTCAAAGGATTGCTGGACTTCAGCAACATTATTGATGTAAAAATTTTGACCCAATAAAAATATTTCAAAATCATTTTTGGATAGTTTACTTTTGATTTGGATGGCCTCCATTTGAGATTTTACCTTATGGATTTCATTTAGTCCAAACAAAAACATCTCTTCAGGTTCTACTTCTAAGTCTACCCATTTTTTTAGAAAATAAACATACCATTCTTTTCCTAATGGGACATCGCGGAGTCCAGATTGATGAATACTGTCGATTTCAATATTATGCCATTTCTTTTCAAGCTGTAATCCTAAAAGTCTTAATTTGGTTTCGTATTCTATTAATTGATAATCGATTTTTTCTTGCTCATTAAACGTTTCCATTTTAAATTTACTCAATTCGATTTTTGTGTTTAAAAAAAAATCTTCTTGAATGAGTACAGTATCTAAACTTGGGATTTGATTTAAATTGGTAAAATAAGAAATGGATAAGGGAGCTATAGATAATTGCTCATATTCTCTTATAAATTCATCCACAAATGCATCGAAATCTTGAGCATTGGATTGTAAATGTGCTTCTTTTTGTAGAAAAAACAAGCAGAACATTAACAAAGTAAAGCCTTTTATCATTGAATCCAAGATCCTTCTTTTACACAAAGTTAAAACTAAAGGAACTTACTTACTTGTAAAAAATTGCTAAGAACGTCCATAGGATCTATTGATCCAATATCTCAATAGCTCGCTCTATGATTCTATCTACATTATTATCCATATCATTTTCAGATAAAACAATCTTTTCATCAGGCTTTATGCCTCCGATAATTGGATTTTTATCCAAGTCATAACTTATTTTCTTGGATACTCTAAACCTCCAACCATTTGAAAGTTTCTTACTACTCGGGCCTGTGGCAAATCCGCCCCAAGTATCATCACCAATATGGACAATATTTGGAGTAGCTTTCATCATGAGTGTAAAGTCTTCGCCTGCGCTAAAGGTTTTTTTATTTGTCAACAAGATAACTTTGCCAGCAAAATGATTTGTAGGGTGAGCATTCATTTCTAAACTTCTGAAACCCGACAATTTATTTCTTTCGCAGCCTTCTTTTAGCCTCGCATACCTGTACAAAGTTTCTTTATCAACAAAATTACTTGCTATTTCTTTAGCGTTTGCTTCGTTGCCACCGTCATTGTTTCTAACATCGATAATGATTCCTTTTAAATTACTGTAAGAAGATAAAAGCCCATCCATTAGGTCAAAATCAGCTGGATCACCAGAGAAAGTTCTTAGTCTTAAATAGCCTATGTCTTCATTTTGGATCTTTGCATAAGCTAACTCTTGAGTACTTTCGATTACATTCTCGAGATATTTTGTTTGCAAATCAGACCAGCCTATGTAATTTCTTGAAGCCTTATCAGTTACCTCATAATAATATTGAACAGAGCCTAAATCAGATTCTGTATGCAAATCAGAGTGTGCGTCTTCTAGTTCGAACAAAACAGCTTTAAACACTTCATACAATTCTTGTTCCGTGGTATTATTGTCTACTAATGGGCTATACTTATCTTTGATTGCATCCCAATCTTTATCTAAAATTTCGAAAGCAGCATATTCATGATCGAAAGTTTTCCATAATTCATTAAACAAATCTAAATTATCTGCAATAGGACAGTCATCATCACCTGAACAACTCAGCATGATGAACATTAAAAAGAGCGTCAAATTCCTTAGGTTTTTCATTTAGCTTATTTTACTGATTTGATTTAATTGTTTGTTTTAAATAAATATTCCGAACAACAGATTTTACATTTAATAAAACTTAAGCTCTTATTCATAAGGACGTTGTTTTCATCCTGTTCGTTAGTGAAAACATAATGGTTTGTACATTTTTTACGGTTATGATAGCATAACCATTCAAAAACCATCAACAATAAATGGTTTGAAATTGCCTACAAAGTTAATCCTGATACAAATAATTTACTTGTAAAAACTTGCTAAGAAAAGAAGACTTGATTTAATGAAATTTACCTGACAAATTCAGACGGAGAATACTTGAAGAGTTTTTTGAATTGATTTGAAAAAGCAGCTTGGTCAGCATAACCAAGATAAAAAGCTATGTCACTGCATCTCTTTTTATCTTTGAGCATTTTTTGTGCTTCTTTCATTTTTAAATCAATAATCATTTCCTTTGGCGATTGTTGAAAGCACAGTCTAAACAATCTTAAAAAATGATATTTTGAAAGATTAGATCTTGATGCTAATTGGTCAAGATTAATTTTCTTTTTAAAATTTAATTGGATGAATTTTCTAGTGGAACGCATTCTTGAGACAATCTCTTTTCGTGTAATCAACTTTTTAGAATAAATTTCCAAGCGTTTATTAAAATCCAAGTTTTCATTACTAAACTGCTGTATCCCTTTTACTAGATTTTCTAATTGAAAATTTTCATTAGTATAATTATTTGATGCGATATTTTGCATGCATAGACTCATAGGATTTAATTCTGATTCATATACTGTATTAACAATTAATCCTCTTTGCTCTTCATTGATAATTACATCTTTTTCTAAGTCAATGCAGAGACCTAAAACCTCTTTAAAATTTCCATTAAAATGAGTCTGATATGTTTTAGATGGATTGAAGATCACAAAACTTCCAGCAGGTATTGAAAAATTTTTGTCATCAATGCTATATGTTTCTTTTCCTTGGATGACATACTTAAGAGCAAGCCCTGAAGTTCTCCCTTGAAAACTTGAATTTCTTCTCGCCCTAGAAAATTTAAAGCTTCCTACTTCACTTTGATATTGCTTGAAAATGGAAACCATATTTTAATTAATTTTCAAAAGCTTCATTGTGAAAAGCTCTTGCTTGTTCTAAAGATATTCCGATCATTTCTTCGATGTCTATTTCGGCGATATCTATTTTCCCTTTTGCTTCTAAAACACCTTCTTTTGCTTGCTGTAAGTCTGAAGATGACCTACTGAATTCTTCAAACTTGACACTTCCTTCTCTAAAACGCGATCTCATTAAAGTGAAAATTTCATCAGCATCTTGTTCCGATTTTACTCGAATTTTATAAATTTCAAAAGCTTGAAGATAGGTTTGATACCTTCGCATTACTTCTGCACGGATAATCATTTTCTTTTGATCAGAATCTAACTTAGCTAATTCTAACTGGTTTTCTGTAATGTCAACCTTTTTACCCAAGGTAATTAATCTTCCGAGATTAAATTGCACTCCTAAATTATACCTAGGAAATGGACTGAATGTACCAAAATTGAAAGCATCATCTGATATCCCCGCAGCTTCCAAAATCATTCTTTGTTCTTCTGTTAGAACAGTTGGTGGATTAATGTTATTTTCATTTAAGTTAAAAGTCAAACCTATGTCCTGGGCCCAATCTCTTTTGGCGATTTTAATTTCACTCTCTGCTATTTCAATGTTGTGATTGAACGCACGATTTTCAGGATTATTTTCCCAAGCCAGTGTAACCAAATAATTTGCAAAATCATAACTCGGATTATCAAGAGAATAAACCAAGGTATCGAAGTTTACCTTTTGTGCATTTAGATCCCCATTTGCGGTAAGCAAAAATATGGCTAAGCATAACTTAAACGTTAGGTATTTCAAATTCATTATTTCAAATTTTTAAAGGGTTTACACCCTAATTTCTTCTTCTTCTACCTTGATCATTTCCTTTCCTCGAAGAGAACCTTCTTGTAATGCTTTGAAGGCTGGATCAAAATCTTTGAGTCTTATAATTGCTGCAGCACAAATGTAAAAAATGATACTGGTAGGCAATAAGATAATAATCTCTTGAGGATAGGATGCAACAATCAAAATGAAAATTAAACAATTTATGGCCAGATACATGGTTTTGATGACCGGATCCCGTACACGGAGATAGTAATAAACCCCTGTTTGCAAGATTTTAAAAAGTAAAGCCATATATATTAACAAGCCGATCCAACCCATCTCTACAGCTACCCTTACAAATCCACTATCGTGTGCGAAGTTAGCAAACTTAGAATTAGGTGAAAATCGTTGTGCCATAATCCCTGTTGAACCTAAACCAGATCCAAATGGATGAGTCCGAATGTAAGGTTGTATTAATCTTTGATTATCTAACCTAACCTGTACAGAAGCATCATTACTTCTAAAGGCGGACTGTAATCGATAAAGCACAGGATTGGAACTGTCTTTTAGCATTATGACAAAGAATAATAAAAAACCGATCCCAGATACCATTAAAATTTTTCTTTGCAAAGTCAGCAAGACATAAAACATAAAACCAATTGGTATTAAAACGACTGGTGTTCTTGAGCCTCCATAACCCATGCAAAGGAGCATGGCACAGGCTGCAACAATGAGTGCGACTCTTTTCCAAATTTTTATGGGTGCAGTAGCGAGTATAATAGAAAAGACGGACATATAGACCATCGGTATACCCATGGTCGTAGGATCAGAAAATATTGAAAAGACCCTTACCCTTCCCCACTGAACTATCAATAGCCATCTTCGCTCATTTGCTCTAAGCCAAGCCATTTCCCAATCTTCAAAACCTATCCATTCTTGCTTTAAGCCGTAAAGTGCTGCTAAGAATGAAAGGAATAATATGACCTTGAACATCAACTTTATTCGCTCTAAAGAGTTAAATGCATAAAGCGCTATAAAAAAAATGATGATCAATCCGGCCATAGCTCTCACAGAGTAAAGCCAAGCTTTTATAGACTCTGCTTCAGGATTTAAGGCCATAATCATGCTATAGCAAATCCATATGATGATGAAGAAACTTATTGGGTTGTTTACAAACTCCCAGTTACGCTCTTTGATTTGTCGTATAAAAATGGCAAACAACATAAAGTACGCCAAGGCATCTAAAGCAATTCCAACTGGATAGTCTCCAATTTTTGCAAGAAGGTTTGTAAGAAAAGCTACAATTAAGATAAGGATTAAGCCAATTTGTAAATCAGCTAAGATCAAGAACAAGACTGGCAGAGCCATCAAGCCTCCTAGCATGATAGCACCGGTTTTGATGCCAGTCATACCGATCACTAAACCTAGCATCACACTAAAAAGCACAATAAATATATACCCTAAGGGATTATTGAGTTTTTGTAATACTACTTTGTGGCGTAGCCACTTTGAAAAATCGTTTACGAATTCGGAGGAGGCCATTCAAGAATTTTCTTAGATGAAAACCACTTTTAAAAAAATAGCAAAAAAAGTTAAGGCTACTACTCCTAAACTAATGTATTCAATCAGTTTTTCCTTGGGAGAGAGTACCAGGTTGTTTTTTTCCCGGATAATTTGCTTCAGTCTCGATCTTTGCATATTCTTCAGTTTTGGATCTGGAAAACGATTTCACCTTTTCCCATGTATTTTCATCAAAGTTATATTGTTTGACGATTCTTGCAGGGTTTCCAGCAACAATCGTATAATCAGGAACATCTTTCGTAACTACACTTCCTGCTGCAACAATAGAATGCTTTCCAATGGTTATCCCTGCCACAATAACAGAGTTCGCTCCGATCCAAGCTTCGTCTTTAATAAGAATGGGATTCGTGATCGTCAGTTGTTCTCTGATTGAATACTTGATGTCTTCATATCCATGATTCAATCCTGAGATCACAATATTTTGAGCAAGCATCACATCGTTTCCAATGGTAACTGGGCCAATTACGGTACTAGAAATTCCTACAAGTGATCTATCGCCAATGATAAGATCTCCAACGGCATTGTTCAATACTGCAAAGTCTTCGATCAAAACTCTTTCTCCAAGATGAAAAGTGTTGTTCGGCAAAACGTCTATTCTTGCTTTTCTACGCACTTTCGATCCTTTGCCACGAGTATGAATCAAAGGTGTTAACAAATGCCTTACCCACCATCTTGGTTTGTAGTCATTTTTTGGTATTAGACACCAATGAAGAAAAGACTTTAAAGCTGGTCTGTCGTCCAATTTTCTGACAATGCCACTCTTATTGTCTTTTAGTCCACTATTTGCTAATTCAGTAACTGACACTTCTTTATTTCTTTGTCTAATATTAAAATCTTTTACTACATACCATAGCTGTTCTACTCTGGCTTTCCAACTATTTTTTTGAGCCACTTCTAATCTAATCTTTAAATTCTCTTCAGATTGATCAGCAAGTGCGTCATTTATCTTATTAATAAAATCTTCATCATTTTCTGCTAAATGAATTACATCCTTAAAAGTCAGTATATCAACAGAAAAATTAGAAGAAACAACCGGCTTTCCTGAAGCTAAATATTCATTTATTTTTAATGGATAAATACTTCTTGTTAAGGTATTTCTAGCAAAAGGGATGATCACACAGTCCATAAAATGTAGGTACTGAGGTAGATCATTTATGTTTTTCGCTCCCGTAAAGATAATATTGTCTAGCGTATTTAATTGAGCTTTTTTCATTTCAGCTTCATCATACGGCCCTACAATCAATAAAGTCTTGTCAGAATGTTTTACACCAATTTCATATAATAGGTCAAAATTTATCCTTACTGCATCTAAACATCCAGTAAAACCAATGATTTTATTGGTAATATTCTTTATCTCTTCTGGTCTTTCAAACTTTTCTTTATAGGTTCTGCTAAAGATATCGATGGCTGCTGCATTATGGATGGTATGAACCTCGTTTGAATATGCAGACATGATTTCTTTCAAGTTAGTAGAGGTGGTAATCACCATATCTGCTTTCGCAACAGAAACCTTTTCTTGCTCTACTCCATGCCTGATGGTGTATGGGTTTTGAGAAATGTCATCAACCGATTGATAAATATCTACCAAAGGCATATGCTCTTTTGGTAGAACATTTTGATAGAATGGATCAAAACAATTGATGAATATGTAGTCTTTCACATCAAACTTATTAATGATGAATTTGATGGTATCTCTTACTTTTTTATCATTTTTTGCTAACCACCATTCATAAGTTTTACCAGGAGGTAGCCTATTGATTGGATACATCAATGGTGTGATGATTGAATGAAGGTTTTCTGGCGTTTTCACATCCGTATCTTCATAAGGTTTTCCTTTTAAAAGTTTGGATCTGTGTCTGCTGATGACTTTCTTCATTTCAGCATTTAGAAAATACTTATAAGTAAAAGGATGATTGATATAAAACACCCGTGTACCCTGCTTTGCAGCTTCTCTAGCAATGGAATGAGAGCTAGATGAGTAGTTATTATCCCATCTAAATATGGTAAAATATATTATGTCTGGTGTTTTTCGCAATTGCTAGCTATCTACTAAGTTAATTATCTATGGTATTTTCTGTTATTTTACTACGTAAGTTACCTGTTTTACTTGTATTATCTTTCTTTAAATAGTCCTTTACATACTTCCATCCGATCACATAAAATTTGGGGATATAAACAAATGCATTCCATGGTTTAGTCCCAAACATTTTATATAATATAATTTGATCTACAACAAAGGTTATTCCATAGGAGAGCAAAGTAGCGTAAGCAGCCCCCATAAGCCCGTATTTACTAATAAAAAAATAATTTAATATGACGTTTAAAGTGGCGCTACAGACTACAAAGTAAAAATTGATCTTCGGTCTGCCTATAGAATCAAGGATTGTCCCAAATTGATTATTAAATGGAAAAATCAATGCAAAAAAGACTGTAACGATCAATAGATTAACCGCATCCATATATTCATGTCCTGCAATTATCCTAAGAATTTGACTTGGAAACAGAAGTACCACAATCGAAGCTGGTATAACTAAGGCTAATATTCCTCCAACGGCTCTTTCATAGAGCTCTTTGATCTCTTTTTTTGTGCCTGTTGCAGCAGTTTTGGCCCCTTGTGGAAAAACTACTTGGGCTATTGATTGTGTAGGGACCTCTAAGAGGTTATTTATTTTTATACAGACATCGTATAGGGCTACAGCTCCGGAGCCGCTAAGCATGGCTCCTAACATCCATCTGTCTGTATTTTTATAGAGCATTGTACTTAGATTAGTACCAAAAACATATTTTCCATAAGAAAAGAGCTTTTTTACCCAATCCCAATCTATTTTTTTAGAAAAAACCAAATACTTTTTGCCTGTCAAATAAGTTCCTATAACTCCTCCTATTGCGCCTAATATTTGAAATCCTGCCAACCACTCTAAAGGAGGCAATTCCATCCCTTTGAATTTAACACTAAAATAAACCCAAGCCATCAAAATAAAGTAAATCCCCGATCTCAAGATATTACTCACCATTGGACCTTTGAAGTTCAAATTTGCATTTTGAACAAAGTTAATGTGCACTTGAAATAAAATGATAACTGTGGTAATGGTGTAGATTAGAAATAAATTCACAATCATTGGGGCATCCCATAATACACTCAAGGGTTTGGCAAGGGCGATAAGCAATAAAACAGCAAAAAAGGTAAGCATTGCATTTAATGCAAGCGAAGCTGTAGATATTTTTCCTTCTTCGGATTTTGATTCGGCTACTGTTAAAAACTTTATTAATCCATTTTGGATTAAACCGTTTCTCGCCATTTCTAAGAAGCTGGTTGCTGATAAGAAAAGTACCCAATATCCATAAATCTCCATCGGATAAAGTCGTACTACGAAAATGAAGGCTCCAAAACTGAATATGATCATGGAAAGCCTTTCAAGAATCGAAAAGAATCCAGATCTTATCCAATATGATTTACCAGCTGCCGCCATTTTGATGATTCCCGAATTGTAAAAAAATTAAGTACTTCTTAGTTTAAGTTGATCATTTCCAACCTATTCAAGACAGCACCCATTAATTTTCCATTCAATTTTTGTAAATAACTAATAGACTTCCTGTCAGCATCAGTGATGTTTTCTTCTGCTGAGAATACTGTAATAACTTTATCCACGTATTCTGTTAGCTCTTTGGAATCTGCATATTTATTAAGAGAAGGGCCTTCTAAAAAGATGTAATCGTAATTATGTTCAAAATCTTCAATCAATTTTTTAAACTCTTTTCCTGCAAAAATCTCAGAAGGAGAACTCATTCCTCCTCTATTACCCAGAATGTCTACATTATCTAACTTGAATTGACCCGTTCCGGATGCGTTTTTGGTCTCAAATTCTTGCTCAAGATTCGCTTCCCCAATTAATCTAGTGGTTAGCTTGTTTTGATTAGAGTCTTCATTGAAGATTCTGGTTAAAGAATTGTTTTTAAAATTAGTATCAATGATCAACACTTTCTTGCCTTTTAAAGTTAAAGCATGTGCTAACATGATGATTATGAAAGTTTTACCTTCTTGTTCTTTAGTACTAGTAAATAAGAAAGATGATCCGCTGGATTTTTCAATCTCATAACGCATACTTCTTATGGACTCTTTAAATACTTCTAAACTTTGGTTGTTCAATTCAGAACCAAACAACTCTTTAAGGTCAAAATTTTTCTCTTTCAACTGATTTAATGTTCCAATTAGGTCCAAATCAGTAAATTTTTCAAATTGGTTGGTATTGTTTAATGTGGTATCAAAGAAAGCCAACATTAAAAGTAACATAGAAGCAAAAGCCCCTCCTACTACACCAGAAAATGCAGATATCAAAGCCTTATGGTTTGATTCCGCCTTTTTAGCTACATATGCTTGTTCTCTGACTTTAAGTGGAAAAGAAGACTTGTCTAATTTGGATTTTGAATCTCTTTGTTCCTCTTTGAAGTTTTCATAAGCCTCTTCTGCAATTGATAGTTCATTACTCAATTTGGAGATGAAAGCATTATGTCTTACTAAAGCTCTTGCTCTTGATTTTGCACTTCCTAATATTTCCGAAATCGCAGTTTTACTAGAGACAGCATCTATGTATTCCATTTTAGTAGCCAAGACCAATTTCTCCTTGTCTTCATCAATATCTACGATCGAAGCATCTGAAACTTCCGTTGAAGTATAATCAATGATGTATCCATCTCTTTGCTTCTTAAGCATATTGATTTCGGCTTTAAGGTTTTCATCTTTGGTGATGATGTATTGTTCTTCTAGCGTGGTTATTTGTTTTTTTATATAGATAAGGTCATCACTTTCAGCCCTCTTGTTCATTTGCTTTCTAACCTTATTTGTTTTACTTGAATTCAAATCACTTTCTATGACTCTCAGTTTCTCTTGAAGAGAAGGTAAGTCTGTTAAGGATTTATTTTGTAGTTGTTGGATGCCACCAATTTGCTCTATCAATTCAGAAGCTTCAGCATCAAGATCTAATATATTATGTTCAATCTTATAAGCATTGAGAGTATTCTTCAAAGAGTCAAGATTTCTTCTAGCATGCACTGATTCTCGGGAGGCAAATTCAAATCGCTCGACCAATTCTTTTTGTTGGTCATATTTCATGGAGGATAAAAACAAATCGCATAACTCATTCACCAAGTATGCAGATAAGAATTTATTCCCTGATTTGTAAGTGATGCCTAAGTAGTCTGTTTCACCAGATCTATAAACTGTTAAATCATCTTTTAAAGCCTCGATGTCATAATTAAATGCTTCTGCGACTTCTTGATAGTCTCTTTCTACAGAGGCATCAAACATTCCACCATTTAAGGCTTCAAAACGCTCGGCCATTTTATCGTACAACCTTTGAAGGTTAACTGAGTTTACTTTTTCTATTTCTTCGCCTTCAAGTTTTCTGAAAGGCTCGTTTTCACTATCAAGCTCATGCATTAACATCTTATAGCCTAATAAACGCAGCATAGATGCACTTTGAATCTTAGTAACATAAGTATTGAAACTCATCTTTATTAAGTCCGATTGGAGGTATGGTCTATCTTCCTCTGGATCTAATCCAGCAGATCCTAATACCCCTGTAGAAATAAGGGCCTCAGATTTGAAGGTCTTTTCAAGGGTATTAACATAAAGGAAAGCTGCAATTGCAGGAACTATGATCGCCGTTAGGATCAACCACTTTCCTCTTAATAATATTTTAAAAATATATCCAAAGTCCATTAATCTATCTTTTCTGATAAAGATGTATAATAAATCTTCATCTGATTTTTTTGGCTTGCAAAGCTAAGCTTAATATACTCTTATCAAGTAGATTAAGATACCAAAATGTAATTAAAAAAGCATGAATTATACATATTCTATGCTCTAACGAAGGTTTTGAAGTCAAAATTTCTTAATAAAATTCAAATCTTAGCGAATAAGACTAAAATCTCCTTTTCTAAATTCTTTGTATCCATCAAAAAATTCAACTTCAAATTGATACAAGTAAACTCCAGGATTCATGGTTTTTCCTTTAAAAACGCCATCCCAGCCATCTAATTCTTCATTAATTTGAGGATTCTCCTTATAAAATAAATTTTCACCCCAGCGATCGAAGATTTCAAATGATCTAATCTCTTTTATGTTTTCCGTTCCATAAATCAAGAATACATCATTGATGCCATCTCCATTGGGTGAAAAAGCTGATGGTACATATACATCATAATTTTTCTCCACAACAATGATTACTTGCTTGAAATCTTTACAGCCTTCTGTATCAACTGCTGTTAGGTTTAAAGTCATACTTTCTTCCGGTAGGAAGTATTGATTCAAACAATCTTCACAGATCAAGGAATCTATTCCTTGCCAAAAGAAGGTATCTAAATCACCATTAATCATAGGTTGTATGTCGACGTAATCTCCATAGTCGATTAGGTAGATCTGCTCAACATCAATGCTAATGCCTCCTTCCTGGACCAGTGTTATAAGCATGTCATTCTCGCAACCATTTGCATCATTGATCAACACTTCATATGTTCCAGTACTTAAACCAGTAAAAACATTCTGAGAGCTATAATAATCACCATTTAGGTATATGTCATATGGTTCAGTGCCCCCATCAATTTGAACTTCTATAATTCCACCATCATCTTCATTACATGGAGGATCAAATTGATCAACTAATAAACTAGGTAAATCCAAGATGGTATTATAAATCAATAAACTATCGCAACCTTCATCCGTCCTTAAGTAAACAGTATCCGATTTAACCTCATCGTTATCACAAGTAGCAATTACAAAATAGGTTTCAAAGGCTGCGCTTAATTCAATGCCTGTAATAACCAGACTGTCGCAGCCATTTGAATCTTGGTAAACAAGGGTGTCTGCAAAAACCTCAGATGGATCACATGTGTATTCAATCATATAAGTTGTATCAAAACCTGGAATAGTGTATTCATAAACGGTACTGTCACAACCAAACTGATTTTCAAAAACAACAATATTCAATACCGTATCTAAGGTTAAGCAACTGTATTCATAAACTGAGGATGAATCCATTTCTGAAAATTGAATGTGATTGATTACTACACTATCACAGCCTATTTCATTTGTATAGGTCTCTATAAAAATTCCTGTATCCAGTGGATTACAACTGTTGAACTCAAAAAGTGTTGAATCTGGTGGTGAAAAATTAAAATGCGTCACCACTAAACTATCACAGAGTTCTCCTTGGAATACTACAGTGTCAGTTCCGACTTGGCTTTGTAAACAAACAAGTTCCACAAGATCAGTAGTGTCTCCATCAATCAACATATAATTCGTTACCACAATACTGTCGCAGCCGTATTGATCCATTAAAATTTCTGTTACAATGCCAGCTTGATCAGGATCACATGTGTTATCGTCAACAAAGACCATTTCTGTATCTACACCCGTAAAATTTGTAATCACTAAACTATCACAGCCTACTTCATTGGTCAATAAAAGTGTATCTGCATAAGTGGATTCATTACAAATAAAATCTTCGATCACTGTTGTGTCTCGTCGCAGCAATACGTTGTCTGTCAACAAGACTGAATCACATCCTATACTATTCATTAAGATTTCCACTTGGATGCCCACTAATGAAGAATCACAAGTAGTCCCTTGTAGCATAGTTGTATCTGGTGGTACGTATTCGTAATTCGCTATCACAATACTATCACAGCCATACTGATTGGACAAATTAAAAGTATCTGGTTCTGTTTGGTTAATGTCGCAAGTAAATTCTTCTATATTAATTGTTTCTGGTGGTAAATATGTATACGTAGTAATGACAACACTATCACAACCTTCCAAGTCCAAATATGATATCGTATCGATTGGAACTTGTGCTGGATTACAGGTAATGGTCCCTGACAAAATGGTATCTGGTTCCAACAATAATGTGGTAGTAATAACGAGGCTATCACAACCAGTAGAATTCATGTACAAGGTTGAATCAATGCCAACATTATCTGGATTGCAATCAGCCATCGTTACATTTATTGTATCAGATAAGGCTAAAACAAAATTAGTAACCACTAAACTTTCACAGCCAAATTGATTGATAACGATTATTGTATCACTACCTACTTCACTACTCACACAAGTAATCAAATTATTAACCAAGGTATCGCTTGGCAGTAAAGTTGTCGTTGTAATTATGGTGCTATCACAACCATATTGATTCGATAAAAATAGGGTATCCATTCCTACTTCTTCAGGAAAGCAACTGCCTTCTGCTAGCTGAATGGTATCAGGAGGAATGTATAAATAGTCCGTTATGATTAAACTATCACAACCGTATTGATTTGTATAAAACAAAGTATCCAATCCAGCTTGATCGATATCACACGTCAACTCATTTAAATTAGAAACATCAGTTGGTAATGGCAAAGTATTATTAACAATAATACTATCGCAACCAAATTGGTTAGTTAAAAATAAAGTGTCAGACCCCACGAGGTTTTCATCACAGCTTGTTTCATTAAACTCATTAAAGTCAGAAGGCAATAATTCTATAATGGTAACGACTAGACTATCGCAATTAAATTGATTGGAAAAATAAACAGAATCATTTCTAACTTCCTCCTCATTACAAGTTGTCATTTCTATAATTTCTACAGAAACTTCATTTACGATCAGTTCAACATTGATGATGCTATCACAGTTGTTAATGCTTAGCAAAGAATCTATGTATACACCAGATTCATATTGATAAGTATCTCCTATTAATAAACTGTCTCCTTCACAAATTTCTCTTTCTAAATCAATGTTGTAAACATCATGAACAGTAATGGTTGTTTCTATCGGTTCAGTATATTGACATTCAAAGAAAGAAGCATCAGTAACACTCACAAGCGTGTAGGTAGTTGTCTCACTTGGTCCAAACCTAACCGTATGACCTGTAAAAATGTCTGTATAATTAGCTATGCTTCCATTGATGTCAAGGACTACATCAAAAGGCCCTATGCTTTCAATTTCAAAAACGATATCGATGGAATCACCGAGACAAATTTCATTGTCTTCCGGAAGAGTAAGCACAGGTAAAGGGTGAACAAAAACATTGACTTCATCAATTGACCTGCATGCATTTTCATCAGTAACTGTCACAGCATACAAGGTATGTTCAAGGGGTGAAACTACTCTTAATCCTTCTGTTGAATCATCTTCCCAAAGGTAGGTGCAAGTTGGGCAATTGGAAATAATTGCATTTAATGCCACTTCTTCATTTAAACAAATGGTTGTATCCAGACCTAAGTCAACTTCCATTTCTGGGAAGAAAAGCAAATTAACATCATCAGTATTTGAACATTGATTATTATCAGTAACAGTAACAGTATAGTTACCAGCTTCAAAAGCTTGGATAAAAAACTCAGTCGATCCATCTTGCCATTCGTAACCTGGTCCGAGGTGAGCTACTGTAAAAGTCGTAGTATCTCCTTCACAAATGCTGACATCATCACCTAAATCAAAAGCAGGTAAAAGGTAATCTACAATTGTTACAGTGTCTGCGAAAGTACATCCGATCCCATTTGTTATGGTTAATTCATACATACCAGATTCTGTGACTTCAACAAAGTTTAGCGTACTACCGGTATTCCAATCATAAGTAATGCCAGGACCAGAAACTGTTGTGTTTAAATAAATAGTATCTCCGATACACAATCCTCTCAATGGATTTCCGAGGTCAAATACTGGAGCAGGTAATGTTTCAATGTTAAAATCATCCGTAGCAGTACATCCATAAACATCAGTTACCGTTACCGAATAAGTAGCAGATCCATCAGCAATAACAATCCTGTTTGGTTCTGTGTACCCATCAGCCCATGCGTATTCACAAACATAATCTAATCCCACATCAGCATCTAAAAGGATAGGTTCGTATTGACAAACCAAGGTATCTAAACCGAGGTCTAAATAATTTTCCAGTGTACAATCATAAACGACCAACAAGCCATCTTGTATTCCATTTGTTTGACCTGATATATTACCTCCGCTTTCAGACAAAGAAAATCCACCTGCCATTAAACTTCCATTAGAAAGTCTTTTTACCGTTTGATAGTTATCAATGTCTCCTCCTCCGAAAGTAGCGTCCCAGAAAACATTATTTGCATCATCTAAAACAATGGTCCAATAATCAAAATTCCCATAAGAATCTTCTGTTTTATCTCCACTTTGATCAGAACCTGATTGCCCACCAATGACCAATTGACCTTTAGGTAAAAAATCTATATCACGCATGACATCATTCGCATCACCTCCGTAAGTCCTGTCCAATAGCTTATCCCCATTCTCATCAATAGAGATTAACCAATAATCTGTTCCTCCTTTATTTGGAGAAGTTTTATCGCCACTTATTGGTGATTCAGAATATCCACCCACATAAACTATTCCTGTAGGTGATTCTTTTATGGTTTGAGCTTGATCTACCCATAAGCCGCCATGTGTTCTATCCCAAATGATGCCTCCGGCTAGGTTTAACTTTACTATCCAATAATCTTGGTTACCAAAAGATGCTTCGGTTTTTTCTCCACTAATCCCCGATTTTGAAACCCCTGCAAGTATGATGTCTTCATTTTGATCTAAGATCATTGACTGCATAAGATCGTTATCGTTTCCACCTATTCTTTTTTCCCACATCAAATTACCATTGCCATCGACTCTCAATAACCAAATGTCATGTTCTCCTCCTCTTGAAGGTTGACTTACATTTCCACTTACCAAACTTGAGGTCCAACCACCAAATACATACCCTCCATCCGAAGTCTGTTTTATGCTTGAGAGATGATCTTCTGCATTGCCTCCATAGGCTCTATTCCATTCAACATTTCTCGCAGCATCTAATTTTACGAGCCACATGTCTTTGTCTCCGAAAGAAGGTGTAGTCTTAATCCCATCGTCATCCGAAAATGAAAAACCAGCTAACATTAAGCCGCCATCAGAGGTCTGAATGATATCAAGCAGAATATCTGTGCTTAATCCTCCATAGACTTCACTCCAAATTAAATTTCCGTCAAAATCAGTTTTGAATATCCAGTAGTCACTTAAACCGTAACTAACTGGTGGGTCTCCTGTTGTGGTATAAGAAGCAGTCCCGCCAAAAATATAGCCATCTGAAACTTCAATAATTTTTTGTATTTCATCGTATCCTTCACCGCCATAATAATCGTCCCAACTTTTAGAAAACTGGGCCGTAAGATTTACATTAAGGGCCATAAACGCCAAAAGCCATAAGAACACAGTCTTATAGTTCAAATCATTGATTTGATGTACTAATTTACGGGCCATTAAGGGGATTTAATATCCTCTATAATTAATTTATAAAATTCAATAGTATATTATTTTAATACATTTATATTAAAATAATTCGTAATCGGTTAATTAACTGTAGGAAAGAGGCATTTTAGAGCATTTAAACTGAGAAAAAAGCCCAGCTTATTCATCTGATACAAAATTACATAGATATTAACGAATTTTATACGTTTTTTGCATTAAGTATTCAATTAAATAAACGTTTCTCATAATATGACTCTTAAAAGTATCTTGACTTCTATATATGCAATAGTTTTACCAATTATTTGCGCTGCAAGCAATCCTACAATTAATTGTCCCGAAGACATCACATTGACGGCAATTTCAGGTGCTTGTTCTGCGATTGGCACTTATACCGTCACCTCAGATAACACTTGTCCAAACGAGACCATCTTCCTCATAGATGGCATCGGATCAGGTGGAAGTTTTCCGGTAGGGGTCACTACAAATACTTGGGTAGTCATCGATGAAATTGGGAATGCAGATACCTGCTCATTTAATATTATCGTCCAAGAAATAGATGCTCCATTTATCATTTGTCCTACGCCTATTTCTGCGGAGTCCTCTCCTGGTGAATGTGGGGGATTTGTCGAATACGAAATTCAAACAGTAAACAATTGTGGTTTTGATTCAATTTACATCATCGCCGGTATTCCATCTGGAGGTCTATTTCCTTTAGGTTATACTATAAATGAGTTTGTAGCAGTAAACAGTATTGGTTTAACTGACACTTGTAGGTTTGATGTTTTTGTAGCTGATGTGGAAAACCCAATGCCTAATTGTCCTCCTGACATTACGGTTGATGCAGATCCTAATACTTGCTTAGCGCAAGTCACTTATACCTTGCCACAATTTGAAGATAATTGTGGCGTGGATACAGTTTTTCAAATTGCAGGTTTAGCAAGTAATTCTTTTTTTCCAGTTGGAACCACAGTGAATACTTTTAGCATTTTAGATGAGGCAGGTAACGAGGGCATATGCAGTTTTTCCATCATCGTAGAAGATGGTTCAAACCCAGGTTTCGTAAGTTGTCCAGAAGACATAACTGTGGGAACCGATCAAGATTCTTGTGGTGCATTTGTCAATTATGAAATCCCAGAAGTTTCGGGAATATGCAACGAAATTGATATTTCTTTGAGACAGAACCTTTCAAATACTGTTGATGGTTCTTTTGGTTGTGGATTAAATAAAGAATCAAGACACCTTAGGGTTTTTGACTTAGCTGGAATGGGAGTAGTTGGTGATTTTCACATTGAAACCATTAGCATTGGAATCGGATTTGCAGATACGAATGATCAACAAATAGATTTAAACATTTATGAATTGGACGGAGCTTTACTCTACGAAAATATGACCTTAGTATTTAGCAAGCAATTTGTTCTTCCTACTTTAGGTAATATGAACTATGAGTTATTTACCAATTATGACATTGAAAGAAATAAAATCATAGTAATAGAATTGGTTGTTCCAGAAACAAACACTTTGCAATTTATTGCGGGTTACTCTTTGGAAACAGAAATCTATCCAAGTTATTTTTCTTCTGTTGAATGTGGTTGGCCAGAACCAACCTTGACTTCTGTTGTAGGCCAAAATCTATCTTTGATCATGGAACTAAATGGTACGGTAAGTAACAACATCACGCCAACACAAACTGAAGGTATAGAAAGAGGTGGATACTTTCCCTTAGGAACAACAAGTAATGTTTATACTTTACCTGATGGTTCTTCATGTAGTTTTGATGTAACTGTGGAAGACCAAACCAATCCTTCCATTTCTTGTCCAGATGAAATCTCAATAAATATAAGCGGGCCTGTCTGTGACACCTTCGTGATGGTTCCAGATCCAATCGTAAGTGATCTTTGTGGGGATGTAAGCTTTATTAATGATTTCAACAATACCAATTCTGCACAGGACATTTATTCTAATGGTTTAACTTCTGTAACCTGGACCGCAACTGATGAAGCTGGTAATAGTGCGACCTGCCTTATTGCTGTTGAAGTAGTAGGTAGTTTAGGTGTAGAAATAAGCAGTCAAAATGTTACTTGTCATGGTGGAAATGATGGCTCAATAGATTTGAGTATAAACTCAGGGAATTCGCCGCCTTACACCTTTGATTGGACGGGTGGACTTTCTGGTCAAAATCCAAGCATGCTAAGCGCTGGAACTTACCAACTTACTGTAACTGATAATAGCAATTGTGTTTTTGAAGCAGAGATCGTCATTGAAGAACCAGAACAATTTTCATTAGACAACTTATTGATTACTGATGCAACTAATGGTAATCCGAATGGCAACATCAACGTAGTCATTATTGGAGGAACACCACCTTATGTTTATAATTGGAGCACGGGAGATACAGAGCCAAATGTTAGTAATTTAGGTATGGGTTCTTACACTTGTACTGTTGTAGATGCAAACGGATGTGAATTTGAACTTGGCCCTTTTGATGTGGATGATGTTGTAGCAGTCTCTAAAGCTGATTTGTTTGAAACGCTGAAGATTTACCCAAATCCTAGTCAAGGAATATTGAACATTACTTTTGAAAGTTTGGAAGAAGAGATTAAATCTTTAGAAATCTTTTCTGTGCAAGGAAGAAAAATAATTGAAAGAAACTTAGATACTAAGAAGGCTAATATTCAAATGGATTTATCAGAATGGCACCCTGGCATTTACTTTGTGCGTTTTAGTACAAAAGGACAAGTTTATACGCATAAATTATTGCTTGACTAAGCAATTTTAATGAATACTAAACCTGAGCTTATTTTTTTGCCAATAAGAAAAACTTAGCAAAAGATAAGCTCAGTTATAACTCCATCTATCAAGTAACTTCAATCACCCCTCAATTTTAGTCTTTATAAATCTGAACTACTTTTTCTCCAGGTTTAATATATGCACGATACATCCCTTCTGTGTTAAAAGGCATAGCTATGTTACCATCTTTATCGACAGCCACAAACCCACCAGTTCCTCCTGCATTTTTCAATTTGACATTTATGATTTCATTTCCTGCTTCTTGCAAGCTAACTTTTTTGTATTCCATCATTGCAGAAACATCATGAGCAACTGCATATCGAATAAAAAATTCACCATGGCCTGTACAAGAAACTGCACAAGTTTTATTATTCGCATATGTACCTGCTCCAATAATCGGCGAATCTCCTATCCTATTCCATCGCTTATTGGTCATCCCACCTGTGGAAGTACCGGCAGCTAAATTACCTTCTGCATCAAGGACTGCACAACCAACCGTGCCATGCTTTTCTTGTTCCGTCAATTTTTTATTTTCTTTTGCTTTAACACGCTTTAGACTTTCCATTCTGTCTTCAGTATAAAAATAAGAGGGGTCTACTATTTCCAAACCATGTTCTCTCGAAAATTCTTCAGCACCTTCCCCACTAAGCATCACATGCACAGATTTTTCCATAACAGCCCTTGCTGCAGAAATAGGATGTTTGATGACGCCAACCCCTCCAACCGCTCCAGCTTTAAGGTCTAATCCAGACATTATAGAGGCATCCATTTCATTTTTTGCACCATGATTAAAAACGGCTCCTTTGCCGGCGTTAAAATGATGAGAATCTTCGAGTATATGAATAACTGCTTCAACAACATCTAAAGCTGGTTTATTCGCTTTGAGCATGGCCTCTCCTTTGATGAGTGCCTCCTCCAATTTTGCCCTGATTGCTTTTTCTTTTTCTTCACTCAAATTGGCTTTAGTAATTGTGCCTGCACCACCATGGATGACCATAGCATAAGCCGGTTTAACAGCATCGGCATCCTTTCTATTAATGTTTACTTCTTGGAGCTGTGGCTGACAAGCGCACAATAGGCTTAAAATGAAAAAAGCTAAGTATCGCATTTTTCCTTTAAGTTACTAAGAATTCATCTTTTGAAAGATGATTGTTTAATTTGACTTGAATGACAAAAACCCCAAAATCTCTATACAGCCGAACTAAGGTATAGTATTTGGTTCTTTTAATCCTTAAAGTAGAAGTATGAAAATATTGATCATTGGTGGCGGAAATATGGGCATGACCTATGCAAAAGCATTTTTAAGATCGCAGATCACTACAACTGACGATTTAATGATCCTTGAAAAGTCTCCGGAAAAAGCTGATAAATTAAATGAGCTAAACATAGGTAAGGTCTATGGATCCTCAAATTTATGCGTAAGCCTTGCAGATTTAATCATCTTAGCTGTGAAACCTCAAGATATCCAAAAGCTCTTTGATGACATCAAAGATCAAGTCAATGATCAACAAGTTTTCCTATCGATTATGGCTGGAATAAAAATGAAAACCATAAGCCAATCTTTGGACATCTCTAAAGTTATTCGTGCTATGCCCAACCTCCCAGCGCAAGTTGGAATGGGAATGACTGCGTTTACGTCTAGTGATTGGGTAACTAGATTAGAATTGGTTATGGTCCAAAACTTAATCAATACCACAGGTAAATCTATTTATGTTGAACATGAAAACTCTATTGATGCTGCTACGGCAATATCGGGCAGCGGACCAGCATATGTTTATTATTTCATGGATGCCATGATCAAGGCTGCAAAATCTATGGGCTTCTCTTCTTCTGAATCCGAATTATTGGTAAGTCAAACTTTTAAAGGAGCTGTCGATTTATACAAAAACGCAAATTTTTCTTGCGAAGAATGGATTCAAAAAGTTGCATCCAAAGGAGGCACAACTGAGGCAGCATTGAACTCTTATCTAAAAAATAAGGTTCACGAAGACATCATCGAAGGTGCAAATGCCGCACTCAACCGTGCCGTAGAATTGGGAAAAAAGACTGTTGATGAAAAAACCAGATCATAGTTTTTAGTTTACTATAATCCTTAAAGGCGTTCCAATTCTTCCTTTGAAATTTTATTCGTTCTAATTTGTTGACTGTTTAATTTGCCAAAGCTCCATTCGGCACTCAATTTCAAGTATTGATAATCTCCTGCTGATAAATAAGTCCATTCATTCCCATAGACAGAAGCCACCCCTCTAAACTTATAAGTATCCAAGATGTCATTTCCATAAAGCTGGAGATGCAACTTTCCTTCTAAAAACTTTTTACTTAAACCAAATCCCAAAACTGAGAAAGCATTATCAGTATATAAACCATCCACCCTTCTACTGGTGTATTGATAAGTCACGGTGAACTTAACATCCGCGGGCAACATGAAATTTTGACTGGTGTAAAAATATATTCCTGCTTGTCTATTTGAAACAACTTCAGATAGATCTAAATATTTATGGGTTTCCACACGACCCGTCAAACTAAAGTAACTATTGTACTTTCCCTTGCTGAGCGGAGCTGAAAGGGTCATAGCGTATTCATTTGTACTGATTATATTGTCTCTGAAGAAATCAAATACTGCAGGCTCGTCTAGATCACCTATGACTATAATTGTATTGATTTTATCTTTTATGTAATTGTAATTTAAGGCAAGATTCAGTTTTTTTAAATTCAGATTTAATGATGCATTTCGACTATATTCTGGACTTAAGTTTGGATTCCCCTTAAATGAAACTAATGAATCAACATAAAAAGTAAAAGGATTTAAATCTTGAAAGGATGGACGTAGTATCTTTTCCTGATAAGCTAAAGATATCGAAGTATGGCGGTTTAGTTTTTTTCCTACACTAATGGATGGAAATACATTTAAGTATCTGTTTTCATTCTTTGTTTCATTACTTAAATTTTCATGAGACACTCCTTTCACCAAGCTCAGTTCACCTCTAAGTCCTGTTTTAATGTTCCAAGTATTTTTTTGAAAACTTGCACTGAGGTATGCTGCATACAATTGTTCGTCGTAATTATAATCTGTACTTAATTCAGAAATTAATTCTTTTTTCCCAACTTCATCTATGGCTTCAAAATTTAGTAGACTCTTATTTTCTATCCACGCCGTTTTTATACCCGTTTCCAAACTCAATTGCTTTTTAAAGTTTTTAACAAAGTCTATTTGACCAGCGAAAACATTTATGTCATTTCTATTATAGGTCTTCCTTTTTATTTCATTACTTTCATTTTCTTGCTGAAACTCTTGCACTATATTTTCTATTCGCTTAAGCTGATGGTTTGAATATTGACTCGAAATAGAAAGGACGCTCTGTAAAGTATCTAGCGTTGATTCATAGAATAGATTGATGGTATTGTTCTGTAGATCTAAAGGACCTATTAATGAGGTTTTCATTTTAAAATGATTCTCTCCATTCAGATCAAACAAATTATTGTTAACAGCATTTCTATCAGAATTAGAATTACTACCAAAGAAATTTAAAGCGATCACATTGCTTTGATTGATTTGATAATTGGTTTTAAAACTGTAATCTTGGCTAATTCTTCTAGTGATGTAAACGTACTTATTATCTATGTACACCAATTGATCATCTTCAGAGTAAGTTCGGGCATAATCATTTCTAGCTTTAAATTTGAAAGGTTTTAACCCAAGACTTGCACTCAACATTAATTTGGGTAATTTGTAATAGCCTGTGATCTTGTTATATCCTCTAAGGTATGTTCCTTGTTCTAGCTCACTCAAAAGGCCTATTTTAAATCCTTCTAGATTTCTAGACTTGGTTTTTATTTCAATAACTGCATTTCCATCTGCATCGTATTTTGCTCCTGGGTTTTCAATTATTTCAATGCTTTTAATGTCGCGAGAATTTAAATTTTGAATCAAGTCAAAGGAATTGATCCTTTGACCATCAAGATAAATAATGGCATTTCCTTTTCCGATGACAGTAATTTCATTATTACTGTTTACAAAGATTTTTGGTGAGTTACGCAAAACATCCAAGGCAGAACCGACATTACTAAGTAATGAGTTTTCAACATTCACAATAAATTTACCTTCTTTTTGAACAAATAATTCTTGCTTTGCAGTTACGACAACTTCTTCCAAAGAGCTACTTATTAATGCTATTTTGTTTAAACCTTCTAAGACTTGATTGCTCTCAATTTTTCTAAGAAAATTTTCATAACCTAAGGCAGTAACTTTTAGAATATAAGGTTTTTCTGTATTTCTGTCGATCTCTAGACTCCCATCATAAAAAACGGTACCTTTTATTAAACTAGAATCTTGAGGCGATAGAATCAAAGCATTTCCTATAACAATTGCTTCGCCTCCTTCACCTTTTATTTGAAGCTTAACAGTGAGTTCTGAATCTGTTTGACTAAACATAAGATAAGGGGCTAGCATCAAAAAGCTAAATAGCATCAAAAACTGTTTCCCAAAATGCCTTCTTTTAAATTTATTCATTTTCATTGTAAAGATTTATTGTTATTGACGCTATAAAAGTATAACTTAACTGGACTACATAACTACACCACTTTTTAAACATTACACATACCGGATAGATGCTGCCATATAAGACCATTATAAAGCTTGATCGAAAAGCAAAATCTCCTTTGTATTTGCAGATTTGCAAAAGATTTATCGACCTAATTATGGAAGGGACCTTGAAAGCTGGGAAAAAACTACCGGGAGCTAGGGTCCTTTCTCAACTATTAAATGTTAATAGACAAACTGTAAACAATGCTTTTGAAGAGTTAGAAGCTCAAGGATGGCTAGAAATTGTACCGAACAAAGGATCTTTTATAAATGAAAAACTTCCAGTTATTGACACTAATAAAATAGCTAAAAGTGAATTTGCTCCTTGCACTAAAAGTCCTTTAGACCTTCCAAATAAATTCCCCTTTTTGGAGGATCCAACACAAAATTCTAAATCAAATTATAAGAACATCATTGATGCTGGATATCCAGATCTGAGACTATCTCCAATTAAGGAACTCACCCAAACGACAAATGCATTGCTCAAAAGCAAAAGGCATCTTTCTCTATTAAAGTATTCAAACAATTTTAGCGGAGACCCAAAACTCAAAGAAGTATTAGTCAAAGAGCTAAAAGATTCAAGGGGAATAAATTGTAAAATGGAGAATATTTTCATTTCTCGAGGAAGTTTAATGGCCTTTTATCTAATCTTTAAATTGCTTCTGACAAAAGGAGACGCTGTAGTTGTTGGAAACATAAGTTTTAATGTTGGCAATAACATCATAAAGTTGAACGATGGAAAATTAATTCCTGTAAAAATGGATGAACATGGAATGGACGTAGATGCTATTGCAGAAATATGCAAAAAACAAAAAATCAAAGCCGTCTTCATTATGCCTCACCATCATAACCCAACAACTACCACCCTATGTGCAGAACGTAGGATGAGCTTGTTGCATTATGCTAGAAAATACAACTTTGCCATTATCGAAGATGATTATGATTATGATTTTCATTACGACAGTAGTCCAGTATTACCAATGGCGGCCTGTAATCAATCTGGACACGTCATTTACGTCGGTTCCTTAAGCAAAATATTTGCTCCTGGCATTCGATTAGGTTATGTCGTAGCTTCTAAAGATGTTATTGATAAAATCAGTAACCTGTCTAGATTCATGTCTTGCCACGGCAATCACAACCTTGAACGAGCAATGGCTATTCTTTATGAAGATGGTCATATGAATAGGTATTTAAAAAAGACAGTAAAAGAATATAAATTAAGAAGAGACTTCTTTAGTAAAACTTTGAGGACTAGCTTAGCTAAAGCCGCTGAATTTGAAACTCCAAAAGGTGGTTTCGCCGCCTGGGTGAAATTTAAGAAAAAGTATGATCTTGTAAAAATTAGAGAACAATGTATGCAAGAAGGTTTGATGATTCCCAAACCTGCATTTTATAATAAGGAAGGAAAATTAATAAATGCAATTAGAATGGGATTTGCTTCTACTAATAATAAAGAAATAACTAAAAACATTAAAATTTTAAAATCAGTTATGAATATTTAAAATCATCTCAGCACCTTTCTCAGCTATCATATAAACAGCAGCATTCGTATTACCTGAAACAATCTGAGGCATAATTGAAGCATCAATAACTCTCAAGTTTTCGATGTTTTTAACTCTTAATTGCTCATCTACTACTGCATCCTCTTCTTGACCCATTTTACAAGTGCCTACCGGATGATAAACTGTTTCTACTGATTTTTTTATGTGCTCTATAAATGTTTCATCATTAGAATAATCTTGAGGAGCTATTAATTCTTTGCGGTAATCATCAAAAGCTTTTGCTTCCATAACTTTAATCGCCTTCTTACCAGCTTCTAATAACAAATTCAGGTCTGCTTCTTCTGATAAAAAATTAGCTTGAACCAAAGGGTCAGCAAATGGGTCTCCATTTCTTAAACCTACATAACCTCTACTTTTAGGCCTTAACAAAGTAGGTAAAATAGAAAAGCCGTCTGCTCTTGGAAAAGTTTTAAGATCATAGAAATCCGTTTCATATCCCTTTCCAATGTGAAAAGAAGTATAATGAAACTGGTAATCTACTCTATCGGGACTGTAACTAGATCTTCCAAAAACGGTTGCTTCCAAAGGACTAATGCTAAAAGGTCCTTTTTTTGTAAAAACCCACTTCGTGATTCCGGTAGCTTGCCGGAAAACAGTAGAATGATGATTTAAGCCTTTTTGCTGTTTTGACAAGGCGCTCACTGGATAGAATAAGTGATCTTGCAAATTCATTCCAACACCTTTTAGATCTAATTTACATTCAATCTTATGTCTTTTTAATTCATCTTTATTGCCTATTCCAGACAACATCAATAGGTGCGGAGATGAGAATGAACCTGCCGAAAGAATAAGTTCTTTACCTACTTTTATCGTTTCTTCACTTCTCCCCTTTTTGGATATTTTTACCCCAACGACTTTTCCTCTTTCAATGTCAAGCTTTGTTGTCCTGGTTTTGGTTAAGACCTTCAAATTCTTTCTTTTCAGAATGGGCTTTAGAAAAGCATCTACAGCTGAATGTCTTTTACCATTTTTTATATTGAATTGTAAAGGACTTACTCCCGTTTGTGTTTCTCCATTATAATCTTCGTTTTTCTTAATGCCTATTTCCTGGCAAGCTTTTACAAAGGCTTTTGCGTAGGGGCTGTCAAAGGTCTTTGGAAATATCACATTTAAAGGTCCCGCAGTTCCATGATATTTATTGTGAATGTCATGATTGTTTTCCACCTTTTTAAAATAAGGTAAAATGCTTTGGTAAGCCCAATCTTTATTCCCGAGGGCTTCCCAATCGTTGTAGTCAGCTTGATTTCCTCTTACATAGGCCATGGCATTAGTTGAACTACTTCCACCAAGTACTTTGCCTCTTGGTAAATATATTTTTCTGTTGTATAAATGCTTTTGTGGCTCAGTCCAATAGCCCCAATCTACTTTGGTTTTGAAAAGTTTTACGTAAGCACCAGGAATGTGAATTTCTGGTTTGAAATCAGACCCTCCCGCTTCAATTAAAAGCACAGTGTTTTTTGGATTTTCTGACAATCTGTTGGCTAAAACACAGCCTGCAGAACCAGCTCCAACAATGACAAAGTCGTAGGTCAAAATTATTGATTAAAAGATTTAACTAACACTTAATAATGGTTCACTTAATTCACCTAAGCTAGAAAAAATTTCTTGCCTTTGAGTATTTAGTTTTTCTTGTTGATTTGCATCTAAAGTTTTGAATTTTCTGGCCATGTTCCAATCTTTATAAAACTCTTCATAGATTAAAGAGTAGTATCCCAAAAATGGAATGATTACGACCAAAACCCAAAACCACCACTGTTGGATTACAATAGCAGCTACTATTAGGACTATAGCCATTAAGAAATAGAAACCAATCCCTAAAGCTAAGGCAACCGAAGCTTTAAATTCAAGTTGCTTTACTTTATTTTTCGAAATACTTTTTGCAAAATAGGCCGGAATGAAAGTTGCGATACGGCCAATAAGGAATGGAATAAAACCTAGAATAAGAATAGGAATCTTACCTAAATTTCCGAAAGAAGATTGAGCTACTCCAAAATCATTGATTCCATTTGCCGTTAAGGCAGAAAAATAAGCACTGGTCTTTTCAAAAAGATTTGATCTTTCATCATCACTTAATGCATTTACCTTTTCACACACTTCAAACTCTTTTTCAAATTTCAAATTCTCACTTGTATCATATATGGGAAATATCCTTCTAAGGGATTTATTCCTATTTAATTCAAATATATGTTCATAAAGATCAGTGTTTTCTTCATCTTCAATGGTTATGATGTGTTGACGCATAGCTTTGGTCAAATCATTCGTCAGTTTTCGATAAGCTTTATTTTCGTTTTCTTCGTATAGACTAAGGTAATCTTGGATTCTAAAAGGTTGTCCAATAGAAATTAATAGATCAGATCTGAACTTATCGGCTTGAGTGTAATTCATTCCGCAAGGCACCAAATGGATGTCTATGTCTTTTCCATATTCTTCCAGCGTCCCGAATGCCATTCTTGAAGTCCCTTTTTTTAAGGGTCTTGCCTTTTTGACTTGTTTGGTACTCCCTTCCGCAAGAATATGAACCATTTGATTTTTACTCAAAAGTTCGTGAACATATTTAAAGGTTCCATAATTTTGTTCGACATTATTTATCCCCTCTACATCAATTTTTCTAAAAATTGGAATCATATTGATGTCATTCATCAATTTTCTGTAAAGCGGCTTTTTAAAGAGATCTCCACGAACCAACCAATGTACTCTTCGAGGAAGATATGCCCCAAAAATACAAGGTTCTATAAAGGCTGTAGGATGGTTGCTCACCAAAAGAACCGGTTTTCCTTTGGGTAAATTTTCATAATTAGAAAAGTAGATGTTCTTGAAATTGATTCCAAGTGCAATCCTAGCCATATATTTCAAGGGGAAATAAAACATACACAAATATAAGAACCTTTCGTACTTTCGATTAATGATTAAGGATAAGTATTTACTTGTAATCGCTGGACCTACTGCAGTAGGCAAAACAAGTTTTGCCATACAAGTCGCAAAATCGCATCAAGCTGAAATCTTTTCAGCGGATAGCAGGCAGTTTTACCGTGAAATGAGTATTGGAACTGCTAAACCAAATAAGTTAGAATTAGCTGCTGCTAAACATCATTTTATTGATAATTTATCCATTTCGAGCCAATATTCTGTTGGAGATTATGAAAAAGAATGCCTTGTCGCCTTAGAATCATACTTCAAAGAAAAAGATTTGGCGATTTTATGCGGTGGGACAGGACTATTTATAAAAGCTGTTTGTGAAGGATTAGACAAATTTCCAATTGTTCCACCTTCTTTTAGAGAAAACTTGACACTAGAATTTCAGCAAAACGGAATAGAGAAATTACAAGAAGAATTAAAGGAAAGTGATCCAGCCTATTATGCTCAAACTGATCTCCAAAATCCACATCGCATCATTCGGGCATTAGAGGTTATTCGTTTTAGCAAAAAACCTTTTATGTCATTTTGGAATAAAAACAAAGTAGATAGACCTTTTAAGGTGCTAAAAATTGCGCTTGAAATGGAAAGAGAAGAGCTGTATAATCGAATAAATGAAAGAGTTGAGTTAATGTTTTCGGCAGGGCTCCTAGAAGAAGCAAAATCTCTTCTTCCTTATAGAAATCAAAATGCTTTAAACACGGTGGGTTACAAAGAACTTTTTGATTACTTTGAAGGCAAGACTGGTTTAGAAGAAGCAAAAGAACTAATCAAAAGAAATTCTCGTCGCTATGCAAAACGACAAATGACTTGGTTTAGAAACCAAGGAGACTTTCATAAATATGACTCATCGGATATTGAAGGAGTCTCAAAACTAATCGCTGATCAAATTCATTAATCTTTACTTACATAAAATTTTTGATTGCAATACTCTCCTTCTGTATTAATTGCATGAATAAAATAAAGCCCATTATTTAAATGATTTACATTCAAATCTTGTTCTGTTAAATAGTCTTGTTGAAAATAAACCATTTGGCCCTGGACATTATAAATTTTTAGATGGCTTAACCTTTGATTCAAACTAATTTCACCATTAGTGGGTGAAGGTGTCACTGACAAATCAGTTTTGGAACTTTGATCAAAACTAAGTATTGGATTAACAGAATCCTCATCGAATATAAAGATTTGCCTTTCGTCTTGATTATTGACTGCTGTAAAATAAGTCTCTTGTCCGTTTGGTGAGCGGAACATCTGATCTGGCCATGAACCTGTAAAACCACTTTTAATGTCTTTCAACAATGCAATAGAACCATCACTTACATTATAAATCCAAGGCTCCGTACCAATGCCAACATCATCAATGTTAAGCATGTATCTTTCGTCATCGATTTTTATTTTGTTACTGTAATAATTTCTATAAATATCCAAAGTATTTCGGAGGCTTGTGGCTTCAGTAGCAAAATCAAAATCCTCAAAAGTCATTTCTTTATTTTCTTTATCCAGATAAAAAAGTACTACCTTATCTACTTCTACAATGACATCTACTAATCGTTCCTTTCTCGGTTCTTCATTAATTTTTACTGGATCAAAATCAAATCCAAAAAGGTAAGTATCGTATGAATCTCCATTAGGTACTTCTAAAGCAGAAAGCTTTTCTGTTTGTTGCCAATAAAAATGGAACCGCTCATAATATTTTAAGTCCCCATCAGGAATACTTACCATTTTATAATCATTACCTTTTGCTGAAAAAATAATCATCTCTTCTTCAGCATCAAAAGCTATGGATCTAAGCTCACCATTGACTTTAACACCATCGTAAAATACATTATACTTAAAATCATCAAAAATAGAACTTACTTTTCCATTTTCATCCAAGTGCATTAGGTCCGTATTGTTTTCTGAAAATTGCCAAGGCACAAGAAAGAAACCACCCTTTCCATCTGGATATGCAGTCGGATATTCATCATCAGGAATTTCTGTTAATGTACTGGTTTCGTTTTTTGTGTTAAAGATCACACGTTTACCAACACTTGCTCCAAACCTATCAAGCAGTACATTATTTCCACTTAAGGTAAATTTATTGCTTAGAAAAGGACTTCCATTGTGTTGAAAGGACTTGAATGTTTCGTCTTCAAGATTATAATAACCAGTATTTTCCAAACTACTAGAATTAGGAACATTAATTAAAGCATAATCTGTCACTGGTCTCCGATAATCTAAGTAGTTCATTCCTTCCATCAGTTTTAAATCATAGCTGTAATCGTTTACATCAAGCGTAACTTTGAACACTAAAGAATCTTTTCCCATCATGGTGTGTAGTTTCTCATCTTTAATAATAAAGCCAGTGGTACTAAACCCTCTTGGATAATTACCAGCATCAATAATTTTAATCACCTCTTCACCTTCCAAAACATACATTGCATTTCGGCAATAAAAAAACAGTTTATCATCATGCCAAATGTTTTCATAAATACCGTATCTCAAACCTGTATTTTTCAAATAATTGAAAGTATGGAGAGCATGTAAATCATTATTAGCGTGAATATAATTTTTAAGGACGCTTTCTTCTTTTGTATCAAAATAGATAAACAGCTCTTTTTCATTCTTATGCTCTCCAATGGTAACATCGTAAATATCAAAAGGTAGATAATCTTCGATTGTGCTGACTTCTTTTGTTAATAGATCTAAGACAAAAATATTTGTACTCAATCCAGTATAATGTAAATCATCCCAAGTAACAAAATAGAATTTGTCATCATACTTAACTGCACGTTGAGGATAAACACCATCAGCTTCTATGGATAATTCTGTGAAGCTAGCTGCTTGTTGATCATAAATATAAAAGGTCGCTATCCCCATCCAATCATTAAAATCTGATAAGATTATATAATCATCGTACAATTCTCCGAAATCCCGAAAAGAAAGATGACCTGGCATTGTAATTTGACTTATTTCCGCGCATGAATTTCTATCCACTACATTTAAGTAAAATTTGTTGTCAATTTCAGTGGTGTACATTATCTGCGAAGTTGCAACATAAACTTCTATTGGATTTTTATCATCCAAGCAATTTAAGTTGATCAAATTATGTTGATCATCAATAAGGCTGATTTTATTGTTCACCTCATCTGTAATCAATAATTGCGTTTTATCATTATATGTTACTTCGCTTATAGAAGCTTGAGAAAATTCATAAGTTAAAACATCTTGAGTAAGTAAATCGTAGGAATCGATTCGCTCTAAAGCTGTATCATGAAAATAAATTCTAAATCCTATCTTGTATAATTCTTCATTGACCCCAAAGGGCATTTTCTTTAGTTCTTGACTCAAGCGGTTGTAAGAAAAATAAGAGCTATTTTCATCTTGGATTCCAAAAAAGTAATAGTGATTTTCTGTAATTATAAAATCACTTAAGTATAAAATCTCTGCAGCCTCTAAGTCTATCGCATGATCTAAGTTTCCTGTTGTGAAGTCAATAGCATAAATAATGGAAGGATACAATTCAAACAAAAGTTCATCTTCGTAGATAAGACCAGAATTGCTATTGGAATAATTAGTTTGAAGAAAGTCATAACCAAGACCAATGGGTCTAGCCGTAATCGTGTGTAAAAGTTGGAGTTCATTTCCACTGATTAAAGAAACTTTTGTTTCCATTTGCCCTTGCTCAATGAAATAGTCTTCATCCTCCAAATTTATGAATCCTTTGCGCGGCTGATCTACCACTTTTTCAAAGTATTTTATGTCGCTTATTTGCTTTTGAGCAAAGGCTACCGAAGGTATCAAAAACAATAAGTATAAAAACACATTACTTTTCATCATCTAATTTTTGTTTACAGCTAACACTAATATAAGTTTCTCACCACTTCTTTCGCTGCTTTACCTATTGAATCCTTTGGAGGAATAAAATCTAATGTCAGCATCCTTAGCTTCTTTTGAATCTTAAATAAGGATCATTTTTTAAAAATCTTGATAATGGAAGAGGAAAATAGATAAGAGAAAGAGAGATGCTAGGATAATTTGTACTAATTCTCTGCTGAGCAAAAGAAAGGATACAAAATTGATTTATGTGCTTGGTTAAACAGCTCTAAATAAAAAGATTTCAGAAAGAAAAGGAATTTCTGAAGTTTGTTCATTCAAGGTTCTTAATCCTGAATCTTTTGTCTTTTGTCTTTAAGTCCTACAAATTTAAAATCAAAACTTAGTTGACTTAAATTAAAGTAACAAACTAAAGACAAAAGACCATCATAAACAGACTAGATGTTTCTTGATGTAAAAAAGGAATCTAAGAACTCCTGGCTTAAATTTCCGCCAGACATCAAGCCTTCTTTAAACCATCTTATTCTTTGCTCGGAAGAACCATGTGTAAATGAATCAGGCACCACATAACCACGTGATCTTTTTTGAATCGTATCATCTCCAATGGCATGTGCGGCGTCCATGGCTTCTTCAATATCACCATTGTCCAAAATATTTTTCATTTTATGCGCATGATGAGCCCAAACTCCTGCTAGGTAATCAGCCATTAATTCTAACCGAACGGACAGTTGATTGAATTCAGCTTCTGGGATTCTACCTTTTTGCTTATGCACATAGTCAGTATACCCCAATTGCTTTTGGATGTGATGCCCAACTTCATGTGCGACGACATAAGCCATTGCAAAATCTCCAGAGACCTGAAATTTTGTTTTTAGATCTTGGTAAAATTGTAAATCGATGTATACTTTTTCATCACCAGGACAATAAAAAGGTCCGGTAGCAGCGCTTGCAAAACCACAGGCTGATTGTACCTTACCAGTAAATAAAACCATGGTAGGTTCTGGGTAGTCACGCCCATATGTTTCTCTAAATAATTTATTCCAGACGTCTTCTGTATCTTGCAGCACAACTTGTACAAAATCCCCTAATCCTCCTTCCTGAGTTGCTACTCCTCCTACTGTTCCAGGGTTTTGCTGCTGTTGTTGATAAGAAGAATTATCGTATTGAGCTTGTGAACTCATCAAGCCCGAAAGGTCAAAACCTAAAAGGTATCCGACCAGTACGATAAGTAAAGTACCAATCCCAAGGCCTGCTCCAACTCTCATTCCTCCACCTTGTCCTCTACGGTCTTCAACGTTGTCACTTTTTTTTCTACCTTCCCACTTCATAATTATAGTTTTGTTAAATAAGGCTCAAATTAACGAAATGTTTAAATTTTTCGGCAATTAGTGTGGAAATTCGAAGGTGATCAAGTTAAAATGCCATAATCTTTTGGCTTAAATTTCCGTTATAGAGTCTACTAAAATTTATAAAATGAAAAGATTTTTCCTTTCTATCCTTGTAATAATAAGTTTTTCATTAAGTAGCCAAGCAGCTTATATCCTGATACCCATGGATGATGCGCAAAGCAATCACTTAAAAGCCTATGGCATTACTTATTGGATATTAGACAATGGCATTGAAGCCTTCTGGCTCTTAAACCATAGAGGCGGCAGTTTTGCTTTTAAGCACAATAAAGTCTTTGAAAAAGAATGTTTAACCAGAGGAGTGAAGTTTGAAGTTATTCCAGATGCTCAATTTTCTAAAATTCAAATGGATATTGCTAATCCAGAAGTCAATAAAGATGTCATTAAATTAGAAGTGGCTCCGAAAATCGCAGTTTATACCCCAGATTTTTCAATGCGTGGAGAAAAAATTCAGCCTTGGGATGATGCGGTAACCCTGGTTTTAACCTATGCTGAGATTCCTTACGATGTAGTTTATGATAGAGAAGTTCTTGATGATAAGTTAACTGAATACGACTGGCTTCATTTACACCACGAAGATTTTACTGGCCAATATGGACGATTCTATCGTTCGTATCATAATACAGCATGGTACAAGGAAACAGTTAAAAGAATGGAAGAAATGGCCACAGATTTGGGATTCCAAAAAGTATCTCAGTTAAAATTAGCTGTTGTTAAAAAGATCCAAGAATACGTAGTAGGTGGTGGTTTCATGTTTGCCATGTGTTCCGCAACTGATACCTATGACCTAGCCCTTGCTTGTCAAGGTTTAGACATTTGTGATCATATGTATGATGGTGACCCCCAAGATCCGACAGCCCAATCAAAAGTAGACTATTCAAAGACCTTTGCTTTTAAAGACTTCACACTTATGAAAAACCCATTGGTCTATGAATTCTCGAGTATTGATCATGGTCCTCCGGCTAGAAAAGTAAATCCAGAGACAGATTATTTTACCCTATTTGATTTTTCGGCAAAGTGGGACCCAGTTCCTTCTATGCTTACGCAAAATCATACCCGAACCGTAAAAGGTTTCATGGGACAAACCACTGCATTCTTAAAGAATCAAATCAAGTCTGGTGTATTAATCATGGGTGAAAATAAACCTGCTGGCGAAGCTCGATACATACACAGTACAGCTGGTGAAGGTTTTTGGACTTTCTATGGGGGACATGATCCAGAAGATTATCGTCATTTTGTAAATGACCCAGAAACGGATTTAAGTCTACACCCCAACTCTCCTGGCTATCGATTGATTTTGAATAATGTTTTATTTCCTGCTGCAAAAAAGAAAAAGAGAAAGACTTAACTTAGACTTTCTTAATCACGCTAAGAATTAATCATTCGTGCCTGTCAAAAAAATTGCATACTGGACATTTACTGCATTGATGTGCGGGCTTTTTCTTTTTTCTGCTCAGATGTACTTTTTTAAAACAGAAATGGTAAAAGGCTTTTTTACAGCGCTAAACTTCCCGACTTGGGTGGTAATCCCATTGGCTATAGCCAAAATATTAGGCATAACAGCCATCTTATCAAACAAGAGTAAAATGATTTCAGAATGGGCTTATGCAGGGTTTTTCTTTGATGTTCTTTTAGCAACAGGGGCACATTATTTTGCTGGTCATGGACTATTTGGAATGTCATTTTGGGGAATATTTTTAGTCATTGGTTCTAGATTATTATGGGAATTTAGAAATTCGAAGCCTCCTATTAGTTGATGCCTCTTTTTGATCTCCTTCGCTAAAGCTGCGGCAGACAATTTCAACAATAACACAACATTAACCCTCTTTAAGAAGACTTTTTAGCCTTATAATCGTTTCTTTACTAAGCAATACTTCTAAACATGTTAGTACGAAATTTAATATTACTCTTCTCCTTCCTTTCTTTTGTAAGCTTTGCACAAGATGAGCAAGAAAATCAATATACAAATGCTATAGATTCCGATCCAGCCGCTATTAGTATTTTAGAATCTTTGAAAGAAAAATACGAGGCCATGGAAACCATGGAAATCGAATTTGCCATAGAAATAGAAATCCCTGAAGAAGATCTTATTTTACAAGAGGGAGTTATGTCCAAAAAAGGAGAAAAGTTTCGACTTGATATGGAAGATCAATCCATTATTTCAAATGGAGAAATTCTTTGGTTCCATCTAAAGAAAAACAATGAAGTTCAAATAAATGATGCTAGCATGTTAGAAGAAGAGGATGAAAGCTTCTTGACACCCGACAAAATGCTTAAAATGTATGAAGGGGACGAGTTCATTTTTGTGCTTTCAAGCAAGTATTCCGAAGGTGGGAAACTGCTTCAAGAAATAGAATGCAAACCTACTGATAGAGATAGTGATTATTCAAAAATGAGAATTGTCGTCAATAGCAAAAAACAAGAGATAGATCATATAAAAGCTTTCTCTAAAGATGGATCTCGGTATACTTTCCTTTCAAAACAATTAACAGCGGCAAAGGCATTCGACGAAAGTCATTTTGAATTTAATAAAGCAGACTTTCCAGATATATATGTAGAAGACTTAAGGTATTAATAGCTTCTTTAGTGAATTCATAGTTTAGTAAAGCCTAAACAATTTCATACCTTGTAATCCTTATGGGATTCAAGTCTACATTAATCAAACCTATCGCTAAAAAGATCTCTTCAGGCATTGATAAGTGGTCTAGACAAGCCGTTTCCCATCAAGAAGGTCTTTTAAAATCACATTTGCACAGAGCTCGAAATACTGCTTTTGGTAAATTTCATCATTTTGATAAAATTTCCAATTATAAAGACTTTGTTGAAGCAGTTCCCATTAGAGATTATGAAGGGCATAAATCTTATGTCGAACGAATAAAGCATGGAGAAAAAAATGTGCTTTGGCCAGGCAGGCCTAAATATTTTGCCAAAACTTCTGGTACTACATCAGGTGTAAAATACATCCCGCTTACCAAAGAAAGCATACCAAATCATTTTGGGACGGCAAGAAATGCCTTGTTTCATTATTATGCCAAAACTGGTAACGGGGATTGGTTAGATGGGAAAATGATCTTTCTTTCAGGTAGTCCTGAAATGGCAGACACTAATGGGATTCTTACGGGAAGACTTTCAGGAATAGTAAACCACCAAGTACCTTCTTGGCTCAGAAAAAACCAATTGCCTTCTTACCATACAAATTGCATTGAAGATTGGGAAAAGAAACTAGAAAAAATTGTCACTGAAACCATGGATCAAAACATGAGTCTCATCAGTGGGATACCTCCGTGGGTTCAAATGTATTACGAGAAGCTTCTTGAAAAGAGCGGAAAATCTAGCATTAAGGATTTATTTCCTAATTATAATATCTTCGTTTATGGAGGCGTAAATTTTGAACCCTATCGTGCATCTTTGGAGGCCTTAATAGGAGGAACAATGGATAGCATAGAAACTTATCCAGCTTCTGAAGGCTTTATTGCATTCCAAGATCAATTAGATGATGCAGGTTTATTATTAAACACAAATTCAGGAATATTTTTTGAATTTGTTGATGCTGCACAAATTTACGATGATAATCCTAAACGCATCAGTTTGAAGGATGTCCAGAAAGGAATAAATTACGCCATCATTTTAAGCACTAATGCTGGACTATGGGCTTATAATATTGGAGATACTGTGGAATTCACAAGTTTAGATCCATTCAAAGTAAAAGTAACTGGTCGAACCAAGCATTTCATTTCAGCTTTTGGCGAGCATGTCATTGCCAAAGAAATTGAACAAGCAATGAAGGAGGCCATTATTGGACATGCAGCGAAAGTAACCGAGTTTTCAGTTGCTCCACAAGTAAACCCAAAGGAAGGTTTACCGTATCATGAATGGTTGATAGAGTTTGAAAAAGAACCATCAGACATGAGAAAATTTGCAGATAGTCTAGATAAAAGTCTTGTTAGGCAAAATATTTATTATCAAGACCTAATTGAAGGAAAAGTATTGAGACCTTTGCGAATAATTAGAGTCAAAAAAGGAGGATTTATAGAAATGATGAAGGCAAATGGAAAATTAGGAGGCCAAAATAAGGTGCCAAGAGTATCAAATGATCGAAAATTGGCGAAAGACCTTGCAAAATATACCTACTAATTACGATTAGATTCATTAAATTTGGGGTCTTAGGTGGTTTTTGACCTGAGAACCTTGAAAAATCCCGATTTAATATCAATTAAGATCAACTAAATTAAATTTTATGCACAAATTTTTTTGGCCTGCAGCGCTTGTCTTATTGGGCTGGCTATTAGCGGGTTCGTACTTTTTGTCGTGCGGTTATTGCAATCCAACCAAAGTTGTTACAAAAGCTGAAATACCAGTAGTAGCACCAGTTGAGCTTGCAAAGAACATTTGGACCATAAATGATGGTTCTAGATTTACGACAGGCTCTTCCGAACATTATACTTTTGGAAGAAACGGGTTTGTTCCAAACATTACAGATCCTACAAAAGCGAGCTTTGATAAAGTCGCTGAATATTTAAAATCAAATTCAGGAAGGCAATTGCAGCTTACCGGTTGGTATACCGGGGAAGAACAAGCAAGCTACCTTAATGATGCTGCAAAAACACATGCCAATCTAGGTATTGCAAGAGCAGCTTCCATTAAAGATTACTTGGTTGGTCAAGGTGCTCCTTCAGATAATATAACCTTAAATGGATTTGAACAGTATTCGCTTAGCTACAATAGCAATGATAGACTCCCTGAAGGTGTGAAATTCAGATTTGGAGGTTCTGAAGACATCGCTGCTTTAGCAACCAGCTTAAAAGCAAAACCATTGAATGTTAGATTTGAGTCTGGTAGTGACAACATTACTATGAATGATGAGCTAGTTCAATATTTTGCAGATTTGAAATTTTATACGGATCGTCAATCAGGAGCTCAAGTGACTGTAACAGGTCATACTGATAGTGATGGAAGAAGATCTTCAAATGTAAGACTAGGCAAAAGAAGAGCGAATCTTATTAAAGATTACATGGTCAGACAAGGAATAAACGAAGCTGTCATAAGTTCAGTAACAAGCTTAGGACCGGATCAACCTATCGCTGACAACAATACTCCTGAAGGGAAAGCTCAAAACAGGAGAGTAGAAATTAGAGTTATTAATTAGTAAATCATTTAAAAGTAAATATATCATGTTGTTATTCATACCATTATTTTGCAAGTGGCTTTTTTGGCTTTTAGGTGCCGCACTATTAGGAGTTCTATTAGGTTATCTATGGCAATTAGCTAAAATTGATTACTGGAAAAATTTGTTTAACTCCAAAGAAGGAGAATACAGCAAATTGCAAAAAGATTATGCAAAGGTTTCAAAAAAGGACAAGTCAGTAGAAAAAGGGAAGAAGCATTACGAGGATATCACCTCAAGATTAAAAGGTGAGATTTCTGCACTGAAACTTTCTTCTTCTAAATTTGAAAATAATTACAACCTTGCCATCAAGGAAACTGATAGAGAAAAATCTCTAGTTAACTCTTGGAAAAACAAGTACGACGATTTAGAAAATTCTCTAAAACTAAAAGACAGCTCAATAGTTAGTTTTCAAGAACAACTTGAGAATCAAGAAAAAGAAATAGCTAGATTAAAAGCAAACATGTCCAGCATAAGATCCGAGAAAGATGATTTTGTAAAAACTCACAGTTCTTACAAGGATAGATTTGAAGAAGCCAATCTTGAAAGAAATACACTTAAAGCTAAGTATGAAAATCTTATTGCTGTAAGAAAAGAACAAGAAGAAGGTGCTGAAAAATATGCTGCTAGTAACAAGAGCATGGAATCTGAACTTAGCACTTTAAGAGCTCAACTAGAAGCTTCAAAATCTGAAGCTGATGCTAAAGTCAGCAGTAGCGCAGAGGAACTAGCGAGTTTAAAAGCTCAAATGGAGGTTTCTAATAAAGAAAGAGAAGAATTGAACATAAAGTACGAAAGTTTATTAAGACATCAAGAAGCTTTAGAAGGTCAAGCAAATGATACTTCAGCTGCAGACGAATGGAAGTCTAAGTGGGAAGCTTTAAATTCAGAATCTGAATCATTAAGATCACAATTAGCTGCTGCTCCAAAAACTTCAGATCTTGACGCCCTAAGGGCTCAACTTTCTGCTGCTCCTGCTGCATCAGCAATTGATGAGTGGAAATCAAAGTGGGAAACATCTAAAGCTAGTAATTCAGAATTACAAGCTGAAATAGATCGTTTAAAAAATGCTGCGGCAAATGCTCCTGCTCCTACTGATGAATACAAATCTAAATGGGAAACTTTAAATACAGAGCGAGCAAACTGGTTGTCTAAAAACAATTCATTGGTTGCAGAAAACGAAAGGCTTAAAATGGAATGGGAGAAAATGAAAGCTCAAAAAGCTACTCCTCCACCTGCACCTATAGCTCCAATTGTGTCTGCCCCAGTTGTTGATGATGGCAGAGAAGACGATTTAAAAAAGATTGAAGGTATAGGACCAAAAATTGAAGGATTACTAAAAGCCGATGGATTAAAAACTTGGGCTGCATTAGCTGGTGCTGAAGTGGACAGATTGAAAAGAATCTTAGATGATGCTGGACCAAGATACAGAATGCATGATCCAGGAACATGGCCAAAGCAAGCGGGAATGTGTGATGCTGGCGATTGGGATGCTCTTAAGAAATGGCAAGATGAGTTAGACGGAGGGAGATAGTTTTAGATTAGAACATTATTTATCCTCTAAAATAGGACTGAGTCCGATTTGATCCTTGTCGCTTGACAAGGATCATTTTTTTTGGGTTCGTCATATTGAATTAATCTTCATAAATTTATACATGCCTCAAGGATTTAAAAGTCTTAAGATTAAAAAAGTTTACATCAACAAATCTGCTTCGATGTCTGATGAAGTTGCTGTAGAGCTTCCTCTGCAGATCATGCTCTCCTACCCTAGTCCAAGAGGTCAGCAAGAAAATAATTTAGTCATCACCATGAGAACGCCAGGTGAAGACAAATATCTAAGTTTGGGCTACTTATATTCAGAAGGAATCATCTCGAATCGTGATGATGTAATAAGTGTTAAAGTTAAAGCTGATGATATTGTTGTTGTTTATCTGAAAGATGGTCTTCAAACAGATTTAAAATCCTTAAAAAGAAACGACTTATCAACAGGCGCTTGTGGAATGTGTGGAAAAGAAAGTCTAGAGGCCATCTATTTTCCTCTTAAAAAGAATTTCTCAGCTAAATTGGTCATCAATAATGAACTCGTTTTTAATTTACCTGGATTATTAAAAAAAGAACAATCCCTTTTCCAAAAAACGGGAGGAATTCATGCAAGTGGTTTATTTTCAAAAGATGGAACCTTTATAAGAATGTCAGAAGACATTGGAAGGCATAATTCCTTAGATAAATTAATTGGGTGGGCAATTTGCCAAGATAATTTAGTTCTTGAGGAATGCATCTTAGTCGTCAGTGGAAGAGCTGGCTTTGAATTAATTCAAAAGGCGATTGTTGCGGGTATTCAAATTATGTTATCTGTAGGTGCTCCTTCTTCCATGGCAGTAGCTTATGCTGAAACCTATGGTTTGACTTTAATTGGATTTGTAAAAGATCAATCCTTCAATGTATACAGCCATCCATCAAGGATACAAACATGATTAATTACAAGAATGGCCAAAGGTCAAAAAGCAATGAATCTACTCTTAGTAATTTTGGTGAATAGATAGCTAAGTCTCAAATAATACAACATAGAGCCAAAGTCTATTATTGATTTAAAGAGATAATGTTTATCTTTTGTTTTAATAAAAAGGTTGATTAAACCATATAGGCATTGAAGAATACAAACACATATTTCATCTTACTTTCCATTTGCACTTTTCTATCTTACTCTTGTACTTGGGACAAAATAGGTGCCAGTCAAGATGAAATAATGTTTATTCCTGTAACTTTATTAATTGGCCAATCAAATGCCATTGGCTTAGGCTATGAATCTGATCTTCCTGCGGAACTTAAAGATTACAATGGCTCAAACTGGTGTGCACATGCAAGTGATGAATTTGTACCATTTGATCCACTAGTAAATGGAAGATTTGGAATAGAAGCGAGTTACATGCATTGCAAAAAATCTACCGCTTCTGAAGTCAACGTAATAAAGAAGGCTTTTGGAGGCTCTGCATTAGGTTCGACTCCTAGAAAGCATGATTGGGATCCTTCGATAAATGGTGAGTCTTTTGAAAAGTTAATTAACTTTCTGAATTCTTGTTTTGAAAGACCATCGGATCCTTGCTTGAAATATAATGTAGAAGAGATCATTTGGATCCAAGGAGAAGCTGACGCCAATGATGTTCAATTAGCTAATGATTATAAAGAAAACTTGAAAAATTTAATTCAAAGCTTACATAAAAATTTGGGCTATGAAGTAAAGTGGAAAATAACTTTACTTCCTGCTTATAGTCAATTACCTTATGCAGAACTTACAAATGAAGCTAAAACTAAGCTTGCTGAAGAAATCCCCAATATTGAACTTTATAATACTGATGATATAGATCATCAAGGTGATTTTGTGCATTTTAGTTCTACTGGTTTAATTAAATTAGGCAGGTTGCTTTGTGATTAATTTTTGTTCCTCCTTCGTTAAAGCTTCGGTGGACATGTTGATCGTCCTCTTTCGCTAAAGCTTCGGCGGACATGGTTGAAAAATATTATTATTTGAGTTAAGATTGAAAATGGATAATAAAAACGAAATTAATATAATAGGACCTATCGAAAAGGTAAAGCCAACTTTAGTGGTTCCAAAAAAATATGCCGGCGGATTACCTGCTTTGAGTTCATCTTTTCATCACTTGAGAAAAGAAATGAATCTAGGTTCTTGTAGTAAGACTTTGTTTAAGCTAAACCAATTTAATGGGATTGATTGTCCCGGTTGTGCTTGGCCTGATCCAGATGATGATCGTTCGGGATTAGGTGAATATTGTGAGAATGGGGTCAAAGCCATCAGTGAAGAAGCAACAAGTAAAAGAATTGGTGCAGATTTTTTTAAAAAGCACAGCATTAAAGAGTTATCTAATTGGTCTGACTATGAGTTAGGAAAAAGTGGTAGGTTGACTGAACCATTAATTTTGAAAGCAGGTGCTAGTCATTACGAAAGCATCTCTTGGAAGGAAGCGATTAAGAAAATTAGCACTAAGCTTAAGTCATTAGAAAATCCAAATGATGCTGTATTTTATACTTCCGGACGAACAAGTAATGAAGCTGCATTTTTATATCAATTATTTGTGAGAAATTATGGCACAAATAATTTACCAGATTGTTCTAACATGTGTCATGAATCAAGTGGCGTCGGCTTATCTGAAACTGTAGGCATTGGAAAAGGTTCAGTTAGGTTGGAAGATTTCTATGTTTCAGATTTGATTATCGTCATGGGGCAAAATCCTGGAACAAATCATCCTCGAATGTTGAGCGCTTTGCAGAAAGCTAAGAAAAGTGGGGCTAAAATAGTTAACATCAATCCATTAGAAGAAGTTGGATTAGATACTTTCAAGCATCCACAAAAGATCGGCGACATCTTAGGAAAAGGTACCAAATTATCTAATCTTCATCTACCGGTAATAATAAATGGGGATGTAGCCTTGCTAAAAGCTATCATGGTATTACTTTTAGAAAAAGAGACCAATGATCCAAGATCAACTTTTGATCATGACTTCATAAATGAACATACTGACTTTTATGAAGAATTTATTGGAGACTTGGAGCAATACAACTTTGATGAATTATGTAGACTAAGTGGACTTGAAACGACTCAAGTAATTGAACTAGCAGAGATGATCCATGCTTCTAAGAAGATTATCATTTGTTGGGCTATGGGATTGACTCAGCATAAAAATGGAGTTAGCAACATCAAAGAAATAGTCAATTTATTACTACTCAAAGGGAGCATTGGAAAACCTGGTGCCGGGACTTGTCCGGTTAGAGGACATAGTAATGTACAAGGAGATCGGACAATGGGGATTTGGGAAAAACCGAAACCGCATTTTTTGAATAAATTGAAAGATAATTTTGGCTTCCAACCTCCTTTAAAAAATGGATACAATGTCGTGGAAGCTATCGACGCCATGCACAATAAAAAAGTAAAGGTATTTTTTGCAATGGGCGGTAATTTTTTGTCCGCAAGCCCTGATACTGAATTGACAGGGAAAGCACTACAAACATGTGATTTGACAGTACAGGTTTCAACTAAGTTAAACCGGAGTCATGTCATCACTGGTAAAGAAGCCATAATCCTTCCATGCTTAGGAAGGACAGAATTAGATAAACGTGTTTCTGGAACTGGGTTTTTGAGTGTTGAAAATTCAATGGGAATTGTACATGCGACACAAGGCAGTTTAGAGCCTGCTTCTCAAGAACTCAAGAGTGAACCAGACATCGTTATCGCGCTTGCCAAAGAGACCTTAAATAATCCTTCTATCGATTGGGAATCTTTTAGACTAGATTATAATAATATTAGAGATGCTATTGAAGCAACCATTCCAGGTTTTGAAAATTATAATGTTAGAGTCTTAAACGAAGGTGGTTTTTATTTACCAAATGGAGCCAGAGAAGGAAAATTTACAACACATAATGGGAATGCAAAATTTTCTGTTAATCCACTACCTGATTTAGGCCGAAAAGATGGTGAATTTATTATGATGACCATCCGAAGCCATGATCAATTCAATACGACCATATACGGAATGGATGACAGATATAGGGGAATACTAAATGGTAGAAGAGTTGTGATGATGAATGAAAGTGACATTCAAGACTTAGGTTTTAAGGAAAGAGACCTTGTAGATTTAATCAGCGAATACGATGATGTAAAAAGAGTGGCTCCTTCTTTCATGATTGTCAAATATAAAATTCCAAAAACTTGCATCGCTACCTACTTTCCAGAAGCGAATGTATTAATACCTTATAACAAGTATGCAGATAAAAGTCATACGCCCATTTCAAAATCTGTTATTGTAAAGTTAAAGCGTAGTGACTCATTATAAAGCAGGCTTATAAAAACTATACCCTTCTAAATAAAACATCGAAAGTCCACGGTTAATTATCTTTTGTCTTTCGAGCTATAAAGCTGGTATCGAAATCTGACCCACAATAAAAAAAACACCCCAAATTTGAAGCATCAAATTCGGGGTGTTTTTTATTTCATCCTTAGTCTCTAAATGTAGTCAAAACATATGATGACTTTAGAGGAAAAACGATAAATTATTCTATCACAATTTTTCCAGTAGCAAATTGACCTTCGGCATCTTCTAAACGATAAACGTACATTCCTTTTTGGAGGTTTGATCTTTCGATCTCAATGTATTCTCCAGAAACCTTTGTTCTTCTGACTTCTTTTCCTGTCAAATCATAGATGCTTAAACTATTAGCGTTAAAATTTTTCGGTAAACTAATCATCCCGAAGTCACTCATAGGATTTGGATAAAACTTAACTCCTTTAACCGGGTGTCTCACTTGATCATTAGATACTGTTACTCCATCTAAGTCATCGACATACATTAAAACAAGCACCATCATTTCTTCATCTGAAGTGGCTCCGAATCCTACCGAGAGCGGTCCATCATTAACATAGCTTGCTTCATGTATAATGCCATTAGAGAAATTCATTTTCAATGGTCTAAAGGAATCGTATCTTTTAAAAGGTATGTGCTGATAATCAAAAGAAGGTGACACGCATCCTGGTTCTCCTTGGGCGCAAGAAGCGTCATAAATTAAATCCCCTTCTTGACCGTTTATTCTTTCATACACTTTGTATCCTCTTCCATATTTATGAGTGTGTCCCATCAAGCCCCAGAGATAAATGTCTCCCAAATTAAAATTGACGTTTTGCCTGAAAGTACGCATATCGCCATCATTTGGAATCCAAATATTAAAATTAGCGAGCAATTCTGTTTTCATTTCTTGGGCAGCAGTCCCATCTTCTTGTGTATATATATTTATATATGATTCGCTTTTATATGGCGAAGCTGCATCGTAATTTATGTAATGAGAATTTAAATCCAATACAATGCTTTCCTCCCATTTGAAAGCAGTTCCTTCAGGAAGTCTTAAATCTTCTGGCTGTTGGATTGCTGTTACTAAACCAATATCCGAATGATCAGGCTCTAGTCTGTACCCTGGGCTAATAACTGAACTACCACCTGGGTTGAAATCATATAAAATTAGGTGGTGAGAATAGTTTGACATGGTCATGTCTATTCTGTTTACTTCTACTTTTTCTGGAAGGTCTAAATCATATTTTTGAAAATATTCTACTTCGCCTTTAGGAGGCAAGAAAAATGGACCCATTTTAATTTGGAAGCCTTCGCTTGCCGCTGGTGCCGGAGGTGGGCCATCAGGAAATGCCTCTCCTCCTCCATTGGTATAATAATCTTCAACGATGGAAGATACTGTCACACCGTTTACCGTTGGAGTTCCGTTTAATTGAGCACCATAAAGAATCCATTGTCTGATTTTTTCTTTTTCTATGTCACTTAGTGGATCTGCATTGATGGGCATATCCTTTTTTTCTTCGGCATCAAGATCAATCATAGCTTCTAAACCCTGGTTGATCTTTCTAAATAAAAATGATTTATCAGGTCTTCCCGGATGAACTAAATCATAACCTTTGTTTCTTGCAAACTCATTTGATGGAGACACATTAACCAAGTTATTGTATACTTGAAGGCTAGCGTTTGCTCCAGAACCTTGAAGATCTAAATTTGCAGCGGCATCTGTACTGTTATGACAGCCAGAGGTTGTACAATTTGATTGAAGTATGACGTAAACTTCATCAGCAAGGCTTTGAGCACTTAAGCTAAATCCACCATACACCAACAAAATCAATAGTAAATTTCTTTTCATTTTGACATCTTTTGCTTTAAAATACATTATAAAATATAAATGGTTGCTTCTAAGCAATAAGCTTAACATTTATTTATATATAATAATGTACCAAATTTGCAAGAATGGTTGCTTGGAGATAGAAAAAGAAAGGAGGAATTTGATGTTTTCGGAAAACATAAAAAAAGCCGAACAATATTTGTTCAGCTAAAGCTAGTTTTTGTTAGGTACTTTGCTTTGACAGTGTCTCAATCGTGAAAAAGGGTGCCCAATTTTAATAAAACATATTTAATTAACTCTGCCTAAAATTACAGAAACAGGTTCTACCCATCGGATAATTTTGTTCATAAAGAGGAGAATTTTATACGTATTTGGATATTAGACAGTCTTATTTACGAATCAAAAGAAGAAATTTGTCATTTAAAGTCAATTAGAAAACTCATTAGGATTTTTGCCAAAACGATCTTTAAATAGTTTCTTAAAATACTTAACATCAGTTTTTCCTAGTTCATGTGCAATGGAAGCAAAAGATCTTTTGGGTTCTTTTAAAATCATTTGACAAGCTAGATCTAAGCGGATGTTTTTCACAAGAACGGCTGGAGTTAAACCTGTGAGTGCTTTGACTTTTGCAAAAAACTGAGTTCTGCTCATTAAAACTGCTTCAGCTAAGACGTCCATATTGAAATTTTCTGAAGTGATTTTTTCCTTAATTGTTTCTTCCAAACTTTTAATCCAAACAAGATCTATTTCTGAGATTTCAAGATCATTTACAGAATTTTCCTCATTGATCAATGGATTTCCCATATCATTTTGAAATTTCATTTGGATTAATTTTCTCATTTCCAAAAGCTGATTCAGTCGAACTAGTAATTCCTCAGTATTGAAAGGTTTAGGAAGATAAGCATCTGCACCTTTTCGATAGCCTTCTATTTTGCTTTCTAACCGTACTTTAGCTGTTAAAATAATAAAAGGGATGTGAGAAGTTGTGACCTCTTTTCTAATGGCTTTCAGCATTTCAAAACCGTCCATTTTTGGCATCATTACATCAGAAATTATGACATCAGGGGTATGCTTTTTTGCCATTTCAAATCCTTGTTTCCCATCACCTGCTTCTAATACGTGAAAATTTTCGTTGATCAAAATTTGTTGGATGTAAGAAGACATATCAGCATTATCCTCGACTATAAGAATTTTTATATTAGCATCTTTTTGGGAAATAATATCGACAGTCTTTGGTTCAACAAACACTGGAGCTAAGACGTCTTTTACTAAATTTGAAGAAGAATCATTTGAACCGAGCTGTAAAGCTTCTTGTTCAAAAACACTTGGAAATTTAATTGTAAAAGTACTTCCTTTACCAATTTCACTCCTGACTTTAATTTCTCCTTCTACTAAATCTACTAATTCTTTTACCAGTGATAATCCTATTCCTGTCCCCTCACCCTCTCTTGTACTAGATCCATCTGTTTGATAAAATCGATCATAAATTTTAGGAAGCTCACTTTCTTTCATGCCTATTCCAGAATCTTCAACTATCATCTGCCAAGATTTAAGGTCATCAACTATTATTTTCAACCTTATAATACCTCTTTGAGGTGTAAATTTTTGTGCATTCGATAACAAGTTGTAAATAATCTTTTCTAATATCTGTTTATCGAAATCTACTTCTAGCTTAGATAAATTACAATCCCAAATTAGCTTTTGATTTTTACTTTCAGCTACAGGTTTGAAGTAAGCAAATATTTCTTTTAACACGATCAAAACATCCCCATGATACTTATTTATACGCATCATTTTATCTTCCGACTTTGCTATATCTAAAAGTTGGTTCACTAATAATAAGAGGCGGTTTGCATTATTATAGATGACTGCAGATTGTTGTTGAACCGATTTATCTTCCTTTTTTAAAAGTTGTCGAGCTGGTTCAATCAGCAAGGTCAAGGGAGTTCTAAATTCATGAGTTATGTTGGAGAAAAATCTCGTTTTCATTTCATCTAAGGCCTTAAGTTCTTGCGTTTGTTTTTCTTTATACTTCAACTCTTGCTGGATTGCTAAACGTTTTAGTCGAAAATTAAAGAATGAAAAAATCAAACTTCCAAAAATAGATGCATAGACAAAGTAAGCTAACCAAGTTGCCCACCATGGGTGCCTTATTTTGATGTTCAATTTACTTGGATTAGGATTTTTATTCCCTTCTTGATTCAGACCTGCTAATAAAAAGGTGTAATTGCCAGGCCTTAGGTTGGGGTAACTTACTTCTTTCTTATTCCCTGAGAAGACCCAATCTTTGTCAAGCCCTTTTAGCTTATAATAAAAACTATTATTTGTGAAGTTATTACTGTTTAAACTCGCAAAACTTATAGAAATAAAATTTTGGTCATGATTCAGCACTATCTTATTTGTTTTATCAATTGGTTTTTGTAAGATGTTTCTTTCATCTCCGAAGTATGTTAGTTTGTTGTTTATACTCAAACTTGTAAACACGGTATTGGCAAAAGAAGAATCAGGTAAAAAATCTTGAGGCCTAAAAACAGAAATGCCATTTATTCCTCCAAAAGCCAATCTACCATCTCTTAATTTAATGTAAGACGAAGTATTAAATTCTTCCTCTTGAAGTCCATGTTCTTTTGCTGAAAAATTTCTAAAGTGCTTGTTCTCTAAATTAAATTGGGATAGTCCGAGGTTTGTACTCAGCCATAGATAATCAAGGTCATCATATAAAATACCATAAACAACATCATTGGGAAGACCTTCATTAGTGGTAAAATAGGTACAATTTCCACTTTGCTTATCCATTTTGTTGAGACCTCCACCTTTTGTGCCTACCCATAAGTAACGCTCTGGATTAGTGGGATCATCATGAGCACAAAGTACAGTTTTACTGTTGAGCGTCCCTTCCTTTTGGCTTGTCCATTTTTTGAAAGATATTCTTCTTGTTTTTCTATCTACGTTTAATTGTATTAACCCTTTGTTGGATGACAGCCAAAGGGTTCCATTTTTGCTTTCATAAATTGTATTAACATAGCAAGGACTTGCATCTTCCCAGATCGATTTAAAACTAACATACTCCAAACTATCCCTGTCGGACCAAAGGACGCCGAGTTTGCTGTCTCCAAAGGCAATCCAATAATTTTCTCTTTGGTCGAGGAAAGGAATAGCTTCTTCTAAATAAGGTATATCAATGATTCTTTCTTTTTCTTTTCTTTTATAAATCAATTTTCTATACTGATGTGTATCATCTAGTTCGAAAGAAGCATTTTTATTTTGAATAGATCTTCCATCGTGTCTTTTTGCTAGAAATTCTCCTTTATCGTTAATGACTTTTATGCTATTTAATAAAAAGGTATTGTTGTCTAGGGGATCGATGCTCATCGGAGAAAAACCAGGAATCCAATGTTCAAATTCTGCTTGATTTATCTTTAATTTTCTTACACCATAGCCATTCGTTCCAAACCACAATTGATTATTTCTGTCTGCATACATGAATTCGCAACCTTCATCGTGCATTATAAGTTGCGGCTCAATCTTATCTTTAGCTAGATCTTCTTTTGCGATTTTAAAAAGTTGACCTTTGAATAACAATCTAATGTTTCCTTTTTTGTCTTGATGAATAAAGTTTCTATTCTTATAAAACTTATGATCAAATTTTAATGGAAAGGTGTAACTATGAATTAGTTTTTGGTTTTTGTAAGCTTGCAAATTACCATCAGCGTATAACCAAAGTTTATCATCTTTATTCACATTGATAAATAAGAATACTTCTTTATTTAGATTAGTATTCTTTATCAAAGGGTATTCTTTCCATTTTTGATGATTTTGGTCTAAATAATTTAAAATAGAATCAGACATTGAAATAATCACCTCCCCTGTTGGAGAGATGTTTGGATAAGTTAATTTTTCAAAAAGAGGCATATTCTTTCCTCGGACAAATTTCTTGTAGCTTACTTTTGTTAAGTCTTTTTGATTATATCCTATGACTTCAGTAAGTGTATTAAAAGTTGTTATCCACAATTTCCCATTGTTTGTTTTGAAAATTTTTGGAAATGTTAAAGAACTTTGACTTTCGTCACTAAAGGCAAAACCAAGATGATGAAATATTTCTGTTTCAGGATCAAAGCATTCTATTCCTTTATTTTCAGAAGCTATCCAAATTCGGCCTAAAGCATCTTCTTCTAGGCTGTAAAGTTTATTGTCTACCAAAGAATTAGCATCTCTAACATTGTTTTTATAATGTTTGAAATGTTGGCCGTCGTAGCGATCCAAACCATCTTTTGTTGCAAACCATACAAAGCCTCTTGCATCTTGGAGTATTGATGGAACGTAACCTTGAGTAAGTCCATCAGAGACAGTTATAGATTCTACAATCGTCTCATGAGCCTCTGTGCATATCGATAGAAAAAGGTATACAAACGCAAAAATGTATTTGGATGTTTTCAAAAGTTTTTTTCTAATGGTGAGTTGAACGTATTGGCTTCTAGAAAGGAGCTTTAATTTAATTTAAAAATGCAAAATAATTAATAATAAATTTTTCACCTATTTTCCTTGGGGTATTCATTTCTTCATATGTATTAATGTACATTTTTCTCCATTAAGTGTACATTTTTCTCTTAACACAAGGAGCATGTTCTTTTGTATAGTGGTAAAACCATTATTTTTGGTGATAAATAATTTTGTTAATATTTGCTTCACTTTTGATGTGTTACATCATTTTAACAAGTAATATATAAGCATATATTTCTATTTTTAAAATTCTACCATTCACTGGTATATGACAAAGAAAAGTAGAACTTTTTGAAGGAAATGTAACAAGAACATATTAAGGTCCAATTTTTTTTCTATTGAAAAAGGCTTAATAAAAAAGCCCTGAAAAATTCTTTTCAGGGCTTCTTTATTTTTCTAAATTACGACCTAATCAATAAGAATCATTTTCTTAGATGCTGAATCAGTATCAGTATCTAATTGGTAATAAAGAACTCCTGTTGCCTGTAGTTGATTTCTCTCAATTGAAACCTCATTATAACCTCTCGCGAAATCGCCTTCGATTACTTTAAGTGTCTTCCCTGATACATCAAACACTCTTAGTGTCGCTGTTGTAGCTTCTGGAAGATTGAATCCAATAAGTGTAGATTCATTGAATGGGTTTGGCTTGTTTTGCAACAATTCAAACGCTCCTCCTGCTATTACAGTTCCATTTGTTGTGTTGAATCCGAATGCAATATCTAAAGATGTTCCTTCATTATCGTAAGCTTCAGCTACAGTATATCTGCTCGATACATTGATTACTTCACTTAATAAAGTGTTGCTATTAGCTGTGAATGTTAATGAGAATAATACCTCACCGTTTGCCACAGTTACTGCTTCAACTTCATTGTAAGAAGTAGTTAGGATACCTTCATCTAATAAGGTTGTACCGAAGTTCTTATCTCCAATGTTTAGCGCACCAGCTTCTATTCCTTCAAATCCTAAAGCCGAACGATCAAAGTTTAAAGTAAATTGATAGCCTGCTATGTTTGTAAAGTTATTTGCTATAAAGTCAACTGTATACCTTTGGCCTTCTCTCATGTCTACATCATCAACATCAAGTACAAGGGTCGTTTCAAAGTTTCTATCCTCTGCTCCCAATAATTGATTCGGAATCGCTGAGTTGTTTACATCTCCTGTCTTCACCGCAATGAAATCTACCAATGATTCTCCCGCTGTTGGTAAAGCAGGTACGTTGATAACTTCTGGGAAAGTAGCAGCCCAAGGGTTTACTAATCCCGTTACTGGATCTAATGGGAAGCTGTAATCCATGTCTACAAATCTCCATGATGTGTTCGTTGGGAAGTCAGTGATCACATAAAGTATCAACTGTCTCAATTGAACCATGTCAAAGGTGGAGATGTCTCCATTGCCATTTACATCTGCCGCAATCATCTTGTAATTGTCATTGAATGGATTCACTCCCAGGATGTGTTGACTCATCAACACAAGGTCATAAGTTGTCACACCATTTAGAGGATCATCATCTTTCTCTGGTGCTACAGTATAATTAATGCCAATTGGTAAATTAAAACTATAGCCATTCGATGCATTCGTCATCGTCGTCGATCCATTTACATCTACTATTACATCCTCTACTGGACTCATGTCTGTTTCTCTCAAGATCTCACCCGTTAATAATGCTGACGAACCAGTGCCCGAATCTGGGCAATTTCCTAAGTTGTCTTGTGGTAAAATATACGTTTCACAATAGTCACTGTTTCCTGCTTCATCTTCTACCCATACTTCTACCAGTACTTGTCCGTTTGGTACATCCTCACAACATACTTCTACGCTTGTCTGTGGTGCGCCAGTATCTCCTAATTTTCTTATCAATACTGTTGCTGCTACTAGAGAATCATTTGTACAATTATCAAAAGCATACTCTAATACATC
>CALDYJ010000004.1 GCA_937941095.1 uncultured Saprospiraceae bacterium | reverse complement strand
ATCAATTGAAAGTTCAATGATTCCAAATTTGAGAGGCTTAATTTTTTAATCTAAATCCAATGATTTATGAATCTTATAACCCCTTGTTAAATCATTTTTCATTTGATGACGCTTACATAAAATCTTTAAGCTCTAATATCGAATTAGTTGTAAAGGCAATAAATTTGGGTGCTGGTCTATATTTTATGAGGGTAAGTAATCGATCAAATGGAATCCTCTGTGTGGAGAAGCTTATAAAGATCTAGTTATTGGCATAGATTGGCTTTGGTTTACGGGGTTATCAATGGATATTTTTTTAGCTTTGTCAAACATTTTGGGAAATTAAAAAAATAAATTATCTCCATGGAAACACTTACCGAAATTGATACTTCATTGTCCATAAAAGCTGCTGATAACATAAGAATCCTTTCTGCTGCCATGGTAGAAAAGGCTGCATCAGGTCATCCTGGTGGACCAATGGGGGGAGCTGACTTTGTACACATCTTGTACAGTGAATTTTTAAATTATGATCCAGATGATATGGAATGGGATCTGAGGGATCGATTTTACTTGGATGCTGGTCACATGTCTGCTATGCTTTATGCCCAGCAGACCTTATTAGGAAACTACTCCCTAGAAGACATCAAAAATTTTAGGCAATGGGGAAGCCCAACTCCAGGTCATCCAGAGCTTGACCTAAAAAGAGGGATCGAAAATACTTCTGGTCCTTTAGGCTTAGGTCATACCTTTGGAATCGGTTCGGCCATAGCAGAAAGATTTCTGGCTGCACGTTTTGGAGAAAGGGTAGCCCATAAAACATTCATTTACATTTCTGATGGTGGAGTCCAAGAAGAGATATCTCAAGGAGCTGGTCGAATTGCTGGTCATTTAGGTCTTGGAAATGTCATAATGTTTTATGATGCTAATGATATACAATTATCTTCAAAAGTTGAAGATGTGATGATGGAAGATACTGCTGCCAAATATGAAGCTTGGGGATGGCAGACCATGACTATAGAGGGAAACAATCATGCGGCAATAAGACAAGCCATAAGAGATGGTCTTGTAGAAAAGAATAAGCCTACCTTGATCATTGGAAAAACAATTATGGGCAAGGGTGTTGTAAAAGAAGATGGCAGTGGATACGAAGGAGAGGTTGAATTACATGGGAAACCATTGAGTAAATCAAACGCTTCTTTTCAAAAAACCATTAGTGCATTAGGTGGAAATCCATCCGAACCTTTCGAAGTCTTTGATGAGGTTAAGGCCTATTATAATGGTGTCCTTGATCAAAAAAGACAAGATGCTAAACTTAGGAAAGAGGCTTTCGCCAAATGGGAAAAAGAAAACGAAGAATTAGCAAGTACATATAAATCTTATAAATCAAACGAATACATCAGCAAAATAGATTGGCCAAACTTTGAGCAAGTTTCTAATAAAGCAACAAGAGACGCTTCTGGTGCTGTGCTTTCACATTTGGCTCAACATGTTCCTAACATGATCGTAATGAGTGCCGATCTATGCAATTCAGACAAAACGGAAAAATTTCTTAATCATACCAGCATTTTTAGAAAAGGAGATTTTAAAGGTGCTTTCTTGCAAGTAGGAGTTGCTGAATTAACGATGGCAGCCATTGCTACTGGCATGTCCTTACACGGAGGCGTTGTTCCAGCTTGTGCAACATTCTTTGCTTTTTCAGACTATATGAAACCTGCGATGCGGGTTGCTGCTCTCATGGAAGTGCCTGTTATTTTCCTTTGGACACATGATGCATTCCGTGTCGGAGAGGATGGACCTACACATCAACCGATTGAACATGAAGCCCAATTGCGTCTTCTAGAAAAACTTAAAAACCATTCTGGTCACAATTCATTCTTAGTACTTAGACCAGCTGATGCTCATGAAACAACAGTGGCTTGGAAAATGGCCTTAGAAAACAAAGACACACCGACTGGGATGATTTTTTCAAGACAAGCCGTTCAAGACATTGCTGTTCCTAATCGATATGAAAATGCACTTCAATCTGTAAAAGGCGCTTACATAGTAGAGGAAGACAATGGTGATTTAGATATTATTTTAGTTGCAAATGGCTCTGAAGTTTCAACCATTTTTGAAGGAGCTAAATTGCTCCGAGAAAAAGGATTGAAACTTAGAATTGTTTCAGTTCCTTCTGAAGGTAGGTTTAGAAGTCAAGATAAAAATTACCAATCCGAAATTTTTCCAGTAGGCATTCCTGTTTTTGGTTTGACTGCAGGACTGCCAGTTAACTTAGAAGGTCTAGTTGGTAATAATGGAAAAGTACATGGCTTAGATCATTTTGGTTATTCTGCTCCTTATAAGGTATTAGATGAGAAATTTGGCTTTACTCCAGAAAATGTATTTGAGCAGGTCATGGAATTTTTGAGGTCTTAGATAGATACTAAATTAAGCTTACTAAACCTTATAGGTTTAGTAAGCTTTTATCTAAAGCCCCAATACCTAAACACCTCACCTTTAACATAAAGATTTTTTCCTCTTTCTAATTCCAAAAACCCATCTACTTCGCTCAGGTTAGCAAAGTCTCCAGATCCATTTCCATTATACGGACTTGCCAATATAAATCCGCCAGGAGTACATTCTACCTTCACTTGGATAAAATAACTGAGATCGGGTTTAAATTTAAAGTCTTCATTTAAAATGGCATAACTTGGCTTAATGGGAAGACCTTGTACTTTTGTAAGCCATGGGTTTATGTATCGAACTGTACAGGCAAAACTTGAAACTGGATTACCAGGTAGGCCAAACACGCAAGTTCCTTCTAAAGATTTTCCAAACCAAAATGGTTTACCTGGTCTTTGCTTTACTTTATGAAACAACTTTTCAAATCCTAGCTCTTCTAAAACTTGTGGGACATAATCAAACTTTCCCATAGACACTCCCCCACTTAAGATCAAAGCATCAAATTCATTTTTTAATTTTCGAAGCTTTTCTTGCATTGATTTTTTATCATCCAACAAATGAAAAGACTGTGTTTCAACACCTAGATTTTGCAGATAACTTTCTATACAAAAAACATTAGATTTTCGAATTTGGTAAGCCTTTGGTTTGACATCTACTTCAACTAACTCATCTCCGGTTGCTATGACTGCAACTTTTAAGTTTCTTTTTACTTTTAAATTTGATATGCCGACTGTCGCAGCGATGGCAATTTCAGCACTGCTTATTTTTTTTCCTTTTGCTACCAAAAGATCCTTCTCCTTTCGATCAGAACCTTTGGCATGGATGTTTTGTCGCTGATTTATGTTGTCTAATTTTATTGTAGCTACTCCATTTTCAATCTCTAAATCTTCATACCTGACGACTGCATCTGTATTGCCAGGCAAGACGGCACCAGTCATCACTTCAAGACAATTTTGTCTTTCTTTTAAAGATTGGGTTTCTGCTCCAGCAGCTACAATGCCTTCAATTTTAAACCTTCGCTGACCTGATTGAAAAGTCAAATAATCAAATGCGATACCATCCATCATGACGCGATCAAAAGGAGGAAAATCTCTGTCTGCAAAAAGATCTTCATCAAGTATTTTACCATAGGATTCCACAAAAGGGCTATTAATTGTATCCAACTTAATGGCTTGAGCTAGAATTATTTTATATGCTTCTTCTACGCTTATCATTAACCTCCGATTGTTGCCATTGATTCAGAAATAGATGCATTTCCTTTTCTGTTATTTTCTGCTTCAAAGCCATCTTTGTATCTATGGCTAATGGCTTCTTTTATTGCTTGGACGATTTGTTGATCATTAGCTCCTGCCCTAATCAAATTTCGTAAATTAAAAATCCCATTATCGTACAAACAAGTTTTGATCAAACCTGTCGGTGTTAACCTCAATCGATTACAGGTTCCACAAAAAGATCTGCTGTAAGCTGGGATGATTCCAAAGCTGCCTTTATAGCTTTCAATTTTATAATTGAGTGCTGTAGAATTTTTAGGGTCTTTTAATTTTATAACTTTTCCAAAATGATTTTCTATATGCTGCAAAATTTTAACATAGTTCCATTCTAAATGATCATGTGTTCTCCCCTCTCCATTAAAAGGCATTTCTTCAATAAATCGGATATTAACCGGATCTTTACTTGCAAGTTTTACCAAAGGAATAATGTCTTCAATGTTTTTTTCAGGCATCACAACGCAATTCAACTTCACCTCAAAATTACGTGCAATCATCTCTTTGTAGCAATTCCAAACTGTATCAAAAAGGTCTCTTTTAGTAATTTCAAAAAACCTTTGCTTATCTAAAGCATCGATGCTAAGGTTAATTTTGTTAATGCCAAGTATTTGAAGTTCATCAAGGTATTTAGCGGTAATGGTGCCATTAGAAGTTATCGCTATTTCTTCAATGCCTTCAACATTGCTTAGGTTTTTTATAAAAGCCATAATGTCTTTTCGGAGGAAAGGCTCTCCACCTGTAATCCTCACTTTTCGTAAGCCTTCTTTTGCTAATAAAGTTATAATGCGGAGATTTTCTTCGAATGACAACAACTCTTTTCTTTTCACAAAATCAATCCCTTCTTCAGGCATACAATAGAAGCACCTTAGGTTACATTTATCAGTAACAGCTAATCGCAAATAGTCTACAGTTCTTCCATGATTATCTATCAACATATTACCCTATTCTTTCGTGGATTGCTCCTTTTTTATACTTCAAAGATCTACCTTCTTTTACTCTAAACACGCTTAGAATTTCTGATGCTATGGCCAACGAAATCTCTTCAGGCGATTCTGCTCCAATATCCAAGCCAACCGGGGAATAAAAAAAAGGCAGTTCATCAAGTTCAAACATGCCAAGTTCATTCTTCATCTTATCCATTCTCTTTCTTGGTCCAAGCATTCCAAGATAAGTAGGAGTATGGTTTATAAAAATAGGTAACATTTTTTTATCCCATTCATAATCATGTGACATTAAAATTACAGCACAATATTCATCAATTACAACTCGGCTTACTTGTTCATATTCATAAACTCTATCTACAAGTTTAAATACCTCTTTTGGAATCTTTTTACTTCTTCCAACTATACTTACAGCCCAACCTAATTCATTACACAAACATACCAAAGCATGCACATCATAGTTGTCCCCAATAATGATCAAATGAATTTCAGGTTTTATAAACTCAAAGAGCAACTTCATTTCATGCCCATCAAGGTTTCTGAGATTAAGCACTTTATTTCTTTTCCTTTCAAAAACTTCGCGAACTAATTCCACTAAGGTTTCTTTCTCTATTTGGCAAAAATCCGCCGTCCAGAATTTTTCATTGACTAAAACAACGTTACCTAAATAAGTATCTAGTTCGGAAGCTATGACTTTAATCAATAAGGCAGGTTCGCGTTTGCATTGAATATTTTTTAATAGTTCAATTTCGTTTTGATGATTTTCTTTTTGGATTGGATTAAAAAGAACTTCTATTTTTCCATTACATCCTAGACCGACACCAATTTGATTTTTGTCATCATCCATGGTGTCATAAACAACCCTTGAAGGTTTATTATTAAAGATTGCCATTTGAGAACGTTTTAGGGCATCACCTTCTAAGCAACCACCACTAATTCCTCCTATCCAAGTACCATTTTCAGTTACAAGCATCCTTGCTCCAATTCTGCGATAAGAAGATTCTTCAACATTGACAACAGAGGCTAAAGCAATTTTATCTTTGCTTTGGTCAATTGAATCGTAAAAATCAATTATTTTTCTTATTTCTTTCATCCCTCGGGGCCTAATTTACTCTATTAAACTAATAAATTTTAGGCTCTTGTTGGCTTAATTTTAAATTATATTTAAATAAGAATTGATCTAATTATGAAAAGCTTCCAAAAACACATTACTTTGCTTTTTAATACAATTGCACGACATGATCAGATTCGCATTTTTATTCATTTTTTTTCTTGGATCAGTTGCCTTTCAAGGCATAAAAGCACAAGACAATTATTTCACTAGAACTGGTCATGTGCACATTGAGGCATACAGTAATATCATGGATGTGAGCGCTGATAATTACCAAGTAGCAGGCAGTTTTAACAAAGTTGATGGCTCTATAGAATTCACCTGCCTCATTAAATCTTTTATCTTCGATCTTGGGCTTGCCGATCGAGTAATAAATGATGAAAGAGTTAATGTCGTAGAAAAACCTAAAGTTTTTTACAAAGGTAAAGTGACCAATCTTGGTGACATTGATTTTAGTACACCTGGCGATTACACCATTTATGTAAGCGGTATACTTTACATTTGGGACATGGAAAGAATAACTGGAGCAAGAGGAACTTTGACTGTAAATAAAGATGGGAGTATTCGAAGTAATTCAAAATTTAAAATGACTATTGAAGAAGAAAGCATGAATAAAGTAAATGACCTTATGAAAGAACATTTACCTTCTGCCCTTTCAGTTGATGCAAATAAACTAGGGATTTCTAGAGACATTTACATTGAGTCGAACATGAACATGAAAATAATAAACAAATCATGAAAAAAATTCTTTGGATAGTTGGACTATTCCTATTATTAATTGCAGGTACTGGCCTTTACTTACTAAACATGCCTAAAGCAAGTATTGAAAATAAAACAGTTGATGTTTCTATTCATGCGGCAGCTTTGTACAATGAATATTCAGGTGATGAAAAAGCTAGTAATCAAAAATATATCGGCAAAGTTGTAGAAACAAGTGGTAACATTTTAGAATTAAGTAAAGATGAAATGGGGGCTGATGTAATCCTTCTCGCTGCCGGTAATGCACCAGGAGGCATTCTATGCACTTTAGAAAAAGGCCAGTCAATCGATTCATTAAAAAATAATGATCTCGTAAAGATAAAAGGTCAATGTACCGGTATGTTAATGGATGTAGTTTTAAATAAATGTATAATAGTTAAATGAAGAAGATATTATTTAGCCTAATTGTTATTTTTTCTTTTGCTTCTGCAAATGCTCAGGATAACACAGATGTAATACTGTGGATTGGTCCAGCCATCACTAAAAAAATTGACGATAATTTTTCAGCAAAATATTGGGGAGTTGTTCGTTTTAATCAAGACGTTTCTACCTATCAAAACAATTTTTCTGAATTGTTTCTTAATTATAAATTGAATGACATTCATGCCTTTGGTCTTGGCTATCGATTAACCTTTTTAGAACTAGACGAGCCCTTACCAGATGCACATTGGATCATGTTGGATTATAAAATTAATGCTCCTGTGAGTGATGCCTTAGTTTTGAAAAACAGATTTAGGTACCAACTTGCCCTAGACGCGAAGGACATAGAAGCCGCTGATTTCCTTAGAAACATTTTATTTCTCGTTCCTAAAACCAAATTTAAAATCAAACCTTTTGTAGGCATAGAACCATGGTTTCAGTTAAACGATAGAAATGAAATCAATAGGCTTAGGTATGAGTTTGGGTTCAATTATAAAATACTTGAAAACTTTAATCTAATGATGAAATATTCAAAAGAAGACATCATCGCTTTAGACCCAGTTCCAACGAATCACATCATTTTCACAGTACTCACTTACAACATTCCTAAAAAGGCAAAAGAGTAAGTTAAACAAGACAATCTCTAAGTATCTTCTTTCTAAAATTTTGTACTTTCATTGAAAACAATAAAATGTCCAGTTCAAAATTAGCCTGCGCTCAAGCCTTTGGCAACACATTGGATCAAGATGATTTCGAGGCTTTTAAGAAATTGATTGCCACATCTTGTACCTATAAGATCGGAGACCGCCTCTTAAAAGGTCCCGACGAAATCGCAGGCCTCTATGAATCAAACATGAAAGAAGGCCAGCAAAAATTTGATTTTTTAGAATGGGGAAAGAGTGAAGTAAAAAAGATTTCTGAAAATAAATTTGAAGTTTATTTTTCTGATTTCTTAAAGCATAAAGGGATTAGTCACAACTACAAGTGCAAACAAATTTTGACTTTAAATAATGAAAAAAAAGTAATAAATATTTTACATTGTGAAATAGATGACCAAAGAGATAGGCTCATGGCTTTCTATAAGAAAGTCGGTTTAAAATAATTTCAAACTAAATACATTACATATGAAAGTATTAAAATTTACATTTTTATTTCTATCACTAGGGCTTTTTGTTACCAATGCCTCTGCTGTAAATTCTGCTAAGAACAAGATAAAAAAGCAAAATTTATCAGAGGTGGTAGAAGGTATGGATTACGAACAATTTCTAAACCTCACTCCAAAAAAGTACAAAAAGTTGACAGGGAAGAAAATGGGGTTTAAAAATGCTGTAAAACTTAAGATGGCCCAAACCAGCGCTAAAGCAGTTTCTTCAGGAGCAGTTCTTCCTAAAGGTGTTTATATCCTTTTAGCTATTTTTAGTTTAGGTTGGTTAGCTATGGGATTAAATGATGATTTTCAAGGTGATAACTGGTGGATTGGATTATTACTTTACCTCCTGTTATGGTTACCTGGTTTCATTTTTACCTTGATCAAAATGAAAGATTATTATTAAATAAAAAAACCACTAGCAATGTCGGCTTAAGTCTACATTGTTAGTGTATTTATGTTCATGCCTAAAGTAAGTTTTACAAGCGCTTTAAAAAGATTTTTTCCAACACTTCAAAGCATTGAAGTTAATGGCGAAAACCTACCTCAAATTATTCACAACATCAATATTAAATTTCCAGGAATTCAAGACTATATTCTTGAGCAAGATGGCAGCCTACGCAAACACGTAAATATCTTTATAGCAGGAGAACTGATCACTGATAGGAATACCTTAACTGATCAGTTTGATGAGCAAGATGAGATCTATATTTTCCAAGCTTTGTCCGGAGGTTGATTTTTTCATTTTCTTGAAAAGTGGAAAGCATTGGCAAAACAGAAATTGCACTAAGCCACTGTATCCTGCTTTCCTAGCACGGCACCCATATACATTCTATTCAACTTCGCTATGTTGGTAATAGATATTTCTTTAGGACATTCAACTTCACATGCTCCAGTATTTGAACACATCCCAAAACCTTCTTCATCCATTTGATTTACCATCGCTCTAACTCTTCTAGAATTCTCCACCTTACCTTGTGGCAACATCGCTAAATGATTAACTTTTGCGGCTGTAAACAACATGGCAGAACCATTTGGACAAGCGGCAACACAAGCACCACAACCTATGCAAGTAGCAGAATCGAATGCTTCCGAAGAAGTATCTTTTTCAATGGGTATAGCATTAGCATCCTGTGCTTGACCAGTATTAACTGAAATATATCCACCTGCTTGGATAATCTTATCAAAAGAAGATCTATCCACAACTAAGTCTTTTATTACAGGAAAAGCAGTAGCTCTCCATGGTTCAACAGTGATGACATCTCCATCATTAAATGTACGCATATGCAATTGACAAGTGGTAGTGCCACCTTTAGGGCCATGCGGTTTTCCATTGATCACCATGTTACAAGTTCCACAAATTCCCTCTCTACAGTCATGTGCAAAAGCAACAGGTTCCTTTTTTTGAGAAACTAACTTTTCATTTAGCACATCCATCATTTCTAAAAACGACATGTGTTCATTTGCTTCTACGTCATTATAAACTTCAAACTTCCCAGCATGTCCGTTTGATTTTTGGCGCCAGATTCTTAGAGTAAGTCTCATATTATTAGCAGACATAATTATTTTAATTTAGTGACTAGACTATCTTTCATTTTAATGCGTTCATGGTTTATAGTCTTTCGTCCATCGTTTAATTATTACTTTTTAAAAATCTAATGGTTCCGTTTACTAACTTTTTACTTCTATCAACATCTGTAAACAACTCATTGCTTTCGGACTTAAATCTATTCGAAATATCAATAAGTACAATCAATTGTGATTCAAGTTCAAACAAAGAACCTCTTGCAATTACCAAAAACCTAATTTACTCTTTAGGAGATTGTCGCCCTAAGCCTTCCGCAATATTTGAAAATATAGAAACTGCAGATTTCATAGAATGTCTAATTAGATCTCTGCAAATTTCGCCATTAATATTCTTTGTTGTTAAGTAAACATCTCTACATAACTTCCGTGAATGTTTTCAGACATCCATTTCTTTGTAATCCATTTTGAATAGTTTTAGTTTTAGCTTATATTTTTTTTATAAAATACCCATCGACTATGTACGATCGACGGTTGACCATTATTTATATGAACGTTTCTTCAACTTCACATTTTCAAACTTCAAATCCTCCTTATGAAGCACAGGATCTTGATCATTCCATTCCCATGCAGAAACGTAAGTATAGTCATCATCATTTCTATCTGCTTCTCCTTCTTCCGTTTGGTATTCTTCTCTAAAGTGTCCACCGCAAGATTCATTTCTATCTAAGGCATCTACCATCATGGTTTCACCTAATTCTAGAAAGTCAGCAACTTTGCAAGCTTTTTCCAATTCTGGATTAAACTCATCCATTGATCCTGGAATGAATAGATCAGAATAAAATTCTTTACGCAAATCACGGATCATTTGTCTACCTTTTTTAAGACCTTCTGCATTTCTAGACATGCCACAATATTCCCACATAATCTTACCTAGTCTTCTATGGAAGTTTTCTGTTGATGTATTTCCTTGGATATTCATCAATTTTTGTATTCTATTTCTTGTGTCATTCAAGGCTGCATCAAAGGCTGGAAGATCAGTAGATATTTTTTCTGTTCTTATTTCTCCAGATAAAAATTGTCCGATAGTATAAGGTATTACAAAATAGCCATCTGCTAAACCTTGCATCAAAGCTGAAGCACCCAATCTATTTGCTCCATGGTCAGAGAAATTAGCTTCTCCTAAAGCAAATAATCCTGGAACATTTGTTTCTAAATTATAATCTACCCAAAGTCCACCCATTGTATAATGAACCGCAGGAAAAATTCTCATTGGAGTTTCATAAGGATTCTCACCCATGATGTTTTCATACATGTCGAATAGGTTACCATATTTCGCTGCAACAACCGCTTTACCAAATTCTTGGATCTGGGCATCGCTTGGATTATGAATTCCTTTAGTATGTGCTTCTGACTTTCCATACCTTTCAAAAGCTGAAGCAAAATCTAAAAACACGCCTAAGCCCGTTGGTACTATTCCTTTACCTTCACCACAAGCAATTCTTGCCGCACGGGAGGCAACATCTCTAGGAACTAAGTTTCCAAATGCTGGATACCTTCTCTCCAAATAATAATCTCTATCTTTTTCTGCTATGTCTTTTGCCGTTTTTCTACCTTCTCTAATTGCTTTGGCATCTTCGACATTGTTTGGCACCCAAACTCTACCGTCATTTCTCAAACTCTCAGACATCAAGGTTAACTTAGATTGATACTCTCCTGATTGAGGAATACAAGTAGGATGAATTTGTGTATAACAAGGATTAGCCATTAGAGCTCCTCTGTGCACAGCTCTCCAAGCAGCAGTAACATTAGAATTCATAGCATTAGTAGAAAGGTAAAATACATTACCATATCCTCCAGTTGCTAATACGACACAATGTGCAGCGTGTTTTTCTAATTTTCCTGTCAACAAATTTCTAGTAATGATGCCTCTTGCTTTTCCTTCTGACACTACCAGGTCTAACATCTCATGTCTATTATACATGGTTACAGAACCTGTAGAAATTTGTCTAGACAAAGATTGATAAGCACCTAACAATAATTGTTGTCCTGTTTGACCTCTTGCATAAAATGTTCTGGAAACTTGTACCCCTCCAAAAGATCTATTAGCTAGAAGTCCTCCATATTCTCTTGCAAAAGGCACGCCTTGTGCAACTGCTTGATCAATTATATTTCTACTTACTTCTGCAAGCCTGTGTACATTTGCTTCACGAGATCTATAATCACCACCTTTGATGGTATCATAAAAAAGTCTGTATACACTATCGCCATCGTTTTGATAATTCTTTGCGGCATTAATCCCACCTTGCGCGGCAATACTATGTGCTCTCCTAGGGCTGTCATGAAAAGTAAAGGCTTTTACATTATAACCTAGCTCACCTAGTGTAGCTGCAGCTGCAGCTCCTGCAAGACCAGTTCCTACGACAATTACTTCAAGCCTCCTTTTATTATTTGGAGCGACCAGATTCATAGTGCCTCTGTATTGAGTCCATTTTTCTGCTAATGCTCCTTCAGGTATTTTTGGATCAAGATTCATTTATATTCTTTTTGGTCTCGTTTTTTAATTATAAGGCATATTTCATGTACATCCAGATTGGAATTGCAGCAAAACCCAATGGTATCAAAACCGAATACGCTATACCAATTCCGTTAATTAAAGGAGTATATTTTTTATGATTTAAACCCAAGGTTTGAAAGGCAGATTGAAAGCCATGCGATAAATGAAAACCAATGGCAATCATGCTTAAAACATAAAATATTACAAACAATGGATTCGTAAATGTATAAACAACTTGAACAAATAAATTTTTCATTTCGACCCCATCTATAGTAGTCATTTCTAATCCTCCAGGCATTTTCATCTTTAACCAAAATTGATACATGTGTATCAGAATGAAAATTAAAATAATGGTACCAAGTGGTCCCATATTTCTTGAAGCAAAAGATGCGTTCTTACCTTGTACAGCATATTTAGATCCTTTAGCTGATTTATTGCTAAGCCAAATCAGAATTCCTTGCACTGTATGTAATAAAATGAAAAAGTACAGCCCATATGAAACGAACTTTATCAAAGGGTTCCCAGTCATGAACTTTGCATAAGTATTGAAAGCTACGCCTTCATCACTCCAACACAGCTGAATATTGCCAAGTAAATGGACTGGTAAAAAGGTGATTAGAAATAAGCCTGTAAGACTCATCACTAATTTACGACCTATGGAAGAAGTCAGAAAATTAATTATCCACTTCATTTATCTAAATTTTGCTTTGTAGGTTCCTGAATTGTTTGATACACAAAATATACATTATAGAATTTTGCGGCAAAGGATAAGAATACAAAATTTTATTTAGAATTGTTCTAAACAGGCGCATTTATCTTTGGCAAGCATCAAAGCGCTGCATTTATTGAGGAGAAAAGGTATTCAACACAAAAAAAGCCCAGATCCAATAATGGATCTGGGCCTATTGAAACTGGCTTTTTGGAATTAAGGTAACATTACAGCATCAATTGCATGAATGACACCATTTGTTCCTTGTACATCAGTAATTATAATGTTTATAGATTGATTGCTTGAGGTTTCTACTTTAGCTCCATCGCTTAAGTCAATAGTAGCTGTTCCTCCATTGAACATATCTATGCTTTGATCATCGCTTAACTCATCAGATTGAACATTGGCAGCATTGACAACATGATATTTCAAAACCGCATCTAATGTTTCAATTGGAATATCGCCTAAGCCATTCCAATCAGCGCTTGAATCCAACAAGGCTTGAAATGCAGCATTAGTGGGTGCAAAAACAGTAAAAGGTCCTGCGCCAGATAATACAGCTACAAAATCTGTACTATGTCTACTATCTGTTAAAGCAGCAACTAAAGTTGAAAAATTAGGATTATTTAAAGCTAAGCTTACCACATTTGGAGGAAGCATTACTTTATCTATTTTATGAATAACTCCATTGCTTGCATCGATGTCAGTAGTCGTAGGATTTGCATCTCCATTAAATTTAACACCACCTGTTACATCAACTTGCAAGGTAATTTGCTCATCATTAGGGCCAGTACTAGCTGTTGTTACGTATGAATCTGTTAAATCTCCAGCTTTTACTTCTGCTCCTAATACATGGAACAATAAAACATCGTTTAAAAGAGTAGCAGGAATGTCATCTAAACCATTCCAATCAGCATTTGAATCCAATAAAGCTTGGAAAGCTGCATTAGATGGTGCAAAAACTGTAAAAGGACCATTCCCTTCTAAGGTACTCACTAAATTAGCAGAACTTAGAGCATCTACTAAAATGCTTAAATCCGCATCACCAGAGGCAATATCTACAATTGTTTGAGGATCAACCGGATCTGTGTCATCATCACTATTACATGACATAAAATTCATTGAACCAACAAATAATACTAAAATTAAAAAGAGGTTATTTCTTCCCAAACCAAACATATTAAGTTCTTTAAGTAATGCCTACTTCTGTTTTGAGTCTTTGTTCAGCATAATTCCGACTGCTTATTAGGGCATTCGGTGGTAATATGCATTGAAAGGCAAATTGGTTGCCTGGTAAGAAAAAGAAAATTGATTTGATTAGAATACAGATCACAAATTATCAAAAAAATGCCTAAGTATCCCTAATGTCTATTGATCTCCTAATAGAAATTCCGCACCGATAAAAAACTTTAAAGGTTTATAAACTTCACTAAACCCAGAAACATCCAGACCAACATGACTTGGTCCAGGATCAGTTCTTGTTTCTTGAAGATCAAGTTTGAAAATATTATCTAAGTCTTGTTGAGCACCTAGCTTGAATAATAAATTTTCATTCATTTGGTAGTTGATAGAAGCTGTTAGCCCAGTTGTGATGTTTCTTAAAACATCTCCACTCTTATCGATAGAATTTACTCTTTCCAAATCGCAAATTGTTGCGTCTTGTACAAAAGTTTGATGAAAAACATTCTCATTATTTTCAAACCTAGAAAAGATTGGTGCTTGAAGATAAAACCCAGCATCTATGAAAAAATCGTCTTCTATAAGTTCATATGAAATCATCAAAGGAACTCGAAGGCTTAATATGTCATAATTAGCATCGTCAATATTGTTAATTAAAAAGAAGCTTGGTGTATTTATGACATCACAATCTTCTTGTAAATCATTATTAAGAGGAATAATACCTCCATTTACAATTTGGCCACTTATACCATTCAATAGAGATTGTTTTGTAAAACCAAAATAATTTAAGCCAAGTCCAATTTTAAAACTAAACTTTTGAACCAATTGTCTTTTTAACAGGGCACTCGCTTCAAAGCTTATTTTGGGCGAATAGTTGGATACAAGTAAGCTATTTTGTCCTTGTACTTCAATAAGAGGAATTCCTGTACTCGGCAAAAACACTTGACCAGACTCTATGGGATTATCATTTATTGTTTCCGCACTAAGGTCTCTAGCGTACAAAACTTTTCCTTCAAATCTTAGTAAGTTCTTCTGGCTCAATAGCGAAAGAGAAATGGACATCGAAATCAAAAGTGTAATGAATACTTTCATTTTTTATATTATTCGTTTTGACAACTTGACTGTATGATTCTAAGGAATTAGTTAGCCAAGGTCTTTAAATATACAAAAAAACAAAAAGACAGCATCCCTCTTTTTTATCCCTTATTATAAAGTTGGGTCATAGTCACTCCCATTCTTTGGTTTCAACGAGCCAGTTGCTATCATGATTAAGTCGATCAAAACCCAAATACCTAAACCACCTAAGGTTAATATTTGTAAAATTCCAATCAATGGATAACCTAGATAAAATCTATGAACACCAATAATACCAACAAAAATCACTAATAGTAAAGCTGTTAACTGATTTTTCCTTTTACCCGCAGCACTCGTTAAATTGGCTTTTTTAAAATTCTTTTGAGCTAATTTTAAAGTAATTTTCTCTTTAAAAGACAACTTCTGCCCTTTAGTTTTTTCTATTTCTTTTGGTGTTAAAGCTAAAAAGCTTCCACATTTTCAGCATCATATGCTTGGTCTTCCTCTAAAAGCTGATCTCTTTGAATTTCTTCAGGAGTTTTATTTAAACTGTTTACCGCTAAAACATGGGAACTTACAAGAATAATAGCTGCGATAATTAATTTATCTTCTTCATTGGAATGTTTTTTAAAGTTTCTTTGTTTACTAGCAATATAAGCCTTGAAAACATAAACCGTGACATAAATTTGGAAAAATCCAAGGCTTAAATAAGTACTCTTTATTTATCTTTGTATAAAAAACAGCCTTGTCTACAATCAACAAACAGACCTTCAAACAATACTTGTCAAAATTTCCGGAAGTAGATCCGCCTTTTACACTTACTCAAGAAAGCCCAAGGACTTTTAGCAGTTATAATGAAACTTTTCATCCCCTTATGATAAGTGAATTTATAGTGCAAAGCGAAGAATCTGAACCAGATGAATTCACTGAATTCGTTCCTTGTGTTAAAATACCGAACACAATAGGCTTTCACGCCGTTATATACTGGAAAGCCAGCTTGATGAATTATCAATTTATTCTTGTAACTTACACAAATACAGGGGTTCTTATAGATAAGGCCATCGTAGCCGGGACAACCAATAAAGAGGGGGAACTGATAAATTCAGTAGCGAGTATTGATGAAGATTGGATAATTACCATAGTTTCTGGAAAAACTCCCACCCAACAAGCTGATTACAACCCAAAATCAAGTAAGGCTTTTAGTTTAGAGATCATGGAAGGAGGCTATATTGTCTCTTCCGAATAGATCTATTTTTTAATTAAGTCAAAGTTTAGCATCCTTTCAAATTTGTCGAAAGACTATAGACTTATGACCTAAAGACTTTTATTTTAAATGGCTAGAAAGAACAAACCTTTTAAAGGTAAAAAATTGACTAGTGCAGAATTGCAGAAAAGGATACTTATCCTTTTTAAAAATAATCCAAATGGGAAGTTTAGCCCAAAACAAATCATAAATAGGTTAAACATTATTAACAATAAAGATTCCGTAAAATATGCTTTAGAGAAGCTGGAACAATCAGGTATGCTGAAGCAAAAGCAAAGGCCCAAATTTAAAGTAAAACCAAAATCATTTTATAGAGATTACAATGATACCGTAATTGGAACAGTAGACATGACCAGAACCGGTTCTGCTTACATTGTAACAGATGATTCGGATGATGACGTTTACATTCCACCTAAAAGGTTGAATGGGGCTATGCACGGGGACAAAGTAAAAACGCGTGCCTTTTACCCAAAAGGGAGAAATAAACCTGAAGGCGAAATCTTGGAAGTACTCGAAAGAGCTACTGATACTTTTGTGGGCACCATTAACATCACAAAGAATTACAATCTTGTTGTTCCTGATAAAACAAATTTAGCTTTTGATATTTTCATTGGAGACGAAGATACCAGAGGCGCATTAGATGGTGAAAAAGTAGTCGTTCAAATCACAGAATGGCCAAGTAAGAAAAAACCAACTCCTCTAGGAAGAGTAACTACTGTCCTTGGTAAAGAAGGTTCTAGTGACATTGAAATGAAATCCATTTTAGTGGGTAACGGATTTCCTTTAGATTTTCCAGATGAAGTAATGGCTGAAGCTAAAAAACTTAAACCAAAAATCACAAAACAAGAACTGGAAAATAGAAAAGACCTAAGAGAGGTGACCACTTTTACTATTGACCCGTTAGATGCAAAAGATTTTGACGATGCCTTATCCATCAGACTCTTAGAAGATGGCATCCTAGAAATAGGTGTGCACATTGCTGATGTTACTCATTTCGTAAAACCTAAAACAGCTTTAGACAAAGAAGCTTATAAAAGAGCAACATCCGTTTATTTAGTAGATCGTGTGCTACCTATGCTTCCAGAAAAGATTTCAAATGTTCTTTGTTCTTTAAGACCAAACGAAGACAAGTATACCTTTTCAGCAATGTTTTATTTAAACGAAAAGAACAAGGTGATTAAAGAATGGTTTGGAAAAACAATCATTCATTCAGACCGAAGATTTACTTATGAAGAAGCTCAAGAAATAATTGAGAAGGGAGAAGGTGAGTTTTATGATGAGTTACTAAATTTAAACAAAACGGCCAAAGCGCTTAAAAAGGCTAGGTATAAAAACGGTTCCATCAATTTTGAAACGGATGAGGTTAAATTTAGATTAGATGAAAAAGGAAAACCCTTGGGCGTCTACCTAAAAGAAAGAAAAGATGCTCATAAATTGGTTGAAGAATTTATGCTTTTAGCCAATAAGCGAGTAGCTAAATTCATAGACAAAAAAGCAAAGGGAAAAGAGATTCCTTACGTTTATAGAATACATGATCTTCCAGATCCTGACAAAGTAAATGACTTCGCTTTATTTGCAAAAGAACTCGGTGTACACATTGACGCAAAAACACCAAAACAAATAGCTAAGTCTTTCAATAAAATGATGAAGCTGGCAGATAAAGATCCAGCTTTAAAAGTTCTAGAATCTATGGCGATTCGAACAATGGCAAAAGCTGTATATAGTACAGACAATGTTGGTCACTATGGTTTAGCATTTGATCACTATGCACATTTTACTTCTCCAATCCGAAGGTATTCGGATGTTCTAGCACACAGACTTTTATTTGAAAATCTTAAAGGCGATTTTAGAACCAACAAGGAAAAGTTAGAAATGAAGTGTGGCCACATTTCTAAGATGGAAAGAAAAGCCATGACTGCTGAAAGAGAAAGCATTAAGTACAAACAAGTAGAATATCACCAAGATCAAGTTGGAAATGAGTTTGATGCTTTTGTAACAGGTTTTAGCGATAGAGGATTTTTCGTTGAAACTTCTGAAAGCAAAGCAGAAGGGATGATTCGATACACTTCTCTTGGTGAAAACTATAACCTAGAAGCCGGCCGTTTAAAAGCCAGAGGATCTAAGACAAATCAAGTCATTAAAATGGGTGATAAAATCAGAGTAAAGATCATTGGTGCAAATTTAGACAAGAGGCAGATTGATTTCGAATTGGTATAAACAAAGAGGCCTGCTTACAAGTAGGCCTCTTTGTTTATGTCTCACTAAAATCCTTATTGTACTAAAACTTTTTTAACAAGGACGCCTTCTTTGGTATAAAACTTTAAAAAATAAATGCCTTTAGGAATACCTTTCAAGCTCAAGTGCTTTTGGTCATTTATTTTTAATTCTTTAACAAGACCTGCATTATTAATTAAAACAACATGCTCTAATTCCATTTCGTTTGACAAGGTATAAAATAGATTTTCACGTGTTGGGTTCGGATAAATACTGATGGCAGAATCTAATAGATCATTTGTACCCACAGGCTCGACTTCAACGGTTTCTTCACCGCCACTTGTTGCAAACTCCAATCCATCAGCAAATACTCCTCTTGCTAAATCAATGGTAAAATCAAGGCTAGTGAACTCATTAAGAAATTCATCCTTTACTTTACATTGAAGTTCTCCAATTTTTCCATAACCTGAAGATCCTAATTGATTTTTCTTCACTATCGCAGAATGCAATTCTCCATCACCGCTAAGGTTTTTCACTAAAGTCAAATAATCTGTCGATTTTGAGCCTACCCAAGAAGTATTGTATTCAATCTGAACTGAGCTTGGATCTATTTTTAAACGATCATAATTTATCGCATATCCCAATCCATAAAAATCCGTCATCGGTTCATTGCTGCTGCCTAACATTATGGCTAAACGAATCCAACCATTTTCGTTGACGTTAATTAATTCTAAATCTAATGGAGATACAAGTCTATCATCATCCTCGGCTTTAAATTCATGTTCTAATCCCCAGTTGAGGCTTACCGCCAATGTGTCTTCATCATTGATCACTCCATTACCATCAGTATCTGCATGTCTATAATTAGTACCGTCTGGAGCAAGTTGATCCCAGTAGCCAGCATATTGACCTACCCAATCTATCGTAGGATTCATTCTAGCAGGTCCAGTTTGGCCAAAACCAAAACCAATGTTGAAGAGATCAAATTGATCAACGAGTTTGGTTGAATCTGTATCTCCAGGCCAAACATCAGCAGTAATTACTGTTATCCTCTGTACGAACACCGTTTCATTTGCACATTCATCTGTAGCTGTAATAGTTCTATCAATGACATATCCATTATCAATCGTGTAAGCTATCTCATCTACTGCAACAATGCTGCTGACTTCCCCACAATTATCTTCCAATACAATTGAACTCTCTTCAAATTCAGGGATAGTTTCTCCAGCTTCCAAATTAACGGTAACATCAAATGGAAAAGATGATATTATTGGTCCAAAATTATCTACAAAATCAATTCTTCTAGTCACTTGTTCTGTATTCCCGCAATCATCAGAAAAATCCCAAGTTCTTATTAAATAAAATGCTTCACCGCACAGTTCGAATTGAGTTTCAGTAAAGCTTATCACCACTTCATCATTGGTAGTACAATCTGTTGTTGCACTCAAGTTAAGAGGCTGAGGGACTTCGTCATCGCACTGAAGCACCAAATCAAAAAGTTGTGCTGTGATCATGATACCTGTTTCATCCAAGTCCGGTAAGATGGTTAAGGTGGCATAAAAAACATTGTAATTCCCACAAGCATCAGTAGGATAAAAATCATAAGTCTGAGTCCAAACGGTATCGAGGTTATCGCAATCTGGAAGTGGCCAAAAGTTGTATTCTCTTATAATTTCTTCCCCACTACAAGCATCTTCATACTGTCCATAACCTAAAGAAGTCACCCAATCTGAAGCATCACCTTCTACATTTGTGTCTTCACAACTAAGCGTTAAATCTTGAGGAGGCACCACTACATAAGGTCCTGTATTATCTACTACAGAAATTTCTTGTATTGCTGTGATTCCATTACCACAATCATCCGCAGCTGACCATGTTCTTTCTATTACATATTCATTTTCGCAAGTGCCAGGAATCAGAGCATCAGAATAGTCATAGACATATGTCCCAGGACAGTTTGGTGAATTAGCAATTGGTTCTTCATTAGGTGTAGAGTCAAATCCATCACACTCTACTGTCACATCTAAAGGAACATAAGTAAACACAAAATCGTCATCTACATTTGTGACTAATTTTAATACAGAAATAGCTTTACTAAAATTCATACAATCATCTGTTGCTGTAAAAGTAACCTCTATGGTTGCTGGTGCTGTACAATCTCCATTATATCCTTCAAAGTCATTGGTCACAAGGACAGATGAGCAGGCATCAGAAACTTCATAATCATTAAGCCAAGCATTAATTTGATCATCTAGATCTGCTAGATTACAATTGATTTCAATCAATGGTGGAATGGTCGTAAAAAATGGAACAAAAGAATCATAAACATATAAAACTTGTGTGATTGTTCTTTCATTTCCACAGACATCACTTGCAGTCCATGATCTGTTAATTCTATAGTTACCATCACAGACAACATCAGAAATTATCTCTTCAAAAACAATAGTCACTTGACCTGTCTGACATGAGCTAATTGCTGTTATACTTTCGGCATCTGGAATATCATCACAGTTGACATCTAAATCTAGAGGTTCATTTGAAAAGGCTATACCATTTATATTTTCAAAAGCATCAACTAGAATAAACAGTTCTGCACATTGAGTAAAATCCTCATTACAAACATTCAAACAAGTGAAAGCAGTTCCAGCTTCAGTTGGGCTAAAATCAATGCTAACTGATGGAGATTCAGTAATGGTAGTTTCCATTTTATAGCCAGGGCATTCCCCCGTAAGATTAGTCGGATTAAACGGAAGACTATCTATAAAGTCAATGTGCTTAAAATCTCCTACGATCATTTCACAATAAAAGGTATCCATATATGTAGTAGAACCTTGTTGGGGCAATACGTACAATCTTGCACTTCTAGTTGTTCTATTATCACAAAAATCTTTTGCGGTCATGAAAATCTCGAAAGAGGTTTGCTGAGCACAGGTATATAGTAAATTCTCAAAATCGAAACCATAAGTTATCTCTACTTCTTCGTTACAATTATCACTTGCTTCAGACGCAGCTTCTACCCATTGGTTGACTTTAAGTTCAAAATCTGGATCGTCGCAATCTAGTGTCAAATCGTTAAAAGGTACAGTAAATTCTGGCGCATGAACATCATAGACTGTTATCCTATAAGAGATGGTGTCTCCATAACCACAATCATGTGAAGCTCTAAATTCTCTGTAGATTAAAAAACTCTCATCGCAACTACCAGCCGTAGTTTCATAAAACTCCACTTCAATTCCAGTTGGACAAGTTGAAGATGCTTCTACATCTGTCGGCGGCGGTGGAATATTATCACACTCTACTGTTATGTCTTCCGGTGTATAGTTCCAAGTAATGTATTCATCATTTTCAATAACTTCAATATTAATTTCTTTGGTGTGGCAATTAATTTCACCAAGGTCACAAAATCTAAAACAAGCTTTTGAATTACCTAGTTCATTTGTAGATATTGTTATATACTCTTCCGATCCTGATAAAATAAATGATGCCGCATTAGTTTCTTCTCCAGGACAAATGTTTTCTGCATCATTGACAACAAATCCAAGATTAAAATCTTGACAATAAAGATCTAGTCCACCTCCAATCGGGATCGTATAATTTATAATCTCTGTCGTATGATTGATGGGAGTAGAACATTCAATCTCCAAGTAAGTTACATCCAATCTTGTAGTTTGAAGGTCTGTAATTGAAAGTACAGTATTTTCTTCTTCTAAAAATATCTTTGTCCCTAAACCTTGAAAAATATTGATAGCAATTGAATATTCAATATTTGTGCTTAGCTGCTTAATCGTTAAATTTGAATAATTTCCATCTATTCTTCCTCCTGCAAGAGCGGGACCAAAAGCACTTCCATCAAAATACCAGTGGCCTTTTGGATCATGCTCATTCAACAAATTTTTCAATTCATTAAATGTATTAAACTGGCCGTTATAAGCAACACCATCTACCATCCAATCTAATTGATATGGTCCTGCAAAACCTTGAATCACAAGATTGAATAAACTGTAGACAGATTTTGTATAAGTACAATCTTCTAATGCGCCCATGTATTGCATGGCATCAACCCTAAGGTGATAATTAACATCAACGTCTTCTTTTTTAAAGGGAAGGCATAATTCTATTTCCTCACAATCACTTGATACTATGCTCACAGCGTCTGGCATATCAATACTTAAAGGCTGAGCACTGTAAGAATTTAATCCTCCCTTAGGAAAAAACAAAGCAGAATCCCAATCTGCATTACCTACGTCTCCAAGCATAATATTTAAGGTATAAACCGTATAAGGAATAACCTCCGCCTTGGCTGTAAAAACTGTAGTATAACCATTGTATGGAAAACTCCCACCTATTGGATTGATTTCGAAAAATTCTTCATACCTAGCTGGACAAGTTTCAGCATTAGGATGCTCATCATGGACGTTTTTGATATTGATTGGAATCATTGTTCCAGGAACATTTCCTAAGTGTTCTGCATTATCTTCATAAAAACCGAAAACCCCTTCTCCTTGCAATAGCATTCCAAATACATCATGATCTTCGGCGCATATTTTTATTGGCCATTCTTCAGTAGCGAAGACAAATTCAAACTCAATGGTATTTTTAGTTGGAATGAATCCAATTTGAATAATATTTTCATCATAAATGTTTCTACTAGTAAATCCATTTAGGGCAGAACCAGCATAATTAACAGCCATGTCTCCCCCAATTTGAAACAACTCATCATTAGGCAAATTTGCATCGAGCACTTTTCCTGTAGACAAAATCACTCCTTCATCCAATCCAATTCCTGAGCCATCCGAGAATACTCCAAGTGATTCATCATCACCAAAATAATTTGCACTTACAATGAGGACGTCATCTCCTTGTAGTTGACCAGGCAACCAGTTGGTAGGAAAGCCATTGGGTATGTTAACGTCAAGGCTTTGCGCAAAGGTTTGATTAAAAATAAATACAGAAAGAAAAAGACTAATGACAAAATTCAATCTCATGGGATTAGTTTTTTTGACAAGGAGAATTATCAAGGTAACGTTACTAAAATAAAATTAATACATTTCCGTCATACAGTCGAAAATAAGCCCATCATTTGTCTAAGCTTAACAAAATTATCAAATGAGATAAACTGCTAATGTATTAGCTAAATAAAATGAGTTAATAATACTTTAAAGCAAATCGAATGTATAAGAAAAATTAAAGCAAACTCTAGAAAACTATATGCTCCAAAGAATGTACCGAAAGAATTCTATTCTTCTAATGGAGTAGATTCCTTAATGGCTTTGTCTTCTTGTGTCGATTGTTTCTTCTCAGAGAAGCTGCTAATTAACAACCAAATTATCCCAGTCATGATGGCCATATCAGCAATATTAAAAATACCTGTTCGAAGATCCCCAATTCCAATATTCATAAAATCTATGACTCGACCGTACATCATGCGATCGTATAAATTACTCATACCTCCTCCTATGATAAGACTCAATGGGATCACTTGTTTTAAGATGACTTCTTCGGACCAAATGGTGTATATAAAAAGCCCAACTAACAAAACAACAGGAATCACTTTCATTAGAAGTAAATGACCTATACCATCTAAGTCAGAACCCCAACTAAGGAATGCGCCTGTATTTTCAGCATATACCCACCTCCAAATGTCATTGAATTGGGAGATACTCCCTTCACCTTTTAGTTCATTTTTAGCTATGATCTTGCTTGCTTGGTCTGCAGCAATGACTAAAATTATAGGTATTATAGATCTTATTAATCTTTTATTCATCTCTTCAATCAAATTTGAACTTGCAAGTTAATAAATTCATATACTTCCTTCACGGCTAAACTTTTGTTTAGTAGTCTATTAAAGATAAAATTTAAGGCTATTGCTCCTTCTTCAATCCTATTCCTTATTTTGTATTTTATTTGAAACGAAAGACAATCTATACTTATGGAACCCATATTTACAAATGACGCTGTAGTCTTAGGGATTTTGATGACAATATTGGCCTTAGTATTTTATACTTCTCATCTAGAAAATGAGGCTTGGAAAAAATTCTATAGGATTGTTCCTTCTGTTTTATTATGCTACTTTTTACCAGCCCTTTTGCATTGGCCTTTGGGTTTAATAGCTGCTCATTGGTACACGGATGGCCTGGCAGAACACGTAGCTCAATTTGGCTTACAAGTTCCATCGGGATTGTCTTTTTCTGAAATACAATCTTGGCTTGCAGAAAATAATGTCACTGACACTAAAAAATTCGAAGGACATTCTAATTTATACTATGTAGCATCAAGATATTTACTCCCTGCCAGTTTAATTTTGCTATGCATGAGCATAGATCTAAAAGGCATTAAAAACCTTGGCTCAAAAGCTTTAATTATGTTTTTTGCTGCAACCATAGGCATAGTCATCGGTGGACCAATTGCCGTTTTTTGCGTGATGAAATTTTTTCCAAACATCATCAGTGCAGATCCAGATCAGTTGTGGAGAGGACTTTCAACAGTGGCTGGTTCATGGATTGGTGGAGGAGCAAACCAGAACGCAATGGCCATCATTTATGATGTAGCGGAAAAACCAATTTTCCCCACCATGATAGTGGTAGACGTCATAGTTGCTAATATTTGGATGGGATTTTTATTGTATGGGGCTAACATGTCAGACAAAGTGGACAATTGGTTAAAAGCTGACAATTCAGCCATTGAAGATTTAAAAAAATCAGTTGCTGATTATAGAGCCAGTATTGCAAAAATGCCAACGACGACCTTATTAATGGTTTTGATGGGTATTGCCTTTGGTGGTGTTGCTTTATCACATTGGGGAGCAGATCTCTTGACTCCTTTTATGAGAGGATTCAAGTCTACACTAGAATCTTTAAAGCTCAATTCTTTGATGTCTCATTTCTTTTGGCTGATTGTAATCGCTACAACCTTTGGTTTAATTCTTTCTTTTACAAAAGCTAGAAAACTTGAAGGCATAGGTGCTTCTCAATGGGGAACCATCTTTATTTTTGTTCTTGTCGCAACGATAGGCATGAAAATGAACATAGGCGAAATATTTAAAAACTTAGGTTTATTCGCTATAGGTATTATATGGATGTTAGTTCATGTTACTATTCTTTTGATTACTGCAAAGGTTATAAAAGCTCCTTTCTTTTTTGTAGCTGTAGGCTCTCAAGCAAATGTAGGTGGGGCTGCTTCGGCCCCTGTTGTAGCATCTGCTTTTAGCCCTTCCTTAGCTCCTGTTGGGGTATTATTAGCAGTATTGGGATATGCTTTGGGGACTTATGGAGCAATACTCTGTGCGGAACTTATGAGGGTAATTGCTGGAGGTTGACTTAAAAAGAATGTAGTTGTTTTACCAGCCATTTTTTTTCGGCGATGGTATCTGCATTTTGGACCTCAACCAACAGTTTTGACTTGGCATCGTGATCGAAAGGGTTTAGCTTAAGCAGCTTACGAGTATATTTAATAATGTTCATGTAATGCTTACGATGATATCCGATGACTTTTTTTCTCCGGATGAAAATTTCCATGGCATCTAAATGAGAGTCAAGTAATTTGATTGATTCTTGTTCATAGTAAACCTTTAGTAATATTGTTTTGGCAAATAAATTTAAGAGTAAATCTTTTTGTTCCGATTGATATAGCAACTCTTGCACTTCACCGTATTCTTTTTGTTCATATTTCAGTAAGGCGAGATTAAGTGTAAACATACTCTCTCTATATTTTGCATCGAGATTAGGTTTGTATTCATAAATAAAATTTTCGACCCATTTAAATTTTTTGTTTATCAATCCTATGGTCACAATATTTCTATAAGTAAAACGAGATAAGCTTCCTTCTACTAATAAGTGTCTTCCTTTTAAGCCCAGTTCAAATAAGTCAAACAATTTATTACTCATCTCATCATTACCAAGATTCATTTGTCGTATACAGTAATTGACCCCAATTAAAAAAACCTCTCTAATTTCTATAGGTGCTAATACTTCAATGTGTTTAATCAACAATTCCTTATATCGATCAAAATATTTTACTTCTTCACTTTCTAATAACAAATAACAGTTGTAGTACAATGCAATGGAAGGCCGATCATACAGTTCTTCCCTTTTTATAAATTCAATAATTTCTTTTAAAAATTCAATTTCTATCTCTGCTTTAAAAGCAGCTTTATTCGAACTTAAAATACAGGCATACCTTAGTTTTAACAAAATGTATTCTAGATCAGTAAAATGAAAAGTATCTTTAAGTGCATTGGTAGAGCTTCTCTTTTTAGAAATTTGGAATTGGTATTCTTCAAAATTCAATGCTGCATTTAAACCAAAAAAGGAGGAATCTTTTACCTTTCCTTTTTCAAAATTCTTTCGGATGTGTTTTACTTTTTTTGCGTAATGACTGCCTAAACCATTTTCTCTATAAAAATGAACTAATATGTTTTGATGCTCGAGGTTTTTCTTTTTAAGTTCATTGTTAATGACAAATTCTTCAAATAGCAAGAAAAGATTACTCATCAGGAGACGCATTCTACTGTCTTTAAAAGCTAAATCTTTGTACAGCAGACGATGCAAATCAATCTTGGTAAGCTTTGAGGACTTCTTATCCAAATTTGCTTTAATCACTTCCCAAAACCGACACAAATCCGCATTTTTATTAAAATATGGCGACCTTACAAAAAGATCAAAATCCTTGATTCCTTCCTTATCTAGGCTTCGTAGGGCAGTAATCAATAAAGAATTTTGAAGTTTATCATTCATAATTACACGCTAAACACTACAGAATAAAATCGTATTTAATTGTTATTCAACTAATTAAGGCACAATTTGTGTGTTTTTTAGTCTACAATCTAGGTATTTTGTCTTTGAAAATCAAGCTTGTTTTCTACACATTTGTAATGTGAACAAATAGAAAATTAAAATTTTGACCCATGATATCAGCTTACAAGTTACCCTTCTTGATTCTAGCCATGCTAATTCTTGGCTTGGCTACCTCTATATCTGGTCAAAATACAGTAGTATTTAACATTCAAGATTCATATGGTCAATCAGAAGTTGAAGTACCTATAAGTGTTGAGAACTTTAATAATATTCTAGGTTTTCAATTGGGTTTAAAATTTGACGAAGAGGTTTTAGAATTTGTGGACCTAACTTCAGAAGTTTTAGCTTTTCAAAATTATAATTACAACCTCATTGATGATCAACTCTTAATTTCCTACACAGAACAAAATTCTGTTCCACTATCTACGGCTGATGGATCCACCATCCTCAATTTAAAATTTAAGGTCCTTAAGGTGGAGCAAACTGAAATATACTACGATGAAAACATCTTGGCTAAAGAGATGATTTCAAATATTGGTGTAGTTGACTTTGACATCAATTCAGGTTTTGTCAACGAAAATGGAAGCGGTGTAGAATTTAGCATCTTCTTTGATGAAAATAAAGATTGCGAAGTACTCAATGATGTAAACTTAAACGACTGGCCAGTTGCCATTTGGGATGGGTCACAAACCTGGTATAGATTTTCAAACAGCGAAGGTTATGTTAAAGCAACACTTAATCCTGGCAATTATTCTCTGCAGGTTTTACATCCAGACTTTGCCAATACTTGGACAGCTTGTGAAGACAACATTAATTTTACTGTAGAAGATGGCAACATCAACAGTTTGGATGACATAAGCATTCAAATAAATGAAGACTGTCCAATTTTAAACTTAGAAATGTCGACACCAAGGTTGCGAAGATGTTTTGATAATACAATTTATGTCAATGCTTGCAACAATGGAATTGAAGCAGATGATCTTTATACAGAAATCACTCTTGCACCAGAACTAATCATGGTTTCTTCTTCTATTCCATTTACAGATTTAGGAGATAATAAATACCGTTTTGAAATAGGAAGCCTGACTATAAATGAATGCAAGTCATTTAACTACAGAGTTAATGTAGATTGCGATGCTACAGAACTGGGACAAACGCTTTGTATTGATGCAGAAATTTTACCTGAAGTGGACTGTGACGGCATTGTCAATTGGGACGGCCCTCAATTAAGAGTCTCTGGTGAGTGTGTAGGTGACAACATAAACTTCACCATCCTCAATGAAGGAAATGAAGACATGTCCGTAGCGACTGCTTATACTATTATTGAAGACGATTTGATCATGCCACATTACTCTCAAGAGGTTCAGATAGAATCTGGACAGTTTGAGGTAATACAAATTCCTGCAGATGGCAAAACACTCAGATTAGAAATTCCTCAAATTAATGGTCACCCATATCCTATCCTACTTAACTCTTTTGTTGAAAAATGCGGTCAGGGAGTAAACGGTGAAATTTCTTATGGATTTGCCACTATGTTTCCTAACAGTAGATCAAAACCGAATCAAGTTAGGTTGTGCGAAGAAGTTACAGGCTCTTGGGACCCAAATGACAAAGCTGCTAACCCTAAAGGCTATAGAGAGCAACATTATTTAAATGCCAATACTACTCTTGACTATAAGATCAGGTTTCAAAACACGGGAACTGATACAGCCTTCAACATCGTTGTGAGAGATTCTATTTCTAGCGAATTAGACTTGGCGACACTTAATGTAGGAACAGCTAGTCATCATTTTACTTATGAAATCATCAATCAAAACATTATCGAATTTAGGTTTGACAACATCATGTTGCCCGACAGTAATATAAATGAAGCAGCTTCTCATGGATTTGTTTCTTTCACCTTGGAACAAGAAGAAGATTTAGAAGATGGGACTATGATCTATAATCAAGCTGAAATTTACTTTGATTTCAATGAGCCAATCATTACCAATCAAGTGTTCCATACTATAGGAGAAGAATTTGTTTTGGTTTCTATTGCTTCAACTAAGCCAAATAATAACTTAAACTTAAAAGCTAGCCCTAACCCTTTCATAGAACAAACAAAGATCACTTTTAATAATACCGAACTCCAGTTTGCTACATTAGAAATATTTGATCTCCATGGAAAACAAATAATCACCTTGCAAGGAAACCAAGATCACTTTTTTGTATCCGCCAGCAATTTGAGCAAAGGAGTTTATTTTTATCAATTAAGTTTAGAAGATCAACTTTTGGATACAGGTAAATTGATCCGACACTAATTAAAGCAATGAAAAGTACATTATTAATAACATCAATTGTATTTATTTTTCTATCCAATGCATTTGGACAGACAAAGGTCTGTTTTGAAAACATGGATGGATACCGCATAAAAGAAATTGATTTGCAATATGATGTACATTTTAAAAATGGAAGCATTTATTCTTCGAAAGCAAGTATCATTGAAAATTGCTACTTATTAAGTATTCCAAAGGATGAAAATCTAAAATTAAGTAAGATCATTCTTCGCCCTGAAAAATCAAGTGAAAACCATTTGTGCATAAGTAGAAATGACCTTCTTTTAAGTAGAAGCTTACTTCTTGACCCTAACAATAATGGCCATGAAAGTATTGCATCACTTGCAAAGCAATTAGCCTTGGATGTAAATTTAAGTAATGGTGCAAACACTTTAGATCTTGCAGTCATTGCTCAATACATAGATGGAACTTTTACCAATGTTTCAGAACGATTAAGATGGGTATTTTACCCAAAAACTGAATTGGAAGATCATTTAAACACCCCGAACCAATCCCTCCCACAAACCGATAATAAATTAATAATTAACACTAACAAAATTCCTGCGCTCATTGAAGTACTTGCTATAAGACTCGGAGATGTCAGTGGAAATTGTCGTTAGTATACTATTGTCCTTAGTACTAATTAATTATTTAACCATTAACTGTATACAAACTATATCAGTTTAAAACTTTATTTATGAAAAACTTAATGCTACTATCTGCATTTTTGCTAAGTACTCTTATCGGTAATGCTCAAACTACTGTTTGTCTAAAAAACTCTAGCGAGCTTTTTATTAATGCAATAAACTTAAAGTATGAAGTAAAAACTACAAATGGTAATTTCATTTTAGATGCGGTAAAAGATGGCGCCTGCTTCACCTTAAATTTTGACAACATTGACTTAAGCACTGTCCAAGATTTTACATTAATTCCCGAAAGAGACATTGCCCCATTAAATTGTGTAAGTACATTTGATTTGGTATTAATGAGAAGACACATCTTAAGGCTTGAAGAATTTCAAGGGACAGATTTAGAATACTTTTCTTTTCTTACAGCTGCTGATGTCAATGGCAATGGTGATATCACAACCTTCGATTTAGTTCAAACTAGACAATTGATTATGTCTGTGATTGCCGATTTTCCTACAAATACAAGTTGGAATTTCTATAATTTAGCATTAGTCAAAGAAGGTATACAATCCCCAAACTGGTTGCAAAATTTTCAACTTTTTAACGGCGTCTCAGACCTAAGCTTTTCTTCAGATCAACTGGATTCACAGATAGATTTATTAGGCGTAAAAACTGGGGACCTAAATGGTGCTTGTCAATAGGATTATATTTTGCTAAAAAAATCAAATTATACAATATGAAATTTCTAAACTTATTAATTATACTTTGTTTTTCTTCGTTATGCTTCTCTCAACAACAACAGACTCAAGTATGCATTGTTGATGCAAACAATGACTCAAGCACAATTGATCCATCCATTAATATCAAATATTTAGTTACTACAACTGACCAACAAACAGTAGAATTAAATGCCATCAGAAGTGGAGATTGTTTTACACTAGATTATGGCAATGTTAATTTTGATGACATCACTTTTATAAAACTTATTCCTGATGCAGATCTTAACCCCTTAAACGGAGTTTCAACTTATGACTTGGTTTTGATGGTAAGGCATATTTTAGGTTTGAGTAATCTTGAATGCACGCCAATTCAAGAGTATGCATTCACTTTAGCAGGAGATGTTAATAACAATGGATTCATCAGTACAATGGATGCCTTACAATTGAGACAACTTATACTAGGTCTCATTTCAGAGCTCCAAAGCAATAACAGTTGGAGGTTTGTAGACTACAATTTATTGAATGAAGTATTAGCTGATCCAAACGTCAATGTAAATCTTGGTGAGTTAATTTACTTTAAACAACAACTTCAAGGTGAGCTAAAACTCTTAGGAGTAAAAGTCGGAAATCTTAACGGAATTTGTGAGTAAAACATTTAAATAAAAAAAGCCAAAGTAAAACTTTGGCTTTTTTATTTTCCTGAAGACTCTTGAGCATTTATCTTGCCATCACCGTTCGAATCAAGAGCGAGAATTTTTATGGCAGCTTGCTCCAATTCTTTTTTCGAAAACCTCCCATCTTCATTTACATCTATCGCCTTAACTATTGCAAACTCTCTCAACTTCTCTTTAGTTGCCTTTGAACCACCTAATTCCTCAATAGATAATCGCCCATCTTTATTTTTATCATAAAGTAGCAGCCTTTCTTTTGATTTGGAAATCTCTGCAGAATCTATTAAACCATCTGCATTTTCATCTATGACCCTTTGAGTTGTTTTCAAGCGAAGGATTTCCTTTTCGAGGCTTATTGAATTAAACTTATCTTTTCCTACTGAAAACCAGATAAAAGCAACAAAAAATAGTAGAAAGAATAAAACGGAAAGAAACCATTTCATAGATAAAGCTTTAATCTTTTCTAATGCTTTTAATTAATTGCAAAGTTTCCTTTACATTTTGCTGAAGTTCTTCAAAGTTTCCAGCGGAAATTAAATCTTTAGAAATTAATTTAGAGCCCATACCAACACAAGTTACACCTGCATTAAACCAACTAGATAAATTTTCTGTTGTTGGTGCCACACCACCTGTAGGCATGATTTTAGTCCAAGGCTGTGGAGCTCTGATTGATTTAACGAAATTAGGGCCATATACACTTCCAGGAAATAGTTTTACTATCTCGCAGCCAAGTTCTTCAGCTTTGGATATTTCACTGAGAGTTCCACAACCAGCAGACCAAAGAACTTTTCTTTTATTGCAGGCTATTGCAACATCTTCTTTTAAGGAAGCTGTCACCACAAAATCAGCTCCGCATTGCATAAAAAGCGCTGCAGTTGCCGCATCTTGAACAGACCCTATCCCTAAGGCCATACCCGGAAGATGCTCTATCTTATACTTACTTAGTTCAGAAAAAACTTCATGTGCAAAAAGGCCTCGATTAGTAAACTCCATTAATCGAGCTCCACCATCGTAACAAGCTTTAAGCACTTTTTTACAAATGCTAATGTCACTATTAAAAAACAAAGGCACTAGACCTTGATCTTCCATTAATTGTGCGACTTTAATTCTATCCATTCTATTTTTTATCTTGAAACTCTGCCGGATGCATCGCCCGACATTAATTTTTCAACTTCAGAAACCGTAACTAGATTAGCATCACCTTTTATGGTATGTTTTAAACAAGATGCAGCAACAGCAAAATTTAATGCTTTCTGATCATCATCAAAATTCAAGAGGCCATAGATCAATCCAGCCATAAAACTATCTCCACCTCCTACTCTATCTACGATGTCTGTAATTTGATACGTTGGGGCTTTGAATAAGGTTTTACCATCCCAAAGTACCCCTGACCAACTGTTATGAGATGCAGAGATGGAGCCGCGAAGTGTAGTAATCACCTTCTTTGCTCTAGGAAACATTTTCATTAGTTGTTGAAGTACGGAAAGATAAGATTCTGCTTGAATTGAACCTCCATGAGTAACATCGACTCCTTCTGGGTGAAGGCCAAAATGTTTTTCCGCATCTTCTTCATTTCCTAAAATTATGTCACAACCAGCAACAAGTTCAGGCATTACATCCATAGGTTCCTTACCATATTTCCACAGTTTTTTTCGATAGTTTAAATCTGTAGAAACGGTAATTCCCATTTTATTTGCTGCTTGGATAGCCTCAAGACATGCATCCGCAGCACCTTGAGCAAGTGCTGGAGTTATTCCTGTCCAATGAAACCAATCAGCATTATGCAAAGCTTTTTCCCAATCTACCATTCCTGCTTCAATAGTTGCCATCCCAGAATGCGCCCTATCATACACAACCTTACTCCCTCTGCTAACTGCTCCTGTTTCCAAAAAGTAAATACCTAATCTTTCTCCTTCTCTTAGAATATGTTGTGTATCTACACCACGCTTTCTCAGCTCCATGAGAGCACATTCACCAATATCATTTTTGGGAATCCTTGAAACAAATGCAGCATCCATTCCATAATTTGCTAATGAAACAGCAACATTACTTTCTCCTCCTCCATACACTACATCAAAAGAATAGGTCTGAGAAAATCTTTTAAATCCTGGTGGACTTAATCTTAGCATGATCTCACCGAATGTGATTATTCTTTTCATCTTAAATTGAAGTATTAATTTTAAATACCAAGAGCTTGACCACCGCCTATTTGTATTGTTTCAGCTGTAATGAAAGCAGCTTCTTCACTTGCTAAAAAAGCAACAACAGATGCTACATCTTCTGGTTGTCCTAATCTACCTAACATAATATTGTTTTTCCATGAAGCAAATACTTCAGGTTTCGTAGATTTTATTCCAATGTGGAAATTAGTATCGATAGTTCCTGGCGATACAGCATTTACTCGAATCCCATATTCAGCTAAATCTTTCGCTAATGCTCTTGTAATGGTGTGTACACCCGCTTTTGAAGTACCGTACATTCCTGCACCAGGTCCTCCAGCATTCCATGCAGCGTTTGAAGTAAAATTAATTATAGTTGGATGAGTACCTTTTTTGAGGTAAGGAATAGCTGCTCTTGAAGCAAAGAAAACTGAATCTAAATTCAAGGCCATAACACCTCTATAAAACTCTGTAGTCATCACTTCAAATCTAGATCGGCCTCCAAGACCTCCTGCATTGTTTATTAATACATCAATCTTGCCGTACTTCTCACCAATATCTTTTATGTTTTTACTTACTTGCTCTTCATTGGTCACATCAAAACCATGATACTCTGCAGAATAACCAAGATCCGTTAGTTCTTTTAAACATGCTTTTCCTTTTTCATCATCTCTACCATTTAAGATTACGGTGCTACCATGTTTACCAAGATGTTTTGCAACTTCAAAACCAATGCCACTAGTTGCACCAGTTACAATTGCAATTTTTCCATTTAAATTCATATTATTTAATTTTTATCATTTTCTAATTTAGAATAAAGGCTTGACTTTTTCCACTCTTGGTATTAATACCCAAACTGCTATCAAGGCAATGAAGGCAAGTACAGCACCTACTAAAAATGCAGGTGTATAATTCTCTCCTTTGGTGAGCAAAGGTACCAAAATTGTAAGCCCAAACGCTCCTAACTTTGCTGCCATTCCAGCAATACCTGCTAAGGTTCCTACTGTATTCTTTCCGAATAAATCCGAAGGCAAAGTTTGGACATTTCCAATAGAGGTTTGAAATCCAAATAAAATTATTGCCATAATCAGGACTCCACTAGTAGCAGTGGTTGAATTCATCAATAGAAAGAATGAAGGTAGCATGATCAAACACCCAACTGTAATTACCCACTTCCTCGTTTTATTCACATCCCAACCTGCTTTCATTCTGTTTTGTGCTAACAAACCACCAAACCATGCTCCAAACATAGCACCAACATAAGGTACCCAACCATAAATCCCAATGGTTTTCACATCCATTCCATACACCCCGTTCAGGTAGATTGGTATCCAAACTATAAAAAGCCACCATATCGGATCAATTGCAGCAGAAGCTATAATCACCCCCCAACTCTCTTTATGTTTTAACAAATCTGAAGTGGAAGGATTGTATTCCTCTTCTTCATCACCAATTAATTCAGATTCTTCATTAGATTTTTGTCCACTCAAGATGTATTCTCGTTCTTCTTCTGAAATATTTGGATGATATTTTGGCGGTGCTTTGACGATTAGAAACCACGGAATCAACCATAATAATCCAAAAAGTCCAATAACAATAAATATCATCTGCCAGCTACAAAAAACAGTCATGAATGCGATCATCGGAATAGCAACAATTCCTCCAATAGCAGCGCCAGAATTAAATAAGCCTTGTGCAAATGCACGCTCATGTGTCGGAAACCATTCAGCATTTCCTTTTGCAGCACCAGGCCAATTACCTGCTTCGGCAACTCCTAAAATTGATCTAAAAATGGCAAAAGACCATGCTCCACTGGCAAATGCATGGAGTGCTGTCGCAATTGACCAAACGCCAATAGATATAGCAAAACCAATTCTAGTTCCTATCCAATCAAAGATTTTACCGAATAATGCCTGACCCATTGCGTAGAAAAAAATAAAGCTGCCTGTTATCCATCCATATATTTCTTTTCTTCCATCACTACTCTCATTAGGATAAAGATCGGCTGCAATATCTGGCCAAAGAACTCCTAAGGCTTGTCTATCGATGTAATTAATAACAGTGGCTAAAGCGATCAGCCCTACAACCCACCAACGAAGTCCCCCTACTTTCTTTTTTAATTCGGCCATGACTGTAAATCTAATTGTTCGTGACCTAAAAAGTCCTCTCTTGCAGGACTAAAAACATCTATTAAAATCCCAGGGCTCTTGCATACACAACCATGCATTTCATGCGGCGGTATATAATAAGAATCTCCTGCTCTGATTATTCTGACATCATCTCCAATTGTCATTTCAAATTCTCCACTTGCCACATAGGTTACTTGAGAGTGATAATGTTTGTGTAACATCCCAACTGCTCCAGTTTCAAATTTTGCTTTTACAAGCATGATCTTTCCATCATATCCCATAACCTGTCTTGATAATCCTTCTGCAACTGGTTCCCATGGAGTTTCAGAATCTATCCAATATTCTTTTGTTGGTTTTATGTCTTTATGTAAACTCATATCTATTTTTGATTTTTAAATATTTTATATACCCCTTTCCACAAATAATCTATGCCATTTACTTCCAATTTATGAAGGGCTTCTGAACTGTTATTTTCATTGGCGATAGCCAAAGTCCATTCATTTTGTTTAGTGCTTTTAAATTTTAGAATAGTATATTCTCTACTATCTTCAATCAACTCGATACTTTCAACCTGTGAAAAAGGACTTAATGGAATTTCTGTAGTCCGTTCATATGTACCATGAGATTCTATAATGTTAACATAGGTTGAGGATTTAGCATTCTCTTTTCTATGAATAAATACAGGATCATTTCTCAAATTAAAATTAGGATCATTTGCTCCTAATCTGCCAAAAATTAGTTTATCATTTTCACCAAGCACAGCATTCATTGAATAGAATTTTTCGTTTCCAAACCACGTTATTTGAAATTGGTTATTTGCTGAGATCCCTTCAGCTTCTTTCCATATATGTTGGTATCCATTTTTGTCTCCTAAGATCTCTAGGCTTTCCATACTTTTTGAATATTCAAAATCAGCAGATAATAAATGCCCCATAAACCACAATGGTAGATCGTATTGATTTGGATTAATAGATGAAGCTCTAAAAATATCTATTACAAGAGGGTTGCTGAAGTCTTCATCTTGAAATAAAAATAATGAACGATGAAGCTTTGTACCTGGGTATGCATGATTTTCTTTTGCACTGATTAACTGAAGATTATCATTTGAAATGTCTACATGGTAAAGTTCTGGGTGGTTCTCTTCACCTTTTTTTACGCTTCCTTCATAATGAGACTCTTCATTAACAACTATTGTATTATGTCCAATACTTTGTTTTCCAAAAGTTTTGTTTTCTGGCAAATACCTTCCTCCTCCTTTTTGATCCACATTAACCCATCTTACAGCTCCATAATCTTGAATAATTTCTCCTACTTCATCATAGTAGGAATAAGATAATTTATCAAAGTGCCCATGTCCCATTCCTTGAGCAGAATATTTCATCACCAAACAAGCATCATCTGCTCTCAATATACTTACTCCTCCTTCTAAGCCACTTTCGCCATCTCCAAAAACCGCAGATCTCTGTATGTAAGGTTCTTCCTTTTCTTGCTGTATCGCTTTTGCAACAGTAAAACCAGTTTCGTCCAAGAGTACTTTGTTCTGGTCTTTGGCAATAGAAAGTAAAACTGGATTTTGCCCTCTATAGGTGTACATTACATCAATAGCTGTAATGATCTCTCTAGCTTCTATAGACATCCCCTTCTGCGCATCATTTAGAGGAAAAAATCTACCACTTGCATCAGTTTGAAGCATTAATGCATCAACGGCCTTGCTTAAAATCCCGTCTCTATAATTTAAAATATCTAATGCTGGTTTATTGTTATGTAAGGCCTTTGCGTAAACCAAAAATGGAAAAATAGCATAACGTAAATAATAAGGTCCTTCTGTAAAATATCCATCTGGCGCAAAAGATAGATCAAGTTGTGCCAAAAATCCAGCCACTCTAACTCCTTTTACTTTTATATAACCTCCATCATTGTCCACTTCATTTTCATTAATACCATCATTAGGTAATCCATACAAAGACCATTGAACTAATTCTTTATCATCCATGACCAATCCGATCATGCCTACAGCAGCATTAGCCCAAGTACTGTGATTATGTATACGGTTAAAAAATTTCGGGTTTTCTCTAGATAAAAATTCAGCAAAAGGTCTAAACAAATCTTTTTCTAAATGATCTCTTTCTTTTTTTGATAAGAAATCATAAATGCAATCATAGGCTTGACTAACATATACTAGCCAATTTGCATCATTAAGACATTGCCAAAAAATTTTTCCTGTTGCGTAAGATCTGTTAGTTGGATGTAAAGGTAAGTTTGGGTACATTTTAGCATAAGCCAACAAACTTTCTTTAATATAATTAGCATACTTTTCTTCTCCGGTTACTTGATATAAATTACCTGCAATTTGTAAAACCACGAAATTCCTTTTATGCCTTTCATGGGTATAACCTCCAGCCATATCTTTTGGTATGGGTACTTTAATTCCCAATTCTATTTCTGCATCTACTTCCTTTTTTGCATCAGCCAATGCTTGATCAAAAAGACCAATGTTTCCTAACTCTGATCTAATCATCTTGACACCCTCAGGTGTAAGTGACAAACTTGGATGATCTTGTGCTGCACAAGACATACAAAGCAACAAACAAAGCAAACTTAAAACTCTTGACAACATTTCTTACTTAGCATTTTTGACATTAATATTGCTCCTCTGATAAGCATCACTGTTTGAGGTCATTTTATCACATGCATCAAAATCGATGTTATTTAATTTTATTACTGGCTCTCCTACTACTAGGTGCATTTTTACTTTTTTGGAGTCTTTAAAATTTAAATTTTCCATTTCTGCAAATTGCACTCCATGTATGGACAATGCAGCATTGTATTTATTTCTCTTATCATGACCGACGTTAAAGAATTCTGTATTTCGCAATTTTAGAATTGGTCCAAATGTACTTTCATCCCTACCACCTCGATAAAGATTTATAGCAACACCTCCAATATTTTCAAAAGTACAATTCTCCATTTCAAAATTTTCTACATTATAAATACCAATGTCATCAAACTCTTTATCCAAATTAAAAACATGGCCTGTGATATTTTTGAAATTACAATCTTTTACTAAAATGGAATCAGCGAATGAATTTTTATAAACTTTCAACACATTGAAACTATGATTGACATCTAGATTTTCAAAATCACAGCCTTTTATTTTAAGTTTGTAGTTATTAATCATAGAATACCTACTGGTTCGGATAACAGCATTTCCAGCATAATCATCACAATCTTCACCAGAGAATTTTAAGTTTTCTAAAGACAAAGAACCTTCATTTAAAACATTGAATAATGAAGACCTTTCAAAAGTAATGATAGGTTTTGTATTCAGCTCATTTTCTCCAATGATTGTTAAAGTATGTTTGATGTCAATAGACTTGCTTTCTAAATATTTTCCCTTTTGCGTTAGGATTATTCTATCTCCTTTTTTAGAATTTTTAACAGCTTCATAAATTGTATTTTCTCCTGGCTTTACCAGAATATCTTTTCCATTATCAAATTCTATTTGATAATTTTTCTTTGGGTACCATGGTATACCTGTATTCGTCTGATTAATTCTTGGCAATAATGGATCAGGGCCAATGTGAGGGTGTGTGTTTGAAGATAGTATTCCATTTTCCCTAATTAGATTGATTTCTTGTTTTTTGAAACCCTTCTTTAATTCTGTTTCCTGATATTGCGGAAAGTCCATGTTATTGCTCAGTAAATTATCTTTAAATTCAATACCACTTACATCATCATAAATTGTGAAGACTTTGTCTTTTTTAGTGTTATAAATAATATTAGAATTCATTTTTGTATTATTCGGAGTCGCACTTCTTTCTTCATCAGAACCTGCACACAATTGAATGTGATCACAATCAATTATCATATTATTCGAAGCTTCGGAATCAATCACTTGAAAATATCTATTCAATGGTGAGTTTGGCACTCCATTCATAATTACTAGGGCTGCTCTAAACCTTGTACCTGTTAGTCCTTCACAGTAATTATTTTTCACTGTTTGGGTTTCGTTGATAATTCTGATGCCTCCTGTATTAGGTTTGCCATTTCCTAAAAATGTATTATTCTTAACTAAGGTTTCATTTCCATGCCTCATGGTAAGGGTGCCTTGACATTCAAAGAAAGTATTATTGTTAAATGTATTCTGGCAAGATTTACTTGAAATAATTTCAAGCTCTCCATTACACCTTTCAAAATAATTATTCTCAACTACAGTATTAGAATTTGACATTGAATAATGACTTGTCCCCACTCTAAGAGTCTCGCCTCCGTTGGAACCAAGAATCGGGTGATAACCAAAATGATTATAATCAATGATGTGATTATTTTCTCTACTTGCTTCTGTTTTCAATCTTACGGCTAAAGTCACGCCTCGATTTCTTTTTCCGACCAAATAGTTATGATCAAACCTATTGTTTTTTCCATATATTTCTACCCAATAATCGGAATCATGTCTTTCTGGTGGATTGTAATCATCGATTACACATTCTGTTACCCTACAATTGTTACAAAAATTTTCTTTTCCACTTTTAAATGCGATAACTGATCCACTAGGTGTATACCCATTTCTAAAAACTAAGCCTTCTACATGAATGAAAGAACCTCCAATTTTTAAATTTGATTGACCTTCTAAAAAAACTTTACCTTTTTCTTCTACAGTTATAAAAATAGGCTTGGAAGAGGTGCCGTTTTTATTAATTTTTAATTCTGCATCTTTCCAAATTCCATTTGCTAATATTAATTTATCACCCGCTTGAGCATTTTCTGCAGCTAGGTTAAATTCTTCTATAGTCTTTAGAAGTTTATTTTCGTTTTCTTCAATTTTTAAGATACTGTTTGATTTATCTATTTCCGGTGGAATAGATTTACAAGCAACTAAAATTGCTAAACAAAAAAATAATAGCAGAATATTTTTCAAGTCTGTGATTCGTTTTAAATGAAGTAAAGTACTAAACAAAAAAGTGTCTATTGACTATTGAGATGGTCATCTTACTAAAGAATAGTAACACTAAACAAGGCGTTTGGCTAAGGCATTAAAGTTAATTCAGCAGAAACAATTAAAAATTAATATTTGAATTGATATGCAAAATTATCCTTCCATAAATAAATTTATTTATGGAAGGATTCGTTTTGCATAGTGGTTTACTCTTAATTAATATCCAGGATTTTGAGTTAAATTAGGATTCCTTTCTAATTCATCTCCAGGTAATGGCATCAAATAATCATCGTCATTAAAGAACTCTTTTTCTCCTTCTAAACCATTTGGTCCAAAAGCTTCATTTCCAATTCTTCTTCTAGCGATATCATACCATCTTTTACACTCAAAAGCAAGCTCAAATCTACGTTCTTCTAATACGTCATCAACAGTAACTGTACCTGTAAGATCTGCAGGCTCATCGCTTGGACCTGTATTTTGCCAAGCTCCTCCATTTCTTGCTCTTTCTCTCACCATATTAATGTAAGTAAGAGCATCAGAATTATTTCCTAACTCAACGGCTGCTTCAGCTGCAATAAGTAAAACTTCTGCATAACGTATCATTGAATAATTATGACTAGTTGCTCTTGCATTTCCACGAGCAAATGGTCCTGGAAAACGAGTATACTTCGCAATGTACGGTTGATTAGCCGCATGCTCATGACCACTAATAGTAAAATTAGTAAAGTCTACTAACTCTCCCCCAATTGAAGCTTCCTCATCAAAACTAACTGCTCTTCTATAATCTCCAGAAGGCCATGTTTCATAAACAGCTAAGGTAGGAACTGCTACAGACCATCCGCCTCCAGAATTTCTATCATCACCTCTAATTCCAGTCATAGGTGCAATTTGGTCATAACCATTATTTGGAGCTTCTACGTTGTTATAATCCAATGCAAATATTGGCTCTAAAGAGCCATCAATTAAATCAGCATTAAATAGAGTTTGAAAATCTGGATCTAATGCTAAGTTATAAGTTCCTGCATTATCAATAACTTCTTTAGCCTCGTCATATGCTGCTTGCCAATTCCCCATAGTCAAATGCACTAAAGCCAAATAAGAACTTGCAGCAGATTTCGCTGGTATAGCTCTTGAAGGTTGTGTATCAGGTAACCACATTTTTGCAAATTCCAAATCTGAAATGATCTTCGCATATACTTCAGAAGCTGAAGTTCTACTTATAGAACCAGCTGCATCAGCATCAATTATCGGCGCATCAATATACGGTACACCTCCAAATTGTCTCACTAAATGAAAATAATAAAATGCTCTAATAAAATAAGCTTGAGCTGTTACAGGATTTTTATCTGCTGCATCTACTTCCACATCTTCGGCACCTGAAATCGCAAGATTAGCACCAGATATTCCTTGGTAAGTTTTTAACCAAAATTCACTAATCATTCCATTACTGGCCAAAGTAGTAAAATCATTCTGCTCAACCCTTCTAGTTTGAGTAGACTGAAGATTGACCATATCAGAACGTAACATTAAGGCAATAGAAAGTTTTCTACCCCAAAATTTTTCATTGATGGCATGTGTCATTGCGCCATCAATGGCTGTTTGGATATCATCTGTTGTATTGAAAAAACCAACAGGAGATAATAAACCAACAGGCTCTTCTACCAAATCTGAGCATCCTACAATTGCCAGACTTGAAAGGATTAAAACTATATATTTAAATAAATTCATAATTTTTTTATTAAAATTTACAATATCTTTTCTTTAGGTCTTAGTTTAAGATAGTAATTAAGTTTAAAATTTCACATTAAGATTAAAGTTTACAGATTTTATTGTCGGATAATTTCCAAAATCAAATCCTTGGACTGTATTACTAGATAAGTTATTATCGCCACTTGCACCGAAGTAGTTTACTTCAGGATCTAAACCAGAATATTTAGTAAAGGTTAATAGATTAGTTGCTCCTATTGAAAATCTTAATCCACCAATTCCAATCTTATCTACTACATTAGTTGGGAAGTTATACCCTAATGCAATATTCTTCAATCTTACATAAGAACCATCTTCAACAAAACGTGAAGAAATTTCTCTGTTACTGTTATTTCCTACTCTAGGTTCATCAGTATCTGTGTTAGATGGAGTCCAAGCGTTGTCGAAATAATCTTTAGTTGTGTTTGCATCTCCATTGTTCAACTGAACATTAGTCATATTGAAAATTTCTCCACCTTGAGAACCTTGGAAAAAGATATTTAAATCAAAGCTTTTAAAAGACAATGTATTGTTTAATCCCCATGTAAAATCTGGGTTTGGATTACCAATGATTGTTCTATCTGCTTCTGTGATCGAACCATCTGGTTCTCCTGTTTCTGGATCTGGAATATCAGTAAATAAAGGATCACCTGCTACACCACCTTCAAGAACTGCTGTCCCCGCAGGCAAATCACCTCCTTGATATACTCCTGCATATTCATATCCCCAAAACAAACCTACTTCTTCACCTACTCTTAAAACGTAACTTCTATCATGACTAAAGTAACTTGGCGCAGCATTACCAAAGAAGTCTGCATCATTTATCAAAGCAACTACTTTGTTTTTATTTCTAGAAATATTAAAGTCTGTAGACCATCTAAAATCTCCTTTAACTACGTTTCTGGAATTTAAAGAAATTTCAAATCCTGTATTATTTATCTCACCCAAATTGGTTAATATTTCATCACTTGCAAAACCAAAATATTCAGGTATCCCATTGTTTCCTAAAATCAAATCTTCTGTATCAATGTTGTAAAAATCAAAAGAAAGATTAATCCTGTTCTTTATCAGCCCTAAATCAAGTCCAACATTTGTTTGGTAAGATGACTCCCACTTCAAATCTGGATTAGCTGGTTGATCTGGAGTAATGGCAAAAACCGTGTTCCCTTCTCTTGATGCATAAAGACTTGCAAACCTTGCTAGCGACTGGTAAGGATCGATTGAAGGATTGCCAGTAACCCCATAACTTGCTCTTATTTTTAAGCCAGAAATGTTATCATTATCTCTTAAAAAGTTTTCATTTCCTACTCTCCAAGCAATAGCTGCAGATGGGAAAATCGCATACTTGTTATTCTCTGCAAAATTTGATGCACCATCCCTTCTTATTGTAGCAGTAATTAAGAATCTATCATCAAAGTCATAATTTATTCTTCCAAATTGAGATTGAATTTCTACCTCTGACAAAGAAGAAGCAGGCTGTAAAATACCTGTAGCTGTTCCTAATGCATGATAAGAGAAATTATCTGAAAGGAACCCAGTACCAGCTGCAGCAAATGCTTTAGTATCATTCTTTTGATAAGAATATCCTGCTAATAAAGTTAAATTCCCTTGTCCAACTTCTTTATCAAAAGTCAAGTAGTTCTCACTTAATATAGTTGTTCTTTTAGCATTAGTAACTCTTGCTCTTCCACCTACAGCTGAAGAAGTAATGATTAAAGTTGAAGGTTGATAAATTCCTCTATTTTCATTTTCTGTACTTACACCAAATGTTGTTTTAAATGTCAAGTTTTTAACGAGGTCATAACTAGCATAAACATTTGATCTGAAGTTATCCGAAATGGTTTCATCCACTCTTTGTGAAGCAACAGCATAAGGGTTATCAACCTCATCACCAATTGCATCATTAGTCGTAAAGCTTCCATCAGCATTTCTTATCCCTTTATCAGGTGCAAATCTCATCGCTAAAGAAATTGCATCATCACTACCTACAGTAACAGAACCATCTGATTGCGTTGCAACTCCTTTCTTAGTACCACGACCACCAAAAAGATTAAGTCCTAATTTTAATTTGTCAGTTGCTTGAGCATCTATGTTTCCTAAAAAAGTAGTTCTTGCAAAACCAGAATTAATCACAATACCTCTTTGATCAAAATAATTTCCTGATGCATAGAAGTTCATTTTGTCTGAACCACCTGAAACAGAAAGTTGATGATTTGCAACATCCCCATCTCTATAAATCATATCTTGCCAATCAGTATCTTCAGAGCCTTGCGGATAAGGTGTAGTATTACCTTGATTTTCTCTAATCTGATTTTGATAATCAGCAAATTCATTTGCATTTAAAAGGTCAAGTCTATTAGCAACATTTTGAACTCCATAAGTGGTGTTGAGTTCAACAGCTATTTTTCCACTTTTTCCTTTTTTTGTAGAAACAAGAACAACACCATTTGATCCTCTAGAACCATAAATTGCAGTTGCTGAAGCATCCTTTAAAACTTCCATTGATTCAATATCATTTGCTTGAGGCATAGCTGCTCCTACAAAACCATCTACTACGATCAGAGGAGAACTGTTTGCACTAATGGAAGTGTTACCTCTAATCTTAATGCCAATTGGAGCTCCTGGCTCACCTCCATTATTAGATTGAACAACCACCCCAGCTGCACGTCCTTGCAATGCCTGAGCTGCATCTAATACTGGAAAAGCAGTTAATTCATCTTCCGTAACAGAAGATACTGCCCCAGTTATGTCACTCTTTTTCCGAGACCCATAACCAACTACAATAACTTCATCAAGTATCTCTGAATCTTGAGACATAACTAAAGAAATGTTCTTATTTGTCCCTACTGTAATTTGTTGATCTTGATATCCGATGTAACTAAAATTCAAAACATCTCCTTCTGATGCTCGAATTGAATACTTCCCATCTATATCCGTGATGGTGCCTTGATCTGTGCCTTGGACAACAATACTAGCCCCAATTAGAGGTTCACCATTATCGTCTGTTATTTGACCACTTACATTTTGAGCATGCAAAAAACTGGAACACAGAAAGCATACGTAAAATAGAAGACTGACTCTATTAAAAAGCCAGTATTTGATTGTTTTGTACATAATTAAAAAGGTTTTTCATTTATTGAATTGTTATATTGGCGAGGTTATTTTTTCCTCACCCTAGCGCGAATTAGTCCATATTAAAGTCCATTATATCTTTCAAATGTTCTTCCATTGCATAGAAAGCACCTTTGGGATCCTGCTCAGAAATTTTATTTAAAATATCTCTATGCTCTTTTATTATTTTTAAATTGTTCGATTTAGTACAAACTTTGAACTGAGTGAAACTCTTGACAATGTCAGGAGTAATTATCATCATTAGCGATTTGAGGACAGAGTTTTTACTTGCTTCTGCGATCTTAATGTGGAAGAGTAGATCCTCTTCAACAGCAGAATTATTTTTCAGTACTTTTTGTTCGTATAAATCCAAAGCATTACTCATTGAAACTAAGTCATCTTTGGTTCTATTAAGTGCCGCTAATCTAGCGGCTTCTTTCTCCAAAAGCACTCTCGTATCAACTAAAGATTTGAAATCAGGCTTTTCAATCTTCAAGATGTCAGTAATCAAGCCTTGAATTGCTGTAATTCCAATTCCAGCTACAAAACTTCCATTTTGCGGAAGCACCTTAAGTATTCCATAAAATTGAAGTTTGTTAATCGCTTCCCTCACTTGTCCTCTACTTACACCTAAATGTTCTGCTAATTTTCTTTCAGGAGGTAGTTTCTCCCCAGGTTTAATAGCCCCAGAACTTATCAACTCTCTTATTTGCTTGATGATCAAATCAACTGGGTTTTCGACCTTTATTTTATTAAGATTCTGTAGCATTAGCACTCATTTAATTGGTTAACCAGAAATTGGTTAACCAATTTCTGGAGCCAAATATAGTCAAGTTTTCCATTTATCCTTGAAAACTTTATAGTTTTTTCGCCTTGATTTCCAAAACCTTCACTTGATAAAATTCTATATAGCCAAATTTTGATTTGTTCCAAAAAACATATATTTGAAGAGAAAAAACTTCAGCCTACAAACATAAAGTATTCATAAAGAAAGGTTTACAACTCAAAAAAATGCAAAACCATTTGGCCTAAATCAAGACAATTAAAATGAATCGGATAAAAAAAGGAATAGCCCTTTTTCTTCCAGGTATTTTTTTGCTTGGATTTAATATTGGTACAGGTAGTGTCACAGCAATGGCTAAAGCTGGGGCAAGCTATGGGATGTCACTCTTGTGGACCATTATCGCTTCTTGCTTAGCAACGTATTTTATGATCAACTTGTACAGTAAATACACAATGGTCACTGGAGAAACAGCTTTACAAGCTTTTAAAAAACACATTCACCCTGGGGTGGGAATATTTTTTATAATCGCTTTGACTGCTGGAGTAATGGGAAGTGTCATGGGAGTAATGGGTATAGTGGCAGACATTTCTCATGTTTGGTCCAAATCATTTCTTCCTGAAGGAATTCCAGCGATCTATTTTGCTGCATTCTATATTTGCTTGGTCTACTTCATTTTCTGGAATGGAGAGACTCAATTCTTTGAAAGAGCACTAGCAGTTATCGTAGCTGTCATGTCAGCCTGTTTTCTTATAAATTTCTTTATTCTCATGCCTCCACCAGCTGATATTCTTAAAGGATTAATTCCAAACGTTCCTTCAATCCCTGAGGATCAAGACAAGGGGCCATTTCTTGTTATAGCTTCTATGGTTGGAACTACTGTTTTTTCTGGATTATTTATCATCAGAACTACTTTGGTCAAAGAAGCTCAATGGGGAATACAAGATGAAAGAGTACAGCGAAGAGACGCAATAGTTTCGGTAGTACTTATGTTTATCATCAGTATGTCTATTATGGCAGCTGCTGCTGGAACACTTTATCCTGAAAATTTAGGCTTGACAAGGGCTTCTCAAATGATAGAATTGCTTGAGCCTCTTTCAGGTAAAATGGCCGTTACCATATTTGCCATTGGAATTATTGGCGCAGGAGTTTCTTCTCAATTTCCAAATGTGCTCATGTTACCATGGCTATTATGTGATTACAACGAATCTCCACGAAACATGAAACTTTCTAAATACAGAATAATGGTATTCTTTATTTCTTTGCTTGGTCTAGTTGTCCCCATCTTTGACGCTCGTCCTGTGTTTGTGATGATTGTTTCACAAGCTTTAAATTCCGTGATCTTACCGCTAACCGTTGGTTGCATTTTATATTTAGGAAATCAGAAAAAGCTAATGCAAAAGTATAGCTTCAACCTTTCCACAAACGTCATCTTAATATTGATACTTTCTTTTGCACTATTTACATCTTCTATTGCTATAAAAGGATTACTTCAACAAATATTGTAAATCATGCGCGCTTCAATAAATAAATCTCTTGGCATGGAACAAACCTGGAGGTGGTTTGGCCCCGATGACCCTGTATTACTTTCGCACATTAAAATGGCTGGTGCCGTAGGTATTGTAAGTGCACTTCACCATATTCCAAATGGTGAAATTTGGACGATCGAAGAAATCAAGAAACGTAAGATTGAAATAGAAGCTGCTGGACTCAATTGGTCAGTAGTAGAAAGTGTGCCTGTTCATGAAGCAATAAAAAAAAGAACTGGCCGATTTCAAGAGTACATTAATAATTATAAACAAAGCATTCGAAATTTAGGAAAATCAGGCATCGATATAATCTGCTATAATTTTATGCCTGTACTCGATTGGACAAGAACAGATTTATCCTTTGAAATGCCGGATGGTTCTAGGGCGCTAAAATTTGATTCCCTTGAATTTTCAACATTTGACCTCTTTCTCCTGCAGCGTCCTAAAGCACATTCAGAATATTCTTCTAAACAGATTATTGCTGCAGAAAACCATTTTGGAAGCATGAGCAATAGGCAAAAGACTAATTTAGTAAACAACATATTAGCAGGTTTGCCTGGTGCCGAAGAAGGGTATTCTTTAGATAATTTTCAAAAAACGCTTGATGAATATCAAAACATTGGCGGCAAAGAATTAAGAAATAATCTAATTGCTTTCCTCAAAGAAATAATTCCAATAGCTGAACAAGCAGGCGTTTATATGGCCATCCATCCGGATGATCCCCCCTTTCCAATATTAGGCTTACCAAGAGTTGTAAGCAATGAAGAAGATGTGTTCCATCTTTTAAAAACAGTCGATAGTCCAAACAATGGCTTATGCTTTTGTACTGGTTCATTCGGCGTAAATAAAAAAAACAATCTCCCAGAAATGGTGCATAATTTGGGGCATCGGATCAACTTTGTACACTTAAGGAGTACTACGAGAGATGAAGAAGGAAACTTCTACGAAGCAAATCATCTCTCTGGAGATGTAAAAATGTTCGAAGTTATCAAAGCTTTACTCAAAGAACAAAAACATCGCCTCCAAACCGGAAGGCTTGACTATCGAATGCCAATGCGCCCTGATCATGGACACCAAATGCTTGATGACCTATCTAAAAATGTAAACCCGGGATATTCAGCAATTGGAAGGCTCAGAGGTTTGGCAGAAATAAGGGGATTAGAAATGGGAATTAAATTATCAAACGAATCCTAATCTCAGAAGCAAAGAGCTCTAATTACACTCCACTAAAAGCACTAAAGCCACCATCAATTGGCATTACAATTCCAGTAACAAATTTAGATGCATCCGCGCACAAATAATGAATGGCTCCATTTAATTCATCAGCATTTCCAAATCTATTCATTGGCGTATTACTAATTATTGTTTTTGCCCTTTCCGTATAAGTCCCATCTGCATTTGTTAGTAAAGTTCTATTCTGTTTACTGATAAAAAATCCTGGTGCTATCGCATTTACTCGCATTCCATCTCCATACTTATTTGCTAATTCTACGGACATCCACTTTGTGAAATTATCTATTGCTGCTTTAGAAGCAGAGTAGCCCATTATTCTTGTTATGGCTCTTTCGGAGGCCATTGAAGAGATGTTAATAATTACTCCTTTTTTTTGCTTAGCCATCTCTTTTCCAAATACCAATGAAGGAATAATGCTTCCGAATAAATTCAGATCTACTACCTGTTTGAATTGTTCTATATCAACTTCAAATACAGATTGATTCAATCCGACAGTTGCACCAGGTTTATTACCTCCTGCAGCATTGATAAGCGCATCTATTTTGTTGTACTTGGCCATAACTTTTAAAGCTACTTCTTCAAGGCTTTTTTTGTCTACGACATTGCATAAATAGCCCTCAACTTTTTCACTTGTGGTTTTTAATTCCTTCACAAAGGCCTCTAGGGGATCTTTTTTATAATGCAGTAAAATCACAATCGCCTTTTGTTCAAGTAAATATTTTACAATTCCTCCTCCTAACACCCCACAAGCACCGGTAATGAGAATAACTTTATCTTCTATGTCGAATAAATTCATTTATAAACTTTTAATGCTTTTAAATTAGTTATCGAATGATGTTAACTAGGTGGATAACAGAGCAATATTTTCGAAGGACTTTTTGATACAAATTTAATGGAAGAAATGGCTGCTGAAATAAATATTTCATCTCCTTGAGCAAATTCGTATTCTTTCTCGTTGCAAATCAATTTCACTTCACCTGTATAAATAACAGCAACATAAAAACAGGAATTACTTTTAATGGTATATTCTCCATTTAAAATCAGTTCATTTAATCCAAAGCAGTTTGTATGACTTTCATTAAACAATGTTTTTAAAGTAAACTCAGTAGAAGCATCAACAACTTCTGGACTTATCTTCCATTTATTTAGTGCTTCTTCTTCGGTATAGGTATCATAATGAAAACATTCTAACATCGTCTCTTCACCTACTCCTTGATGAATAAGTTCAGGTCCAATCTTCAATCCAGTAGGTGTAGTTTTTTCTACGCGCATGGTATAATCTGTCGGCTCTTGAACTTCCATTAAAAAGCAACCTGCTCCGATAGCATGAGGAACACCTCCATAAATCATAAAAGCATCTCCCGGCTTTACTTCTATTTTGTGCAGGCAATCTAGCATTCCTTTTATATCTTGATTATCAAAAAACATTTTCCACTTTTCTTTTGTCACATGTTTTTTAAAACCCATATAAACAACACTTTTCTCTCCGTTTATTTCTCTAGTATTTAATACATACCAGGATTCTGTTTTTCCGAATTCTGAATTAAGAATTGACTTGGCGTACTGTTTATCAGGATGAACTTGCACTGTTAAGCGTTCTTTTGAATCTAACATTTTTATAAGAACTCCTGTTGTTCCAAAATTTTCAGCAATATGCTTTCCTAAATATAATTCCAGATCTGAATCAATCAATTCTTTTAAAGAGAAAACTCCATCTTCTGTTTCTATTAATGATAACCCTTCATCCTTAGGTCGATTTTTACCGCGAGCAACAATGGTGGACATAATCCATTCTTCAGGCTTACTGTTATCTATTTCCGGAGAATTTTTTTTCCAATTATCAATCAAAGCTCCTCCTTCATAAGTCCTCCAAACTCTATTTGAAAGCTGCTTTAGTGGAGCATAAGCATATTTTTGAAGTTCTTTTGCCATAAAAATAATTTTTTGAACTTCTCAATATAGACAATATTCAACACTATATTGTGCTTGCAATTTAAAGACCAAATTCTAAATTCATACCTTAAAAAATGAGCGTTCAATCAACAAATACAATCTTAATGATCAGGCCTTTTGAGTTTAGAAAAAACGAACAAACCGCAGTCAACAATTACTACCAAAACAATAACTTTAATCTTAGTGCTGGAGAACTTTCTAAAAAAGCTCTAATCGAATTTGATGCTTTTGCCGAAAGGCTAAAAACAGAAAGAATCAATGTACACATACTTCAAGACACAGCTATACCTTCGACACCAGATGCTGTTTTCCCAAACAACTGGATAAGTTTTCATCAAGACAAACAATACGTACTCTATCCAATGTTTGCAGAAAATAGAAGAAAGGAAAGAAACCCTGACATCCTCCATTCTTTAAAAGAACAAGGATTAAACTATGCTATGAAGCTAGATCTAAGTCCTAGAGAAATTGAAAATAAATTCTTAGAAGGGACAGGTAGTTTAGTTCTTGACCGCATTAACAAAATTGCCTATGTGGCCATTTCACCAAGGAGCAATGCTAAAATAGTTGATGAATTTTGCGACAAGCTTCAATACAAAGCAGTAAAATTTCACGCATACCAATCAGTACACAATCAAAGAAAAGAAATCTACCACACCAACGTGATGATGTCTATCGCAAAGGATTTAGCCATTGTTTGTTTGGACTGCATAGACGACAAAAACGAAAAAGATCATTTGCGGCAAGCAATAGAAAATACAGGAAAAAAAATAATAGGAATTTCTGAAAAACAAGTAGCTCAATTTGCAGGGAATATGCTAGAACTAAGATCCAGCAAGCCCCTTGATCGCAATTTAATGATCATGTCTAGTCAAGCTTTCCATAGCCTTGATCAAAGCCAAGTCAAAGCCATTGAAACTTTTCTCAAGATTGTGCACAGTCCTTTAGATGTTATTGAACAGCTAGGAGGAGGTTCTGCAAGGTGTATGATTGCAGAATTGTTTTAAAATTCAGCACTTCCTTTTGCTCTAGGAAATGGTATTACATCACGAATGTTTGTCATACCTGTAATGAATTGAACCATTCTTTCAAAGCCCATTCCGAATCCCGCATGTGGGCAGCCACCAAATTTTCTGAGTTCGAGATACCACCATAATTCATGCTCTGGAATATCCATTTCCTCCATTCGTTTTAGCAATTTATCATGTCTTTCTTCTCTTTGAGAACCGCCGATCACTTCACCAATTCCTGGAAACAAAACATCCATCGCTGCTACCGTTTTATCGTCATCATTTTGGCGCATGTAAAAGGCCTTAATTCCTTTTGGATAATCTCTAACAATTACTGGTTTTTTAAACTTCTTTTCCACCAACCAGCGTTCATGTTCTGCTTGAAGATCTTTACCCCACTCTACTTCAAATTCAAACCTTCCTTTTTTATAAGGTTTAGAATTTCTTAAAAGATTAACGGCATCTGAATAAGTAATTCGCTCAAAGTCATTATCAATCACAAACTTCAAAGATTCAATTAAAGGCAATGGCCTTCGTTGCTCTTTCGGCATTTGTTTTTCCGAATCTAAAATTCTCTTTTCTAAAAAAGCTAAGTCGTCAGGATAGTTATCTAAGCAATACTTTATTAAGTATTTAGAAAAATCTTCGGCAAGATCCATGTCTCCATGAATGTCGCAAAAGGCCACTTCAGGTTCAATCATCCAAAATTCCGCGAGGTGACGACTAGTATTAGAATTTTCTGCTCTAAAAGTTGGTCCAAAAGTATAAACCTTCCCTAGCGCTAGTGCTCCCATTTCAGCTTGGAGTTGACCAGAGACAGTAAGGTTGGTCTCCTTACCAAAAAAATCTTGTTTATAATCTACATTGCCCGCCTCATCTTTTGGTGCAGTATCGGGCTTAAAAGTTGTAACGTGAAACATCTCTCCAGCACCTTCTGCATCACTACCGGTAATGATTGGTGTGTGCATATAATAATAGCCGTGGTCATTAAAATATTTGTTAATGGCAAAGGCGATGGCATGTCTAAGTCTAAATACTGCAGAAAAAGTATTGGTCCTCATTCTAAAATGAGCCTTTTCTCTCAAATATTCTTGAGTCATTTTCTTGGGCTGCAAGACATAAGCTCCTGCATCTGAATCTCCTAAAATTTCAATTTCTTTTGCTTGAAGTTCTACTTTTTGTCCAGAACCTTGCGATGCTACTAATTCTCCTTTTATGGAAACACAAGAATGAAAACTGATTCTCTTTATCAATTCCTCAGGATAATTCTCAAAGTCTACGACCACTTGTAGGGTCTTAAAACAAGAGCCATCATTAAGGGCGATAAAACGATTTGCTCTAAATGACTTAACCCACCCTTTTACAAGAATCTCTTCGCCGATTTTTGCTTCTTCTAATACAGTTGATACTTCAGTCCTTTTCATTTCTAATTTACTATGCTGATTATTACAAGATTTGAACAAAATTAGTTCAAAAGAAGTGTGAAGTTATCTAAAAAAGAACTGTTATAGAAATGGGAATTGTATCGAAATGAAATTCAAGTAAAATAAATGCTTAGATATCTAAAAATAAGGCCTTTAATTCATTGCTAGGCACCATGCACATTTCCTTTTTACCAAACCATTTGTACCTATTTCTAGCGATCCAGTCGTAAAATTTGTTCCTAATGACTGAGGGAAAGATATTTAAAAAGCCAGCTAACTTCCAGTAGCCTCCAAGCCTCGAAGCAATTTTTAAAGCAACATCAGCATGTGTCAAAAGCTGGTCTCCTTCTAATAAAATGACGGAATCTAATGATTTAAGATTATTGGCTTCAAGCAACTCTTGCCCCAAGCTTGATTGGAGAGATGCAAATCGATATACTTTGTCTTTATCGTATTTAATCACTTGTTGGATGTAGGCATTACAAAGATTACAGACCCCATCAAAGAATAAAATAGGGTTTTTAGTTGAAAATGATTTTGCTTCGGAAAGTGTGATAATGCTATAAATTGATGTCTTAATTAAACGAACAAGTATTGATATAGTTCTTCAACTTTTCCTATAGGCACTATTTCCAAATTGTATTTCTTAGGATCTAGGCCCTTAAGGTTAAATTTGGAAACAAACATAGTTTTAAAAGCTAATCGATCAGCCTCTTGAATTCTTTGTTCGAGCCTATTGACAGAGCGTACTTCGCCCGATAGGCCAATTTCTCCAGCAAAACAGACGCCTTCTTCAATTGGTGTATCTTCTAAAGAAGATAAAAGGGCTGCAGCAATCGAAAGGTCTATGGAAGGATCATTTACTTTGATCCCGCCGGCGATGTTTAAAAAGATGTCATTGTGTCCAAAAGCAAAGCCCCCTCTTTTTTCAAGCACAGCTAAGAGCATACTCAATCTTCTTAAATCAAATCCTGTGGAAGATCTTTGGGGAGTCCCGTAGACTGCAGTACTTACCAAGGCCTGAACTTCTATCAACATAGGCCTTAAACCTTCTAAGGTAGCTGCAATAGCGCTGCCGCTTAAGTTATGGTCTCCTTGTCTTAAAAACAATTCAGATGGATTAGTTACCATCCTTAAACCCGTTTGCAACATCTCATAGATACCTATTTCATCCGTTGACCCAAACCTATTTTTAGTAGTTCTTAGGACTCTATAAGCATAATTTACATCTCCTTCAAACTGTAAAACGGTATCTACAATATGTTCCAATATTTTAGGCCCTGCAATGTTACCATCTTTTGTGATGTGCCCAATTATAAAAATAGCCACCCCAGTTTCTTTAGCAAACCTCTGAAGCTCATAGGCGCATTCTCTAATTTGAGAAATAGATCCAGGAATAGATTCTACAAGAGGAGAAGATAAAGTCTGAATGGAGTCTATTATTAAAATCTCTGGCGCTAAGCTTTGAGCCTCCTTTATTATTTCTTCTGTATTGATATTGGTAAACAAGAAGCATTCTTTATTGTCTGCTCCGATCCGGTTCGCGCGCAGCTTAATTTGTTCTTCGCTTTCTTCTCCCGAGACATATAGTAACCTGACTTTATTTTTTAAAGCTAATTGTAGAAGAAGTGTTGATTTTCCTACTCCTGGTTGTCCTCCTACTAAAATTACTGAGCCAGCCACAACTCCTCCACCGAGGACTCTATTTAGCTCATCATCTACGCTTACTAGCCTAACTGTTTTTCCAGTCTCTACTTCATCTATTGGAATAGCTCTTTTTGGCTTTTGTTTTTTAGTTGATCCACTAATAATGGCAGATCTAGCCTCGCTTTTATCGCCTGATTTAAATTTTTTCTCTTCTATAAATGTATTCCAAGAATTGCAAGAAGGGCATTTGCCCTCCCATTTTGGACTTTCATAACCACAAGAAGCGCATTCAAATACTGTTTTCGTTTTTTTTGCCAAAATTTTATTAAGTTTGTTGCTATTGTACAGATGTATAATATTTATAAAGGCCTAATTTTAGGGCTAATTTTTAGAAGATTTCAACTTTTTGAAGTTTTTTTTGAAAAATGTGACCGACTAAAAAAATCGCGTCTTAATGGTGTAAATTGCGAAAGCGCAATACAAAAGAAAAGATAAAAATCTAGTTTACTAGATCAAGATATACAAGAATTTCATATGTAGATTGTTTTCATTTGGTTTTTTGGGGTTATACAGGGTGCTTCACTTATGGTGTTTGCGCCCTGTTCTTTTTTTTACCCAGTCACCAAATAACTTAATGCATCTAAATTAAGCATTAAATAGTTAGAAAACACCTTTTATAACAAATTTTACCTCCTATCTGCACACTTTATACAACGTGTACTTTCTGGCATAAACATCAAACGAGCAGTAGCAATTTTCTTTTTACAGATTTTACATTGACCAAATCCAGGCTCCTCAATCATTGTTAGCGCTAACTTAAGTTTGTTTAATTTCTTTTGAGAGGACCTCAAAGCAGCTTCCGCTACTCCTTTATTATTAATGGCATCCATCCTACTTACTCTACCCAAAGAATTTTCTGGAGCTATGGGCTTAGTGGCATCTTCCAAATGGACTATTTCAGCTTGAGCCTGTTCTATTTTTTCCTTGATTTTACTAATTAATTCTTTTTTCTCATCATTCGTCATATTCCATTAATTTAAAAGTAAATTTAGATATTAAGGTATAATACGGTATTTAAAGGTCAATAGATGGCATTAACTATTTCTTTATGAGAAAAATAAACCTTGAAGCAAACTAACTGGGAATACTTCGACGAAAAATTAAAAAGGCATCTGATAGGACTTTTACATGGTCAAGATACTGGCCATGTGGTTATCCACGTAAATGGAAAAGTAACTTTTATCGACTTTAAGGTACATGCCGCCAAAACTTACAGAATTTTAATCAATAACATTCCAATTCAAATCGTCATCAATAAAGAGGATGAAAATTACAATTACGAGCTTGTAATCGACAAAGACACTCCAACTCCTACTAATATTGCTAGAAAAGCTAAAAACAAAAGACATAGGTGGCAAACCATAGCTTTTATAGCTGCTTTCATTCTAATAATTGCCTTATTGACCTACTACTTCTCCATTTAGCTCCTTTGCTCTTTACATATTAGAAGAAGTTCTATGATTTATTCAATTTTGGATGGCGAATCCCAAAATTTGAGTAATTTTACCTTCTAAAATTTTAAATTTGGACCACTTAGCACAACACATAGAAAGCCTAATATTTGTAGCCGAAAAACCGATCAGTTTAGAGGATATAAAAACAAGTCTTGATAATACCTTTGAACAAGATTTCAAAGAAGATGCCCTTAAAGATGCGATTAGTGGTCTTTCCAACAAATATGAATCTACTGATTTTGCCATGCACTTAGTGGAAATCTCAAATGGTTACCAGTTTTTGACCAAGCCTTCTTACCACACTACCATTGGCAATTTTTTAAAATTGAGTACCAAAAAAAGACTTTCCAGAGCTGCATTAGAGACTTTATCCATCATCGCTTATAAGCAGCCAGTGACCAAATCAGACATGGAAAAAGTAAGAGGAGTCAGTTGTGATTACTCTGTTCAAAAACTTTTGGAAAAGGAACTTGTTGAAATAACAGGAAGAAGTGATGGACCTGGCAGGCCTTTACTTTATGGTACAAGCGATAAATTCATGGAATATTTTGGCTTAAAATCCATCAGTGACCTGCCTAAATTAAAAGAAATTCAACCCATTGAAAATCAAGTTGGTGAAGCTGCTCCTATATTAGAAGAAATAAATCCAGTAGAAAGTAGTGAGTTCTCGAATGAACTCAAAGCGCTAGAAGAAGAGTAATAATTATGGACCAAGATAAACCTTTGATCAATCGCGTTGCTAATAGTGGCTTGATCACCATTAATCTTGAAGAATATTTTCCTTCACAAGAAATAGTAACTTTTGACATCAAAGATTACCTCTTCAAGGAGATGATCTTAAAAGAAAAAGATTTTAGGACAGCTTTAAAGGAATTGGACTGGAATAAATATGAAGAGAAAATTCTTTTAGTAGACTGTTCTGTTGATGCCATTATACCACTTTGGGCTTATATGTTGATAACAGCCCATGCCTCTCCTTTTGCCAAAGAAGTCTTTCATGGATCTCAAGAAGATTACCTTAAGTTGCATTATGACAAAGCAATAGATGCATTAAATTTAGAAACTCATGAAGGTAAACGAATCGTCATTAAAGGATGTAGTACCAAACCAGTACCCGCTTCGGCTTACATGAAAGTGACTCAAAAGTTGAGGCCTTATGCACAAAGCATTATGTTTGGTGAGCCTTGTAGTACTGTCCCGATCTTCAAAAGACCTAGAATTATAAAAAAGTAAGTTAAATTTGAACAAAAGGATGAAATATGGAAACCACTTCCATATATTCATACGTTAATTACCTTACCACCTCTGAGTTTAGTTTATTCACATTTTAAGATTAATCATGGCCTTTAAAATATCATGTTACGTATTGACTTTAGGAGCTTTCTTTATGCTAAGTATTTTTAGCTCTTACACAAACACACCTAAGGAAGAAGTACCTGTTCATACCTTGCCGCAGATCATTAAATCCGTAGACATTGATCACACGTTTACCTTCGCTGACGAGAAAGTGCCAACCGAGATCTTTGATGTAAAAGAAAGATTAGACCGTGAATTATTAGTAAACTCTTACTGGCACTCGAATACTGTTCAAAACATCAAATTAGCTAATCGTTACTTTCCAACGATAGAAAGAATTTTAGCTCAAGAAGGTGTCCCAGATGATTTTAAATATTTAGCAGTTGCAGAAAGTGGATTAAGAAACGTAAGCTCTCCAGCAGGTGCAAAAGGTGTATGGCAATTTTTAAAAAGCACAGCAAAAGATTATAATCTTCAAGTTGACTCAGAAGTTGATGAAAGGTATCATTTAGAGAAAGCTACTGAAGCGGCCTGTAAATATTTAATCAAACAAAAAAATAAATTCGGATCTTGGACAATGGCTGCTGCCTCTTACAATATGGGCTCTACTGGCCTAAATAATGAACTAACAAATCAACAAGGGAATTCCTACTATGATTTAAATTTGAATCAGGAAACGTCGAGGTATATTTTTAGAATTATTGCCATGAAAGAAATCATAAGCAATCCAGTAAAATATGGCTTTCAAATATCTGAAGAACATAAATACCCTTCGCTAAACGATTACATCAATCTTTCGGTTGAAGAAAGCAACATCAATTGGTCCGAGTTTGCTCAAAACAATGGGATTACTTACAGAATTTTAAAAGTTTACAATCCTTGGTTGATTTCATCGAAGTTGACAAACAGTAGTAAGAAAAAATATTTGGTGAAGATTCCTAAGCGATAATACTTGGTTGTTGGTTGTTGGCTGTTGGCTGTTGGTTTATAACTTTTTTGTCTGTTGAAATTCTTTAATCTTTTTGTCGTAAAATAGGTATACAGAGTTTTGGTGAAAAACAATGGACCGTGGACGAGGTACTAGGTACCAAACTATATAAAATGCTTCAACATAATGATCTCTTTTTCGTCCAAAGGCCTAAACCAACCTCTGGGAAGATCCTTTTTAGTTAAGCCCCCAAAATAAACTCGATCAAGTCTTTCAACTTGGTAACCCAAGGATTCAAATATCCTTCTAACTATCCTATTTCTACCTATGTGGATTTCCATGCCCACATGATTCTTAGGTTTATTGTTGACATAAGAAACCTTATCAACAGGAGCTAATCCATCTTCTAATGTGAGCCCTTCAGCTATCTGCTTGATGTGTTCTAGTGAAACGTCCTTGTTAAGTTCTGCGTGGTATATTTTTTTTACTTTATGGGAAGGGTGGGTTAGTTTTTTTGCGAGGTCACCATCATTGGTTAATAGCAAGAGGCCTGTCGTGTTTCTATCTAGTCTTCCGACAGGGTAGATCCTTTCGGTCACTTTATTGCTAACGATGTCCATCACCGTTTTTCTACCTCGCTCATCGTCTAAAGTAGTAATGACATTTTTTGGTTTATTCATCAAGTAATACACCAAATTCAAAACTGGTTTAATCAGCTTTCCTTTATAATAGACCTGATCCCCTTCAGCTACTCTGTGCCCAGGCTCTAAAATTACGACGTCATTTACTTTGACAAGCCCGCCTTTTATAAATTCATCACATTTTCGTCTGGCAGCTATGCCACAATGTGCGACGTACTTATTAAGACGCATGGTAGAATCTTCACTTGACTTTTCTTGATCTTTCATGACAGGGGCTGTGGCTAAAAAGGAATGTCTTCATTCATTCTTGAAGGCAAGGTTAGGTTATCGTCATTATTATTGTTCCCATATGGATTTGCCGAAAGGTCATCATCACCTGTATCGAAAAAATCTTTGTGCACATCCATGTCTTCAAATCGAGTATACTCGCCTACAAATCTTAATTTAATGGTTCCGAGACCACCATTTCTATGTTTTGCTATGATAATTTCAGCCATGCCTTTTTGACTTTGGCCTTCTTCATCTTCTAATATCCCGTAATACTCTGGTCTGTATATAAAACTTACGATGTCAGCATCTTGCTCGATGGATCCTGATTCTCTAAGATCAGATAGTTGAGGTCGCTTAGATCCTCCTCTAGTTTCTACACTTCTGTTTAATTGAGACAAAGCAATGACAGGTACATCCAATTCTTTTGCTAGTCCTTTTAAGGACCGAGATATCATACTTACCTCTTGTTCTCTATTCCCACTTTCTTTTCCACCTTGCATCAATTGCAAGTAATCAATGATGATCATTTGGATGTCACTTTGTAATTTCATCCTTCTACACTTTGCTCTAAGTTCAAATATATTTAAAGCAGGCGTATCGTCTATAATGATGTTTGCTTGACTCAATTGTTCCGTTGCAGAAGTTACTTTCTTCCAATCTTCATCTGACATCTGAGCATTTTTCAACTTCGAACTTTCTATACTTGCTTCAGAGGATATTAGTCTAAGTGTAAGTTGTATGCTTGACATCTCTAAAGAAAAAATAGCAACAGGTTTATCATAGATCATTGCCGCATTTCTGGCTAAGGATAAAACAAATGCTGTCTTACCCATACCTGGTCTTGCTGCCAAGATGTTTAAACTCGAAGGCTGCCAGCCACTGGTGAGCTTATCTAATTCTGTAAAGCCTGTTGGAATTCCAGTAACCCCTTCCTTTTTAGTGGCGAGGGCTTCTAATTCTTCTAAGGCTCTTGCGGCCAATTTGTTTAATGGCTCATAAGATTTGGTTAAATTCTTTTCGGTTATTTCAAATAAGGATTTTTCTGCATTGTCTAACAAATCAAATACATCGATGGTATCATCATAGGCATCCGTAATCGTCTTGGTAGATGATTTTATCAATTCCCTTTGGATGTGTTTTTGGGCAACTATACGGGCATGGTATTCAATATTGGCAGAAGAAGTAATTCTATTCGTGAGTTCAACCAAAAACATTGGGCCTCCTATCTTATCAAGGTCGCCGTTTTTCTTTAATTTTTCAGTAACTGTAAGCAAATCAATTGGGTGATCATCGATAAAGAGATCCCTCATTGCCTTGTAAATCAATTGATGGGCATCCAAGTAGAAACTACTATCGTCTAAGATGTCTATAACTATCGCAATAGCATCCTTATCCAGCATAATGGCTCCTAAGACTACTTCTTCAAGCGGTAAGGCTTGTGGTTGGATTTTCCCCAAAAGAAGATCCCCATAATCACTACGTTTTTGCATGGATCTTTTTCCGGATATTCGCCTTGATTGTTGTTTTTCTTCTGCCATGACTAATGGTACAAATTTTAAATCAAATTTGTTAGTATATCTTAAAACTTTGCATAATATACTTGAATTGCAAAGATGAAGCCTAAGCTATAGTACAAAGATGTCGAAAATTAATTGGTGAGCAAAAAAAGAATGCTATCATGTCTTAATTCTTAAGCCTTCATTCTTTAAGAAATTTTGTAGAAACAAATTCTCCGTGCTCACTCACATAGGTAAAAACATACAATCCCATAGGCAAGTGTTGTATGTTGATGGATAGACTAAGGTCATTCACCCTGATGGGATATACATCTATACTTTGACCATTTATATGGTTCAAATGAAGCTCACCATGACTTTGAGCATTAATGTGCACGTAAACATTTTCTGAGCTTGGATTGGGATAACAAGTCAGTTTTATTTCAGCATGATTTTCTACTTCATTGGTTCCAACTGGTTCGTGACAACCTGGTACCAAGCAGCCATGTTTGTCTAGGCGTACAAACCAGGAACTTTGTCTAAATTCGTTAGAATCTCCTGCATTAATTGCCTCTCCACATATCACTAAGCTGCCATCATCTAGTTGGACAAAATCGGTAAAGATATGATCATCACTTCCGATGTCATCATAAAATTGGTATAAGCGTTTGTAAATTTTCTGACCACTTTCGTCCAACTTTGTTAAGCTGCCAAATTTATCTGTTGGATTCGTTTGGTTGTTTCCATCTGCCCTATGCGTACGGCCAATAAAAAGATAGGCATTACTAAATTTGTCTTTTATTATTTTTGAGGTTTTCAATGATGGTGAAAACAAAGTGTCAGTTCTACCTATTTCATCATATCGCCATACTTCATTATACGTAGAATCCAATTTCATAACTACAGGATCGTATAGAAGGGGTGCGAAAGGACTTTCAAAGTACTTAATCACTTTAGATGTCGTGATGATAAGTGAAGCATCCTCTTCAACTAAACCAGAATGAGACCGCCAAAGAGAATCTTCAGGATTAGATAACCATTGGGATATTATTTCACCACTTGTATCTATTTCAATTATTTGAGCTGAACTCAATGGAACCCAATCAATGTGTCCTTTGTCTTTATTCCCAAAAAGAAAAACATTTCCATTTGGGCCGATTTGTATATCACCAGTAAAATGTCGAAAGTCAGTATCTACAATCTGCTTTTCCCAAATTTTACTTCCTCTAAGACCATCAATCTTAAACAAGCAAATTTGAGTAGATTCTTCAGGCCATTCACAATTTGTAGCAGCGATGATGTTGCCATCCTCTAAGACAACAAAATCTCCATCAAGGTTAAAATTTCCCCCATCAAAGCCAGGTAAAAAAGATTGGAAAAGTATTTTCCCCTCATCATTAAATTTTAGAATGTATGGAGCAATTGGATCTGAACCTTGCCTGCTGTAACCGCTTATTAAAAAATTACCATGTTGATCCAAGTTCAAACTGTTTCGAAAATGTTCAAACGTTTTAAGTCCAGTGCTGTCAACAAACAAGTATAAATCTTCTAATTCCCCAATTCGATTTAACTTTTGAAGATAGGAGCCTTTTATGATTTCACCCTCTTCATTTTCATCTGTATAAGTCCCAGAAGCAAAAAAGCATGAGTCTTTTTGTATAATAGATCTTGCTAAACTGCTTAAAAAAGGAAAGTCATCAATTTTATTAAAGGTAATCTGGGCATTTAGATTACATGTAATAAAACATATAAAGAATAAGCAATATGTATATTTCATTTTAAAAGAAAAGTTGCTTTTGGCAAATGCCAAAAGCAACTTAATTGGTTTACCTCAATATAATTATTTTTTTGGTGCGATAAATAATGAAGCCTCGTCTTTCCTTACAACCTTATTCCTTAAAAAATTTTGTAGAAACAACTTCGCCTCGCTCACTCACAAATGTAAATACATACATTCCCTTGGGTAAGTATTGTACATTGATTGATAGGCTGAGATCGGCTACATTAATTGGATATACTTCAATGTTTTGACCGTTTATAGAATTTAGTTGGAGTTCACCTTTGTCTTCAGCATTAATGTAGACATAAACATGCGCTGAGCTTGGATTAGGGTAGCAGCTCAGTTTAATTTGGGATTGATTTACTAATTCTTTTGTACCTACAGGTTCGTGACAACCTGGTACCAAGCAGCCATGTTTGTCTAGGCGCACAAACCAGGAACTTTGTCTATTCTGATTATTTGCTAGAATTGGATTAATAGCCTCTCCACATATATAAAAACTTCCATCATCTATTTGCAGAAAATCGGTAAATATGTGTTGATCAGAATCAATTTGATCATAAAATTGATATCGACGCTGCCAGACAATTTCGCCTTCTTGAGACATCTTTGACAAACTTCCAAATTTATCCGTATAATCATCTGGATCTATTTCATCTGCTCGATGAGCATTACCACTAAATAAATATCCATTGCCAAGTTTGTCTTTGATTATTTTTGTAATACTTAATACTGGTGAAAAAAGTGTGTCTGTTTTCCCTATCTCTTCATATCGCCATACTTCGTTATAATCCTTATCCAATTTCAAAATTGTTGGATCATATAAAATCACAAAATCTGTCATGTATTCTATGGCTTTAGAAGTTGTAACTAGCATGGAACCATCTGCTTCTATTAAACCAGAATAAGATCGATACAAAGAATCTTGAATATTTGACACCCAATTCGTAAGCACATTACCTGCTGTATCAATTTCAATTACTTGTGCCTGTGTCGCAGAATGCCATTCCAAATGGCCTTGGTTTTTATTTCCAAAAAGAAAGACATTTCCATCAGGGCCTATTTGCATGTCTCCAACAAAATGCCGATAATCTGTATCCACAATTTGCTTTTCCCATAAAATCTCCCCTCTTAAGCCATCTAGTTTAAACAAACATATTTGAGTAGACTCTCCGGGCCATTCACAATAAGTTGCTGCGATGATTTTGCCGTCTTCCAAAACAACAAAGTCCCCATCAAGGTTAAAATCTCCTCCTACAAATCCAGGTAAAAAAGTTTGAAAAAATATTTTTCCCTCCTCATTAAATTTCATAATGTATGGAGCAATGGGTTTTGAGGCTTGTCTAGAGTAACCACTCATCAAAAAATTACCTTCTCTATCCATCGTCAAACTCTTGGTGAAGTTTTCAAAAGTTTTAACTCCTGTACTGTCTACAAAGAGGGATAATTCTTCGAACTCACCATTTGGATTTATCTTTTGAAGGTAAGTCCCTCGAATGTTTTCAAAGAAAAAATTATCATCAGTATATGGACCTGCAACAAAAAACGATGAATCCTTTTGAATGATGGATGTGGCTAAACTGCTTAAAAAAGGAAAGTCATCAATTTTATTAAAGGTAATCTGGGCTTTTAGATTACATGCAATAAAACATATAAAGAATAAGCAAGATGTATATTTCATTTTAAAAGAAAAGTTGCTTTTGGCAGATGCCAAAAACAACTTAATTGGTTTACCTCAATATAATTATTTTTTCGGTACGAGCAGCTCCTTTGTCACTTAATATTTCTACATAATAAAGTCCTGTGGACAAAAAGGAAATGTCTAAATTCACTAACCCAATTTGCTCAATAACATTAAAGGATTTTAACTGTTTCCCTTGATTACTATAAATATTAATTTGTTGGCACTTTTTTATATTTTGCAAATTGACGGATATATTATTATTTGCTGGATTTGGAAAAATTATTTCTTTTCGCTTATTGCTTTTGCTTGAATATCTGAAATCAGGGATAGGTTGTTCTGTTTCAAACTCTTCTGTTTCTTCATGCAAGTGATAATTAAAATAAAATTCCAAAATTCCTATAGCTTGAAGGCCAGCATTATAATGCGAGTTGAGTGTAATTGATTCAAGCTCAGATAATTGCAATGCATTCATTGAACGGTAATCTATGGATTCTTGGCCTAAAGCAGAAGTTTCTAAGTTTTTAAGCTGCCTCAATAGATTAATCTCATCAATAATTCTTGGATTAGTCGAACTCATATTATTAAGAAACTCCAAGCCTTCGTCAATTTTATTATTGACAAAGTAATTCTTCAATTTTTTCAAATCATTATCGAATTTATGATCTGCGCCATACCAATACGTCAAAAAGTCATAATTAACCTGTTCTGAAAGCAGCATTTCTTTTGAAATAAGTTTTCTATACGATAGAATCTCATTTTCCAAATTTGCAATGTCTAATATTTTCAACGATCGCTCACTATCCATCGATAAGGAATTTTTTAATAAATTGAGATTATCAGCTGACCATTCTTCTAAATTAAATACCTGTTCATAAATGGTATTCCTCCTTAAAATTTCCGGATTTAACATGAATATTTGTGTAATTTCAGACTCTAAATATTTCGTATCTTTTAAAGCCAAAAGTTTTTCTGCAACCTCAATTGATAAAAATGGTGACGCGTTAAGAAGTAAGTCTAATGCTTGAGCTTTATCATCAAATTGAATAGCATCTAATAAAAAATCCGATTGCCCCCCTTCAATCAAAGCTAAATATTCTTGCATTAATAAATCCTTGTTAAGTACAAGGTCTTCATAATGCATTTTTATGCAATTAATTTCTTGATAAGTACAAGGATTAGGAGGATTGGGGGGGGTTAGGAGGAGTTGAATTTGGTGGACTCATTACACAATCTTGCTCCAAGGATACTATGATAGTTAATGCTCCAGAAACCTTTGTTGGAGTCTCTGGTAAATTATCGTTATGGAAATATTCAATTTGTTCAAGATCATTTGAAATGTGCAAAGCGCTACTTTGATCGAATTTATTTTCGCAAGATGTTTCAGTTCTTCCCTGTTTCCTTGCAATACCTTGAACATTATTATTACCATATTCAGAAACTCCTATGTCTACAACATTATTATTATTAAAAACGTTACAGAAATATTGAAGTCCGATTTCTCTAATTATAGTATTTTTATTTAAACCAAATGCTAAATTAGAATGATCACAATTATTGAACTCATTTTGGAGAATCAAATTTGCTTCTTCACCTGAATCATGAATTCGGGTACCAGTGGATATCAAATATTCAGAAGTGATAGTTTTGGGAGGTTCGTTTCCTGTAGGGGTAGGATCTAAAATTGGTCCTGGATTATCACTTTCACTATTAATTTCCTCAAATGAATTATAAAATATATCATAACCACTGCACATTTCTGTATAAATCCCATTTTGATAAACTATAGAATTTTCTACATTTGGATCACTAGCAACTGATCTCATGGCCATGTCTTCAAAAATAAATTCACATTGGGATACTTCAAAGTCATGAACATTCAATGCTTTTACACCATTTCTGTTAGATCTAAATTCTGAATGCCTTATTTCAAAATGTAGATTACTATTAATACCCACAGCATGAACCCCATTACTTAGACCTATAAATTGGTTGCCTTTTTCTATATCAGAATCAGAAACAGATTTAGTAACATTAAAATTAGCATCGCAAGAATGAATTCCATCACCTCTTCTAATATTGGAAAACCCATATGGTTTATTGTTTATGAACCTGCATCCTTTTATCTCTAAGCCACGAATGCGATCCAACTTAATATGATCTGTAAATAAAAAATCTTCACGGTCAATAATAAATTCGGTATTTTCAATAGTAGATCGACTCAATGCAGCATTTTGTAAAAAACTCATTCCTATAGAATTATTTAAAAACCTTGCCCCAACAACAGTAATAACTCCATTGTTATTAGAGTTTTGATTAAAAGAATTCCCGCTGAGAATCCCAATTTTGGCTCTTTCAATTATTGAACTAGAGCCTACTCCTAATGTAGCGCCTCTTCTTACTTCAATACCTCCCCACAGTCCAGGAAATCCCAAACAGTGTCCTTCACTATTTGTAAGTCTTGCATTATTTTTAGTTACTAAATTACCACCTGATTCCACTATTATTTTTACATCTGGATTTGCTTCAACGAGTGCTCCATCAATAATGAGAACTCCACCATTCTCTATAATCAAGTCACATGATAAAAAATGATCATTGTTCCATACTCTAAAATCAGAAATGGCTTCAAATTCGCCGCGAGCACCATTTACTGCAGCAGAAATATCAAGCATTCCTGCTCCAATTAACCCAGCGTAATTATTTAGATCTTCTTGTCTATGTGGAATTGCAGTTTCTTTAATAATCTCTTCAACACAAGCTGGAGTTAAACAAGGATTTTCACTAAGCATTAATCCAACAGTTCCTGAAACTAAAGGAGCAGCAGCAGAAGTTCCACCAAAACTATCTGTTTCAGGGTCCAATGGGTGGAAAATCGTTGGGACATTAGCACTAGGAGCGCAAATATCAATAAATTCATTTCTTGCTGTTGACGAATGATTATATACAAGTTCCCCTTGTGCATTCAAAGTGCTTCCAGAAACATTAATTACTCCAGGTATATTTGCCCAATTACAATGATGATAAACATCAGGTTTATTGCCTGCCCCTAAGACGACAACTGTTCCAGATGAGGTAACTTTTTCCATTAAGTCAATTCTAATCTGTTGGGCTGCATCTATATAAGGGCATTCATTCTCATCATCTAAAACTATAGCACTTACATTTATCACATCATTATCAGCATAAACTCTATCAATTGTTGCGAACCAGTCTCCAAATTGGGTATAACAATCAATATCCTCCCACAAATAATCGTTCACAGTACATCCCGAACAAATACCAGAAATATTTTTGCCGTTATTTATTGTCGCTCCTACAATACCATGTACTGGAGTGCCGTGAAAACAATTGTATCCAGTTGGTAGAGGGGATGGAGGATGTTCTGTATTTTCTTTTACTTGACTCTGTTCATTTCTATCTGGATGATCTGGATCAAAGCCAATATCTAATACTGCGATATTAATATTTGAAATCCCAGTAGTAACACCCCAAGCGCATTTTGCATTTGTTTCTTCCAAAACATAACTTTCAAATGAGTCTGGATCTTGATTCGAGAAAACATAGGGTGTTCAAGGATTACAGACAGGCTCAGTTGGTTTCCCAAAACTATGAATAGAAAACTCAGAATAATACTGGCTTAATTCATTTGTTAAGGAGTTGATATTTCCTGTCAAATAAAAATGATAATGGTCTGATCGAACTGACATAAAAATAGGGCCATAATCGTAAACCCCATGTGCATTTAATATGTCATTTAAGGTAGGGTTGTTTGTTAATCCATTACTTGGATTGCTAGAGATACTTGGGTCATCTAATTTTGCAACCAGGTAATTTCTCTGGGCTTTCAAGTCAATAGAAACAAGACTTAGCATACAAACCAAAAAGGTTATAAATGATATTCTCATAATTTAAATTATCGGTTATGAATAAAGAATTTCTAGTACGAATTCATCGTTTCTAATCCATCATCGAATTTTCATCATCCAAAATGGAATTCAGAGCTTACTTCATGCAAGTAAGAGTTCCTATTCTTTTGTTTATTCTACCTGAAATCTCTTTAAAAGAAAGAGCAATGAGAATGGCTTTATCTTCTTATTGTATATCAGAGCCTTTGGCACATACCCTTAAGACAAATATGGTGAAAATTATTTATACTTAAAAGTAAAATTCATTTAACAGCTAAAATTCAGATTCTAATCAATTATCTAATTCAGACAACTTTTGCTTTACTTGCTCAATCACTTCTAGCTGTGATTCTATGTCTAACTTTGATTTTTCTTGTTCAAAAACATTTTCTTCAATCTTTTTCTCCGTTTCTATGATTTTATTTTCGTAGTCCGCAATATTTTTCTCGTAGGTTTCCTTTTCTCTTTTTAATTTTTTGAGGCTACTTTCAATCTTTTTCAATTCCTTTTCTTCCTCTTCCAACTCCATCATGGTATACGTCTTAGCAACTTCGAGCGCAAAGCCCATCAAAAGTACTTGTGCAGCATCAAAATCTTCTGGATAAGACTCAGAGTTCAAATAATCTCCTTCGATCTCATACCAAGAAATTAGCTTAGTATTTTCTCCTGAATCTTCTATCCTAACGTATAGGTTGTCAACATTGGAAGAAAAACCACTCAAAAATGGACTGGCACTTTGCCATTCATCTGTCTTTTTATCTTTTCTTGTTTTGGTGTTAAAATCTTTGCTAAACGATTTCCAAACTTTTTCAACTACTTTAGTTTCAGAATTCGGAATGTCGAGAATTATGGCATTATTCACACCAGTGCTCATAGCTTTAGAAGATTCTTCTAATTGGGCATAAGCTAAATTCGAACAGGCAATAAATGCAATAAAAAGCGTTAAATACTTCATGTAACAGGGTTTTCTAATAGAATAATTATAATTGGGCCTTTTATACCTTCAATTAACGGTTTTTTCAAGTCTTTTGCACAGTTTTTGAAGTTAATAAAAGTATAAAATGTACACTTAAACACATCAAATCATTGAATTACTTACAAAAACATACCATTTTAACCATATTCACCTTTTTACTTTGTTTTATTTCCTCCGTAGACGCCCAAAGTCAAAAAATCAAAAAAGCTGATGTATTCTATAAAGCAAAAAGATATGCAGATGCAATTCCCCTCTATACAGAAGCATTACAAGAAGATCAAAATAAAAGTGTCATAAAAAAATTAGGGGATTGTTATCGTAAGATGAACAAAAACAAAAAGGCTCTTAAGTACTATGAGTTGCTGATGACATTAGACGATGTGCGTCCTCAAATTTACCTGACTTATGTCGAATTGCTTGTCTATGCCAGCAAGTACGAACAAGCTGAAAAATACATGCTGCAGTTCAAACCAAATGAGCAGTGGTTAGAAGAAGCTTCTAGGCTCAGAACCATGATTAATAATAATAAGTTTTTGAAAAATCCTTATGAAAGTGTTGAAATAAGTCCTTTCGAACACAACACCACAACATACGATGAAAACTCCCCTTTTCTAATGAAAGGGAAACTCATTTACTCTTCCGATAAGCCTGCAAAAAATCTAAATGCTAAAACCCGATCAGGATGGACTGGCAGAGGTTTTTACCAAATATGGTCTGCCAGCAAGTCTGGTCAAACTTATTCGGACCCCGACCTATACCACTCTAGCTTAAATGCTTTTAGTAAGAATACTTCAAATGCACATGTTGATTTTGTGAATCAAGAAATCTTTTACACAAAAAACGATAACGCTAAGGACAGAACTGACTTTTACAATATGCAACTCTATGCTTCAAAAATGAAAAACGGCAAATTTGTAAAAGAACAAAAATTACCTTTCTGCAATAGAGAATTTAATTACATGCATCCAGCCATTTCTCCCGATGGAAAAACCATTTATTATGTTGCTGATAGACCTGGTCAAGGAGGTACAGACATCTTTATGAGTACACGTAAAAGCGATGGTACTTGGACAAGAAGTAAAAACCTTGGGGAGGTGATCAATACTGGTGCTAATGAAGGTTATCCTTTTATTGATGCCAAGGGAAACCTTTATTTTTGTTCAAAAGGGCATAGCGGTTTAGGAGGCTATGACATATTCTACTCTACAAAAGACGAAGATGGAAATTGGACAAAACCTTTAAACATGGGTAGACCATTCAACAGTCAGCACGATGATTTTTCCTTTTTTATCTCAAAATCAGGAAAAGGTGCCTTTTGCACAGCCCGTCGTGGAACGGACGATATTTTCTTTTTCGAGTTAAACTTAGATTAGCCACTTTCTATTCCTTATCTTGCTTTCAAATACTTAAAAGCAAATGGAGCCAGTTCTTTCTTTAAAAAATGTGTCGAAAAGTTATGAGAATCACCTCGCTGTCAACGATGTTTCTTTTGATGTTCCAAAGGGAAGCATATTTGGGCTTCTAGGGCCTAATGGAGCTGGTAAAACCTCTTTGATAAGAATTGTTACCACTATCACAAAAGCGGATAAGGGCACCGTTTTTTTAAACGGAAAAGCGTTGGATCATTCGCATCCTTCAACAATTGGATACATGCCTGAAGAAAGAGGCTTGTATAAAAAGATGAAAGTTGGAGAACAGCTTATCTATCTAGCCAGGCTTAAAGGGCTTTCCAAAAACGATGCAAAAGAAGCCATTGATCACTGGTTAGAAAAATTTGAAATCAAAGATTGGTGGAATAAAAAAATAGAAGAGCTGTCTAAAGGAATGCAACAAAAAATCCAGTTCATTGCAACTGTGATGCATAAGCCAAGCCTCCTTATTTTGGATGAACCTTTTTCAGGCTTAGATCCCATAAATACCAATTTGATTAAAAATGAAATTGATAACATTCGTGATTCGGGAACAAGTATAATTTTTTCTACGCATAGAATGGAACAGGTCGAAGAAATATGTGAACACATCGTTTTGATTAATAATGGTCAGAATGTTCTGCAAGGAAAAGTCGACGACATTAAAAAAGATTTTAAAGAGCATCTTTTTAAGATTGAATACCAAGGAGGCATCCCAGTAAATGTATTAGAAGAATATGACATCATAGAAAGAAATGATGATTACATAATTGCTAGATTGGAAGATGCTAAAGGTTCAAACTATTTATTAAATAAATTGATCTCTGCTGGTACACACATCCAATCATACAATGAAATCCTCCCTACCCTAAATGAAATATTTATAAAAAGAGTCGAGGCAAATAATAATTAATATGTCATACACTGCAAATTCAATATACAAAGGCCAATTAAGAACTGAAGCAACACACTTAAAAAGTGGCACCATCATCTACACTGATGCTCCCACTGATAATCGAGGTAAGGGGGAATCTTTTTCTCCTACAGACATGGTGGCAACTGCATTAGGTTCTTGCATGCTGACCATCATGGGAATAAAGGCATTAGACAGTAACATCGATATGGAAGGGGCAAAAGCAGAAGTTAAAAAGATAATGGCTTCTGAACCAAGAAGAATTGCGAAGATTGAAGTTAAAATCACCATGCCATCAAAACCATATTCTGACAAAGAAAAGAAAATCTTAGAGCGGGCAGCACATGCTTGTCCTGTAGGCAAAAGTTTGAGTGAGAATCTCGAAGAAGACATTCAAATAATCTGGCCTACATGATCTTAAAGCTATCTAAGAAGGATAGAAATGTAAAAGGAGAAATAACCCTGAATGCATCAAAAAGTATTAGCAATCGATTGCTAATAATTCAAGCCCTATGTAAAGATTCATTTACCATAGCCAATCTCTCAAACGCAAGAGATACTCTTACGCTCAAAGAGCTTCTAGCTAAATATAAAAACCAAAAAGTGTTGGATGCAGGTGCTGCAGGAACCACCTTTCGTTTTTTAACTGCATTTTTAGCTTTTCAACCTGGCATCCAAGTCTTGACTGGAACTGAAAGGATGAAAAAAAGACCGATTGGTGTGCTTGTGGATGCTTTGCGTTCTTTAGGTGCAAAAATAAATTATTTAGACAAAGAGGGTTTCCCACCAATCGAAATAGCCGAAAGAAAGGCAAGTGATACTTTTGAATTAGAAATACCTGCCAACATCAGCAGTCAATTTATTTCAGCAATATTATTGATAGCACCTACTCTTTCAAATGGATTAAAGTTAAACCTGATTGGTAAAATTGTATCGAGACCTTATCTTTTAATGACCTTAGAAATAATGAAATCCTGTGGGATAGATTATTCATTTGAAGGAAATAAGATTCAAATTAAAGCACAAAATTATGTTGGTCATGATCACTACGTTGAGGCGGATTGGTCAGCTGCTTCCTACTTTTACAGCATTGCAGCATTAGCAGAAAAAGCAACCATCAAACTCAATGGTTTAAAAAAGGAGAGTACTCAAGGAGATTCATGCATAAAAGAAATCATGAAAACATTTGGAGTACAAACTACTTTTGATGATCATTCAATTCTTTTGACCAAGGATAAGGACAGTAACATAAAAGAGTTTACCTATAATTTTGAACATTGTCCCGATCTGGCGCAAACCTTAAGTGTACTTTGTGCGGGTAGAGGCGTTTATGCGCAATTAGAGGGACTAAGCACGCTTAAAATAAAAGAAACAGATCGAATAGAGGCTTTAAAAAAAGAACTTGCTAAGTTCAAGGTAGCGCTTAAAACAAATGAGGATTCCATCCACCAAATGGGAAAAGCATTGGTAAATGGTCAAGAGGTTTCAACGTATGAAGATCATAGGATGGCCATGGCTTTTGCACCACTTGCCTTAGGTTCAGGAATTAGCATTGAAGATCCAGAAGTGGTTGTAAAATCTTATCCGAATTTTTGGAAAGATTTAGAAAGTTTAGATTTCTCTCTAAAAAGATAGTAGACTTTTAATGCTAATCTACTAGTACTTTAATTTCTACCCGCTGATTTTTTTTCCGTCCAAATTCAGTAGTATTTCTAGCAACTGGTTTCGTCTTGCCATAACCTTTGTGTTGGATTTGACCAGCAGGAATGCCTCTCTTTATTAAATAGTCAGCAACAGCTTTCGCTCTTTTTTCGGACAGTTCATTACAAAATCCATCTGAACACCTATCATTTGTGTGCCCTCCTACTTCAATCTTTACATCAGCATTAGAGATTAAGAAATCATAGATTTTATCTAAGATAGGATAATACATAGCTCTGACCCGAGCAGAATCAGACTCAAACCTTAAATCTTTAATTTCTAAGGTGAGTTCTTTTTTCAATTCTTTCCGTTCTATTCCTAATAGCTTTGTTTCTGTTTTGGGCTTAGGATTAATGACAACGGGATCAGTAACAGCAACATCGACAGCAGGTTCTTCTTTAATGACGACGGGTTTTTTGTAAACGATGTATACTTCATCTGTATCTTCTCCTTCCCCATTTTTTCCAATTAGTTCAAACTTGTTTTCTCCTAATTTCAATTTCACCTTTGCAGAAAATTTACCATCCTCTTTTGAGTATTCGAAATTTTGATTTGCCTTCCCATTGATTAAAAATCTTACGTCGTTTTTTGAATACACATTTTCAATACTTCCTTCAAGCGCGTAATTACTCTTTTCTGTTTTTAAATTCTTTTGAGCAGGTCTTGAAAATGCAACAATAGGTTCCGGAGTTTCGCAAGGGATTGGGATAATCTCAGATAAATTGTCTAAGAGTATATGCCCATTATAAGGAAAAAGACTAGGGGTCTTAACATACGCTTCCAATGTTAAAAAATAATGTGTTTGCTTAGGTTCTAATTTAAAATCGTATTGTATCCACCTTTCGTGGGTCACTACATTTGTTTCGGCAAGCAGTTCTGTTTGGCTGCTTTGACACGGACCTGTCCCTCCCCATACACGCAATACACAAGGAGTAATGTGGTCAATGCTATCTACTTTTATTCCTTCACTTACTGCTTCTTCAATCAAAATGCCACTATTCCGAGCAGGCGATCTATATTCTTCTGATTTAGATAAGTACAAACTAAATTGATAACATTGTCCTGCCTCAAGGGGCGCAGATAAAGATTGTGAAACTGATTCCCATGTGTCATTGTCCCTCACAACCATACCAATGTATGTATTACCATGCTGGGCTTTTGAATCAACTTTAAAATATTGAGAAATTTCACCTCCCATGTGTAAATCAGGTGGAGACTCTGTTGGAAACTTTCTCAAGCCACAATCAAACCAACCTGCTATTCTATTTACAAAGTTTAAAGTACCTACATGCGGCGTGCCTTCAAAAGAAGGATTTCTCAATTTGATGGGCTTATCCTGGGCAAAAATTCCCGAAATAAGAAAGCATGACAAAATGATGGTAAAAAGAAATTTCATACTATTAAATGCATTGTAATACAGCTTAAACGCAAATTTAACTAAAAGTATGATTTAGAAATTGTTATAGGAATATTAATTTAAAGAGATTACCTTCTTTTTCCTAATTGGATGCTCACATAGAAGTTGATGAAAAATGGCTGATTCTTTACATTCTCGGGAAGAATGACGGCAGGTCTTGGATTTATAAGCTCAGCCTCATCCACCATGATGTTGATGTCTCCAAAAAACACATCTGCCATTATACCAATCTCCATAGCTTTAGCAAGCTCATCAAAAGCTCCCCAATCAAAATGTAAGCCACCTCTAAGGTGTATCCCTGGTCTGACTTTGACTTCTCCTAGACCTTTTAATACTGATGAAGCACCAAATATTCTATCTGTGTTCAAAAATGTCTCTGCATTTTCGCCATTATACTTTTGACTAACTGGATTCTGATTATTGATTTCAGATCTTCTAACGTCCAAATAATATGGTTTTAGCAAACCTAAGGTTGGTCCAGCTTCATAACTAATACCTACAGCTAAGCCTTTTCTTCTTGCTTTTTCGGACAGATACCTTTTTACGCCCATTCCTGCTCTAAAAGCGAAAAGATTATTCTGCTTTCCAAATACATAAGATCTTGCATTTTCCTGCAGACCAGAGGTTCTTATGTCGTCTCTATTTTTATGTTCTTTCGGATGCTTAAGCTCTCCAAAGCTAAGGTGAATAAAAGAGGTCTTATAATAAGTTTTAAGCTTTCCGATGTTTGCCCCTATAAAGAAGCCATTCGTCTGAAGCTGTAGTTCACCTACCAACTCTTTATCGAAAATAATCCCACGATTCCCATTATTCTCTTCCTTAGGATTATATACCCCTTGTGCTGTAATAAAGCCAAGACTTACGAAGAAGAAGAATATGGTAAGAAATCTATTCATTAAGGATTAATTTTATGGTCGATATGTGAGTATACCAATTTACAAAAAAATAAGCATAAATGCTTAGTAATTTTTTATAATGTATACCAAATAAAGTTCCACAATCCATTAAATGTCTTAAGAATGCACTTTTTTTATGGGGATTTTGAAAATTATGGACAAAATTTCAGTTTCAGCCTCATATTTACAGACCAATTTTCCCCTGCTTCGCTTAATCAACAACTTCAGCAGATGCAATCTTTTTGAAATGATTAAATAATCGTCAATTCGGTGATTGTTTTTAATTTTTTGGCCAACCGTTGTTATTAACATTAGTTCATCATCGTATTCTAAATCCATACTAATTTCAGGCACATTAAAGTGAAGTTCACCCATTGTATTAATAAGCAAGGAATAAAGCACTTGGGCTATTACATTTGCTTTCCCAAAGAGGGGCTCTTGGATTTGCTGTGCATTTATTAACGATATATTTAGTTGAGGTTTACTTTTTTTGATTTCGCGAAAAACTTGGGACAAAAGTTTAGTAGGCAAAAAGTTAATTTCGAGTGCTTCATTTTCTTCTCCAAGAAAAATGAAGAATTCTTTTTCTAATGCTGCAAGGGCACTTTTGTTTTCTTCTAAATGATTGGAGATCCCTTGATAAGAACCAAAATCATGTACTATCTCGTGAACAGGAAAAGACATTCCGATTATTCTTAAGACTACAAAAACATAATTGCTATTAATGAGCTGATCATTGTATGTTTCTTTGAAGTAATTTTTATGCTTGAAGACATCACTTGGTTTTGAAATTTTTTTGTGATTAGCTTCAAATATTTGTCTTTGGATTTCAATCTCATTTTTGGCCTGTTGATATTGTAAAAACCCATTGTAAAGTTGAGTATAATCATAAACCAGCCAAAGGATAAATGACTCACCTTTTAAGATTACTCTAGTAAAAGAAAAATCATAAAAACCAGGTAATATTTCGCTTGGGGATTGAACTTTAGTAAATAAAATTTCTGGATCTCCTTCCTTGAGCGTAGTTATTATAGGCATTACTGATTCTAAAAACGTAAACCAATCTTGAACCTTTTGTTGTTTAGCAGAAAACTGCTTTGTGCTAAATATAGTATCACATGAATTTACAAGCTTACCTTTATCATCAAATAGAATGGATTGGCAAAATTCAATGGCTCTTTTTTTTCCTATGGAATAGAAGGCATTCATTTTATAAGGCTTTTTGCCAGATCGTTGAATAAGTCTTCAACATTTTCTCCAGATTTAGCACTGGTTAAAATACTAATAGGCATTGTTACATCATTGACAACTTTTGCAATTGCATCTTCTTCTAATAAATCTTTTTTATTTCCTACAATTTTTATCAACCCACCTGGCAGTATTTGTTTGAGGTAATCGATATCTTTTTCAAGATTCTTATAGGTCAGAGGCCTTGTAAGGTCGAAAACATATATTATACCGCTGGCTCCTAAAAAATAGGAAGTTGGAACTTTGTCTTGAGAAACCTCTCCAGCAATATCCCACACCAACAAATTAACTTCTTCGCCATCAACAAAAACAGACTTTTTATTTACTTTCACCCCTATAGTTGTGAGGTACTTATCACTAAATTTATTGAAAATAAATTGATTAAATAATGATGTTTTCCCAACACCAAAGCTTCCTGTTAATATTATCTTTTTACTAGTCATACTATGTTTACTTAAAGACTATTTTTTTATAAAGTATTCATAAAGTTTTTTCGAAATCAATTCAGAATTAGATACTTCGGAAGATTTAGCTCCTGTGAGCTCTGCTGATGCAAAATCATGCATAGATTCTTCTACATCAAATTTTTCCTGCGTAATCATTGTTCCGTCTATTGCTGCAGCCATATAATAAGAAAAAAAAGTTTGTATCACAATTTTATAATTTCCATACTCAATAAACTCCAATTCTTGTTTTTCTTTTTTAAATGCATCTTCTACAAATGCTTTTATAGCTGTCAACATGCCAGCTACGACATCCTGATCAAATGTTGTATGCAAACTTGCTGAGCCCATCAATAAGCCTGAATCTCTTTCGATCAGAAATACTTCTTGTATGGTGTAATTATTTGCGTTTGATAAAATGAGTTCACTTTCTTTCACTCCTGTAAAAAATGACTTCACTCTTCTTTTAAATCCTGCAGGTGAGAATGTTTTTTTTACACTGTTATCAATATTCTCTTTTAATAATTCAAATTGATGTCCGATGTATTTTTTTATCATCCTACCCAATGAAGGATATAGAGAATTAACAATCTCTTCTTGAGAGTTCTTTAATTTAACCTCGATGAGTTTGTTTATTATCTCTTTGTAATCTTCAGAAAATGTTTCTTTTAAAGCACTCAAATGTTCTTCGATAATTGGTGAAACTCTTTCAGATAGATGTGCTCGTGTATCCAAGATTTGTTTTATCTCATCCAATTCCTTTCTATCATCCCAAAGGAGTATTTCTTTTAGTCTGTCTAAAAGAACTTCATCATGTATAGGTTTATGTGATTCGGCCACTCTTTTTTCTTAAAGTTCTTCTAGCATTTTTTTCCCAAATTCAATAAAACTGATGGCTATTTTTTCGTTTAGATTCTTTTTCGTGGTATTTAGTTCCTCAGACAATTTTTCTGTATTTCCTTTTAGATTTTGTTCAAGCTCTTTGAGTTTGATGTTAATGTTTTCATTCATTATTCTAGTGTTAGAATCACTAGTTGTTTTCAAATCTTGCATCTCATTCAAGATTTGAGCTTTCAATAGATCAAAACCTTTCTCTAAATTAGAGAACCTATCTTCATACTCACTAATTTGTTGACCCATGAGTATGTCACGAATGGTGTTAAGTTCACCTCTTACTAATCCATTTTGTTTGATTTTTTTCTCTGACATATTTATATTTTTACAGATTATGGACTACAAAGCAGTATTTGATTAAAATGGGTCATACAACGTTAAAGAAATTTACTGTTTTCAAGCATTTTTCCCTAATATTTCTTCTATTTTATGGCAATAAAATTTAAAACGTTATTAGAGCTGCGTAGTTACGGTATATTTACCTCATTTCTTAGGGTTAATTCTATTAAAATTGCAACATTCTTCAATTCTCATTTGTGTAGATAAAACAAGCACTCGTTTAAATTACATTATTGAGATTATTTTTAAACAAATTCTTGGCCTAAATCCGCTTGTCACAACTTCTAAAGATGAGCTTAAAAATAATGAGAAGGCTAAAGTTTATTATGGAACGGAAAATACATTTGGAAATCACCTCTACATTAAGGCTGCGAAGCTATTATTTGAAACAAGTTTGTCCACAAGGCCTTCTTACAAAACAATTAACAACATACCTTTTCTTTATCCCAATGAACTAGAGCTTATCCCAGCAGATATTTTAGCAGGCAGTTTTTATCTTTTAAGTCGTATGGAAGAATATGCAGACCAAGAAAAAGATGAACATGCACGCTATAAATCAAGTAATTCCATTTTAGCGAAGATGAATGCACTAAACATTCCTCTCATAAATGTGTGGGTGGATTTATTAGCATCCCAGCTAAAAATAAAATTCAATGGGCTAAAAATAAAAAAACCGAATTTTTCATTTTCACCAAGCTATGATATTGATATGGCTTGGTCTTTTAAAAATAAAGGGTTTAGCAGAAATGCATTGGGACTTATAAAAGACCTCTCTACTGGTGACCGGAAAAACTTAGCAAAAAGACTAAGGGTTTTAAAAAATAAAGAAAAAGATCCTTTTGATAATTATAATTACTTGGACAAAGTCAATAAAGGTTTAAAACCAATATATTTTGTCTTAGCAGGTAAACATGGTAAATACGATAAAAACATTTCTGTAGAGCATGAACAATTCCAGGAATTAATTAAAAAACTTGAACTAAATGCTCAAATTGGCATTCATCCTTCTTATGCTTCAAACTCTAAAACAGCAAAAATTGAACTTGAGAAGTATACCTTAGAGAAAATCATTCAAAAACCCATTGTAAAGAGTAGGCAACACTTTTTGAAACTTGAATTACCAGATACTTATCGAGCGCTGATTGATGCTGGAATCGAGCATGATTATACAATGGGGTATCCTGATCAAATAGGCTTTAGAGCGGGGATATGCATTCCCTATTATTGGTATGATCTCCATACTGAACAAGTGACTAATTTAAAGATTCATCCATTTCAAGTCATGGATGTAAGCCTAAGGAATTATTTAAAACTATCCCCTTCAATAGCCTTGGAGAAAGCCATTTCTATCATTGATGCCATCAAGACCTATGGTGGCGATTTTGTATTTATCTGGCACAATTCCTCTTTAAAAGAGGAATGGGAAGGCTGGCAGATCGTTTTAGAAGGGATGATAAATTATTGCAAAGAATTAATAAAAAAAGAAGCATAAATCTCCTCCTCGAAAATTCCTATATTTGGCTACAATTGCGCAGGATGATCTACAAACTTAATGACACAAACTCTATCGCTAATCACTATTTAGCAGAAATTAGAGATGTTAACATACAGAAAAACAGACTCCGATTTCGTAAAAACATGGAACGTTTAGCTCAAATTTTAGCTTATGAGCTTAGCAAAACCTTAGATTATACAAGCAGAGACGTAGAAACTCCTTTAGGCATCTCTAAGGAGTTTATTTGCAAAGAAAAAATTGTACTAGCTACCATTTTAAGGGCCGGCCTTTCCATGCATCAAGGATTGTTAAATGTATTTGATGAAGCAGAAAATGCTTTCATCTCCGCCTATAGACAACATCATAAAGATGGTTCCTTTGAAATAAATTTAGAATATGTATCTAGCCCAATAATAGATGACAGCATTTTAATCATCTGCGATCCTATGCTGGCTACCGGTGCTTCCATGGAAGCTGCCTTGGCAGAATTGTATAAAATTGGAAAACCAAAACAAACGCATATTATAACGGCTATAGCTTCTCAATACGGCATTGATTTTATCACTAGAATGCACCCAGAAGCAAAATTATGGGCAGCCGCAATAGATGAAGAACTTACTGCTAAATCTTACATCGTTCCTGGATTAGGAGATGCTGGTGATCTTTGTTATGGACCTAAAATTCAAGACTGATGAATAATGGATTAAGTCCTGAATTAATTTTTGGTGTCATTGCACTTTACTTTTTGGTATTGTTTGCGATATCTTATTTCACAGGTAAAAAAGCGGATCAAAAAGACTTTTTCAATGCCAACAAACAATCACCTTGGTACCTAGTTGCCTTTGGTATGATCGGAGCAACACTCTCTGGTGTCACCTTCATTTCAGTACCTGGAGCTGTTGGTGCTTTTCCAGAATTATACGAAAGCGTAACTGGAGAGAAGCAGTTTAAACCCAACATTGCATTTTCTTATATGCAGATGGTTTTTGGATACTTTGCAGGATATTTGGTCATTGCATTTGTCTTGCTCCCACTTTATTATCGAATGAATCTAACTTCAATATACACTTATATTGAAAAAAGATTAGGCCCGAATGCGTATTTGACAGCTGCGGGTTTCTTTTTAATCTCTAGAACCATTGGGGCATCATTTAGATTATACCTGGTTGCTATAGTCTTTCAAACGGTATGCACCATAACGGCTGTTCAAGTTCCTTTCTGGTTGACTGTAGCCATCACCATTTTACTCATTTGGCTATACACCTCGAGAGGAGGAATTAAAACCATTGTCTATACCGATACCTTACAGACACTGTTTATGATTACAGCTGTAGTCTTCACCATTATTTCGATTGGCGACAGTATGGGCAAGGACCTTGGTGAAGTCGTATCAATGGTTTCAGATAGTAAGTACTCTAAGATTTTCTTTTTTGAAAATGGATGGGCGGATCCTAATAACTTCTTCAAGCAATTTATTGCTGGTGCATTAATGACCATTGTAATGACTGGTCTTGATCAAGACATGATGCAAAAGAACTTAAGCTGTAGAAACTTAAAAGAAGCTAAGTTAAACATGTTGACTTTTAGTTCTATTTTGATTTTTGTAAATATCCTTTTTCTCGGATTAGGAGCACTATTATTTTTATACAGTAGCAGCATAGGCATCGAAGTTCCAACCAAAATGGTAAATGGAGAAGTCACTTTAAAAACTGATCTCCTCTATCCTATTATAGCTTTACAACATTTAAGTCCAATTGCAGGAATAGCATTTATTCTAGGCATCATCGCCGCAGCATATTCAAGCGCAGATTCTGCTTTAACTTCATTGACCACTTCTTTTTGTGTTGATTTTTTAGGTTTCGAAAAAAAGGAAAACAAAGAGAATAATCAAAGAACAAGGATGACCGTGCATTTAGGATTTTCCATTTTACTCTTCATCGTAATTTTAGTTTTTAATGGAATCAGTGATGACAGTGTCATTACCAAACTATTCATAGTTTCAGGTTACACTTATGGTCCTCTTCTAGGCCTTTTTGCATTTGGAATGTTTACTGATTTGAACATCAAAGATAAACTCGCCATTCCTATTTGTGTAGCCACTCCATTCTTAGCATATTTTATCAATTTATTTTTAAATAGCCAAGGTATAAACATAGGCTTCCTAATCATTTTATTGAATGGAATGATAGCTTTTGGAGGATTATTGGCCATTTCAAAAAGGCAAGAATAAAAACTTTTGCTTTTAATAGGCGTTTAACAAAAAAAAACAATGGGATTTTTAGATAATTTAAGAAAGGGAGCAAGTGACATTCCAAAAGAATGGAAGATTGTAAAAGAAGAGAAACAATTGGATGTAATCTGGGAAGCTTCACATACTAAACCGCAGGCTATTTTTAAGCACAGCATCAGTTGTGGCATTAGCAGCAGTGTCAAATCAAGTCTAGCCAATGAAGCTGAGCTACTTTCTGAATTGGTTGATGTGCATTACCTTGACTTGATCAACTTTAGATCTGTATCAAATTTGGTAGCTGACAAATCTGGTGTCATTCATCAATCCCCACAATTAATAATTATTGTAAATGGGAAAGTCAAAATAGCAGATTCGCATTTTGCACTTACGCCAGAATTTGTCAAAAAACATTTAGAAAATTAAACTAAGTGCGATAAGCTTTAGAATCTTAGGCATTCCTTTCAGCAAAAACTTTAAACTGATCCATCCATTTTTGAGTCTGTTTTTGAAACATGCTTGGAAATAATTTTAAAATCAACTTCAAAATAAAACCTTCCATTAAAGTATAATGGATATTAGCTTCCCACCTTGTTTGGTTTTCAGAAAGTTCAGTAAAATAATTTTCCATAGTATTCTCCGTTTTATCAGATTTGTAATAACCTGTAAAATCAATCGGGAGATTAGAAGAAACAATTGTTTCTTCTAAAATCATTTCTTTCCCGTTCATAATGTAAGCCATTTTAGATTTGGCTCCTGCTTTTCCTTTTTCTCCGCTTATGTGCTCCATGTATTGAAACCCATCTTGCCATTGAGCTAAATTTTCAGGATTCTCCCACAAAGCAATGACCTCTTTTCTAGGTAGATCAATGTCTACAGTGCATGTAAATTTCATGATTTTATTTTTTTAATGAGTAGCTTCTCTTGCTCCTCTCGGAATTCTTATTTCTTCGACTAAGTTTTGAACCTCAAGTGGTGGTGGGCTAGTTAGCCTGCTTACCGCAAATGAAACCACAAGATTTAATAACATTCCAATGATCCCAATTCCTTCAGGTTTAATCCCAAACCAATAATCGGATGGCTGACCAGGTCCTCCCAATTGAGGTTTGAAATACCAAATGTATAAAGCAGTGAATACAATGCCTATAATCATTCCAGAAATAGCCCCTTCTTTATTCATTCTTTTATCAAAAATACCTAAAATGATGGCAGGAAAAAATGATGCAGCAGCTAAACCAAATGCCAATGCCACCACCTGTGCAACAAAACCAGGAGGGTTCAAACCAGCTAAACCTGCGGCAACCACTGCTACTGCAATTGCAATTCTAGCAGAAAGCAATTCTCCTTTTTCAGAAATGTTTGGTTTTAAATAATTTTTAAAAAGATCATGAGAAATAGAAGTTGCAATAACTAAAAGTAATCCAGCTGCCGTTGACAATGCTGCAGCTAATCCTCCAGCAACGACTAGGGCAATAACCCAAGCAGGTAACTTTGCAATCTCAGGATTTGCTAGTACCATAATGTCCCGATCAATCACTAATTCATTCTGTTGATTAGCTGCAAGGTATTGAATTTTTCCATCTCCGTTTTTATCAGAAAAATTTATTAACTCTGCTGCTTCCCATTTTTTAAACCATTCGGGCATTTCAGCATATGGTTTATTGCTGACAGTTTGAATGAGGTTTGTTCTTGCAAAAGCCGCAACAGCAGGAGCTGTAGTATAAAGAATAGCAATAAAAAACAAAGCATAACCTGCAGATTTTCTTGCATCTCGTACTTTCGGAACTGTAAAAAACCTCACAATAACATGTGGCAAACCAGCGGTACCAAACATCAAAGCAGCAGTGATAAAAAACACATTTACCCTATCTTCTATTCCACTCTTAGTATACTCTTCAAAGCCTAAATCTTTACTTAATAAATTTAATTTATCAAGAAGATAAGTACCATCACTCAATGTACTGCCCATCCCAATTTGCGGAATTGGATTTCCAACCATTTGAATGGAAATAAAAATGGCCGGAACGGTATAAGCAAAAATCAGCACACAATATTGGGCCACCTGGGTATAAGTAATGCCCTTCATGCCTCCTAAAACGGCATAAAAAAACACAATCCCTATTCCCACAAAAATTCCAGTAGAAAAAGGTATTTCTAAAAATCGTGCAAAAGCAACTCCAACACCTTTCATCTGTCCAACAACATAGGTAAAGGAAACAAAGATTGCACATATTAAAGCTACTAATCTTGCTTGCTTAGAGTAGTACCTTTCGCCGATAAAATCTGGAACTGTGAATTTTCCAAATTTTCTCAAGTAAGGAGCCAAGAGTAAAGCCAGTAAAACATATCCTCCAGTCCAACCCATTAAATATTGTGAGCCTCCATAGCCCATAAATGAAATGAGCCCTGCCATTGACAAGTAAGAAGCTGCAGACATCCAATCAGCAGCTGTTGCCATTCCATTAGCAAGTGGAGAAACTCCTCCCCCTGCAACATAAAACTCTTTGGTGGATCCTGCTCTAGCCCAGATGGCTACTCCTATGTAAAGACAAAATGTTAATCCAACTATTACGAATGTCCATTGTTGTACTGTCAATTTTTTGGCTTTTGTTACTTCTTATTTTTGATTGATTTACACAATTTGTTACTAATAGAAAGAATGAATACAATCATTTTTCATCAACATCAAATTCTTTATCCAGTTTATTCATCAAATAAACGTAGATAAAAATCAAAAAAACAAAGGTGTAAATTGAACCTTGTTGGGCAAACCAAAAACCTAAAGGAAAGCCTCCTAGTTTAATTGTATTCAAAGTTTCAACAAACAGAATTCCGCATCCAAAAGAAACAGTGAACCAAACAACTAGAAGAATAAACAGGTATTTAAGATTTTTATTCCAGTATGCTTTTCTATCTTTCAAGGTATTTTCTTCAATAAATGATACCTGAAAATAAGGAATTTATGCTAAACGATCATCAACTTCTTTGAGCTCTTCATCATCCACTTCATCAAACCATTTATCAACCTTTTCTCTTGCTTGGGATTTGACATCTTTGTCAATACAAAAAGCAATGGTAGCTAAACCAAAGGCAAGTACCCCGAGGTCATCGGTAAACCCTATGATTGGAGTAAGATCTGGAATAGAATCAATAGGCGCTAATAAATAACCTAAACAACCTAAAATAATGTTTTTTGCCCAAGTTGGGGTGCTCTTTTTCTTGTAAGCATAAAACATTAATAGAGCTGTATAAACAACTTTAAGTCCTGCATTGCGTGCATGGTTTTTGAGTTTATCCCAAAATTTTGGCTCTGTAAACTCTTGTTTGTATTTATTATCTAAAGGATCTTCCATATTTATAAATCTACTTAAAAAACGTAATTATCGATACAATTAGTTCTTGCCTTTCGACAATTGCTTCATTTTATCAGATTAACTCACTGCTTTAACTAGGAGTTTTGAACCTTAGATGAGCTAGATTGATTTTATTTTTCCACCATCTACTGGTAGACTTACCCCAGTAATATAGGATGCCGCAGGACTAGCTAGAAATGCTACAGCTGCACCAAACTCTTCAGTTTCACCAAATCTCCCCATTGGAATTTGCTCAATCAAAGTCCGCCTTACCCCTTGTTCAGTTTTATTCCAAGCAACTTGCCAAGCTCCAATGAGTTCATCAATTCTTTCTGTTTTTGTAGTTCCAGGTAAAACGTTATTAACAGTTATACCAAAAGGTGCAAGTTCATTTGACATTGACTTAGCCCAACTCGCCATAGCCCCTCTTGTTGTATTTGATACTCCTAAGCCACCAATAGGTTGGCGAACAGAGGTAGAAACAATATTTATAATTCTTCCATACTTTTCTTCTTTCATTTTAGGACTTAACAATTGTACCAACGTATGACTGGCTATGATGTGGCTCTGCATAGCTACTAGAAATTCACTTCCTTCAGCAGTCAACAATTGACCCCCTGATGGTCCACCCGAATTATTAACTAAGATGTGTATAG
>CALDYJ010000003.1 GCA_937941095.1 uncultured Saprospiraceae bacterium | reverse complement strand
CCACTCTACAAAAGTTTCGCTAAAGAAAACTGGATTGCAAGGGTCTGAAAGATTAAAAGCATCTAAACTTGAATCATCAATGACGTACAAGAATTCTCCAATAACTGAAAAACTTGCAAAAGATCCTGCAATGCCTCCAGGTAATCCACCTAAATTTACATCATTTCCTCCAAATCCACCTTGATTGGAAGGTGCAAGATCTTCCGAAACAAAAACATCATTTCCCCTTTGCCACCAAGACCCTCCAAAGTTAGGATCCGTACAATCAACTTCTTCTGTAATCTCGGTTTCTTGATAATATACGAGATGGCCTAAAGTTTCATCCAATGCAAAAGAGTTAAAGACATCTGTAGTTCTAGCTTTGTAAATAGGATTTGTTGGGTCCGTTATGTCTAATGCAATTAGATCAATATAATTGTCAGCATACATGATGTTTCCTTTGACTGCAACATCAACGTTGCCAGGTATTTTAATGAAAGCAACATTAATAGGGTTGTCGCTGTTTCGATTATCAATCACATGAACTCCTTCACGAAATTCATTTACGAATATGAAATCATTGTAGTAAAATAATTTTCCAGGCTTACAAAGCTCTCTTGGTCCTTCAGTCTTGATGTCGGTTCTAATTTCGTCAACTTGCTTATAGATTGGGACAAATTGAATATAGGTGCTTTTGCCTTCACATTCATCTTTTAAACAACTCTGGTTCATAAAGCAAATCACTCCTAGCAAAAGAGTGATGAGAATAGTTTTAGTAGTAAATTTCATTTTTAAAGTTTTTTATCATTAATTATTCTATTCACATAGACTGACAAATGATAAAAAAAGGTTGGGGAGGGAATGAAATTTATTTAGAAACTCGCTGAAGGGCCTGATTTAGTTGAGTATTGTTAGGGGCTATTTTTAAACCAAGATTAAAATAAGTCGCTGCAGTTTTTTTATCTTTTCTGGTATCTGCAAAAAAGCTCCCTATTTTGTAGTAAAAACTAATCAATTTTGACCTTGTATTATCTGTAACCTGTTTGTTTAAATAATTACAATAATTTATAATATGAGGAACATTAGTTTTCCTCATTAATATTCGTTCAAATTCTCTTAATAATTTATCAAGGTCTTTATGAAACCTGTACTCTTCAGTTTCTACCCCCGCATCCATAGTTAACGCTGATCCATATTGAGGATGTATTTCTATGGCTTTATCTATGTGCATAGCAACTTGCTTTAGTAGCAATTGTTTTTCTTCTCTATCCTCAGACTTTAAATATTGCGTTTCAAATATCGCTGTGCCCATAAATAAATTTGCTCTAGCACTGTTTGGTGAAACCTTAATAGCGGAACGATTTAAAGAGTTTCGATCTTTCCAATCTGGGACTCTTAAAAGTGTTTTTATTCCAAAACCAAGGCAAATTATTCCAAGCAAAATTTTCGGAATTATTGACTTTGTTTTTTGCGGCAAATAGTACCCTAAAAGCCAAGCCAAAAATATACAAAACCCTAAGGAGGACATATAAATGAATCTTTCATTCATGAAAGTCCCTATAGGAAATAAAATATTTGAAGTAATAAATAAAGTAAAAAGATAAAACCAGATGCAATAGGATGGTACAGATTTTTTAATAAATCCCAATACGCCAACAATCCCCATTCCCACATAGGTAATTAAGGATAAAATTGGTATTGGATCTGAGAAAGTAGATTTAGGGATATGATATGGATAATAATCGTGCGTCAAAGGATGTGGAAAAATTGATAATCGTAAATATTCCCACAAGGTGTAAAAGATTGTAGCAAACCGCTCACTTGTGTTCATCCCTACAAAAGGATTATTCATTAAATCATTTACTTCTTTGGTACTGCCCGGTCCTATGATGGAATACCTCATCACCAAATAGCCAATTGTTGTTAATAGTATCGGAAGAAAAGCGATGGCAATCTTCTTCATTGGAGCTTTAGAAAAATACCACAGTGTAAATGGTATAATTAAAATAAATGTCAATGTATTTTCTTTTGAAAGCGCACCAAGAAAAAAGCAAAGCGCAGAAAGCACTAAATTAATTATAGTACCTTTTTGAAGGTATCGATAGGAGAAATAAATAGCAGACATGGCACCGATTAATGCCATAATCTCATCACGCCCTTTTACATTTGCAACAACCTCAGTATGAACTGGGTGAAGGGCAAATAAAATAGCTGCTATAAAAGGAATGCTAAAATACCAATTTGCTCTTTTTTCATGCTCATAGAACAACAAGGCTAAGACTCTAAAAATTAAGAGGCAACTCAGTCCATAAAACAAAGCGTTTATAAAATGGCTTACCCCTTTTTTCTGGCCAAAAATTCCATATTCCCAAGCAAAGCTTACGATAGACAAGGGCCTGTATCTTCCCCCAGCAACGAGATTTTTCTGCTCATTAAAATAACCATAAAAGGAATCTTTGCTTAATATATTCCATGTCCCTCCAAATCCTTCTTTCACAAAAGAATTTTCAGTAAAAACAATTTTATCATCTAATACATATTCAAATGTAATGGTCGACAAATACAAGCCTGTTCCTAAAAAGAAGATTATGAGTGCTCCAAAGAGGTTTTTTCGCCAAAAATTTTGACCGAAATAGTCAATTTTACGCAAACGCTTAAGTTTGGCAACCTTTTTGGAGTCATTTTTATCGACACTTTTCTTCCTTTTTTCTTTCATATGGATAGAAATATAAATGTAAGGATAGCAATTTTACGAAAACAATAATTATTGAACAATCAAATTGGTGTTGAACTGAGACTTTTGTACTTTTATGTTCGCATAATTCCTAATACTGTCTCTATTTCCTTAAGCCGGGATGTTTTCAATACATGTTTTTTATTAACTATGTTTCAAACGAATCGTGAATAGACTCTATTTACTATTAATATATTTTTCCTTAATCTACACGCTCGATGCGCAAACGCCATTTGAATGCGATGGTTCTGCGATTTTAAGTATAGTGGATGAAAATGAAGAAACTACTTTCTATAGGATGGACAGTGGCTCTGAAGGTATAGTACTCAAGCCTATATCCACCCCATTCCCATTTAATGTCAATGCCATAGGTTATAATCAAACAGATGGAATGATATATGGTGTAGACCCAGAAAGGCATGACTTATTCAGATTGAGTGCTGATGGTATGCTTGAATCTTTATCTTTTTTACCTTTAGAAGGAGACTTTTATGCTGGTGATATTAGCCCTACTGGAGGCTTCCTAACATTGGTCAATTCAGATTCTATTGCAATGATAGATTTAGGCTCTATAGAAGCTCCCATTCAGTACACAGCAATTCAAACCAGCATAGATTCTGTTAATCTCGTATTCATCACTGACATTGCTTATCATCCATTTAATGGAGACTTATATGCCTATGATGCTATACTAGGAAAATTGGTTACCATCGATCCTTTAACAGGTTTAATCGATAATGCTATTTATCCGCCAATTGGATATAATGCATCCATCCCAGCTCTGTTTTTTGATGCGCGGGGTACGCTTTTCGGGATTGCTACTGACAACATGGATATGAGTGCTATCCTCTTTGAATTTGACTTAGAAACTGGGGAAGCAAAAAGGACATCTATCGATGGAAATGTTGGAGATCGCGATGCTTGTTCTTGTCCTTATACCCTTAAGTTTTTTCAAGAGTTATCTTCTTACGAAGCCTTCCCTTGTGATCAAATTGAAGTTAAGCTTACCATAGCCAATTTGAACAATACAACTTTACGAGAAGGATTTATAAGAGAAGAATTTCCTCAAAACTTTATAATCCAAGAAGTTAATACTCCTTTTGATGTAGATGAAATTGGAGGCATCGGCGATAACTTACTCCAAATAGGCAATTTAACCATCCCTCCAGGGATTCACGAAATAATAGTAATTCTTGAAGTTTCTTCTTTTGCTACAGGCGATTATGAAATGCAAGCTAATTTTGATGTCGTTTCAAATCAAAACATTGGTTCAGAAAATTTTCAATCAGATGATGTAATCCTTCCTTTGATAGATGAAAGTTCTGTATTAAATGTGCTTAATTTTAATAGCCTTTTTACTGGTTCTATTCCCGATACATTAGAATTATGTCCAGAAGATACTGTTTACATTGAAATTCCTGAAGAAGGTAACTTAAACTTTCTGTGGAACGATGGAATTACAATTGCCAATCGATCTTTCGAAGAGCCCGGAGATTATAGCTTAAGGATTGCAAATAATTGTGATTCAATCACTTTGGAGACAAAAGTATTACTTAGTCCATTTTCAGTTGATCTTGGACCAGACCAATTGGTCAATTTCGCTTCCGTTTTATTATTGGAAGGAGAGGTTAATTCTTTAAGTCCAGTAGTCTCCTACAAATGGTTTAATGATGAAGTAGACATTCCTTGTTTTGATTGTCCAAGCATTCAAATAAATCCAAAAGAAGATAGTGAATATACTTTACTCTTGGAAAATGAAGCTGGATGTTTTACCTCAGACAAGCTTGTCATTAGAGTGACTAGAGAAATTTTCGCGCCAAACATAATCAGCCCTGATGGGAATGGTTTAAACGATTTTTTTTACTTACAAACAGCTAACCCACCATTAGATATCAATTATATTAAAATTTATGATAGATGGGGAGGAGAAGTTTTCTCTAATAAAGACATTCAAACAAATAATGAATCTCAAGGTTGGGATGGTAAAAACAAAGGCAAGCAGACACCTTCCGCTGTTTACCTTTGGATTGCAGAAATCTTATTTCCAGATGGTAAAACTGAATTAAGAAAAGGAGAATTTGTCATCATTAGATAGTAGCAAAAATATCTTTTTCTACTTTCTCAATATCAATGAGGTAAGATTGAAAAAAGTCTTCTGTATAATTTCTAGAATGAAAATACCCTTCTTTAAATAGAGATTTTGAAAGCTTGATGCTGGATAAGGCCTTATTTTTTTCTCCATTTTTAATGTAACTCTTAGCCAACCAAAGCAAGATATCAGCATTTTGATCATGGATTTTATGACCACTTTCTAATATTTCAATGGCTTGCTTAGTTTCTCCTTTTTTAAAATGGCAAATACCTTTGTATAAGAAAGCATAGGTTGAAAGATAATCTTCTCCTACTGTTTCCGTTTCATCTTTGATGTGTTTGTCAAAATAGCTTAAAGCTTTTTCTATTTGATTTAATTTCAGGTAACAGATTCCCCTCATATAGTCAACGCTCAATGCTTGAGGATGATCGACAAAGTTAGGCGTTAAGGTATCTGTTGCATTAAAATCCTGGATTGCTCTTTCGTAATCTCGATAAAAATATAGATAGATGTATCCTCGCCAGCCTTGCCATTCTACAGCATCATATTTAACTGCTTTTTGGTAATAAGGATAATAATCAGCAGGAAGTCCTCTTTTTAAAAATGCTATCCCCATTTCTCTCCAAAGGGAAGCCTTTTCAGGATTCCACTTTATGCCTTCTTTAATGACGTAATGTTCAGCTGCTGTCCCTTGATAATAGGCTCCAAACCACCTGCATTTTTTGAAAAAATCTAGGTCCTCTTGAGCAAATTCTTTTTTGTACAAAGTTGCTTTTTGTTGCATACATGAAGTCAAAAGAAGAAATGCAAGTAGGCTAAGGCAGCAACTCAATAATCTTTCCATTTTTCAATTTAAAAGTAAGGTAATAATATGCATCTGGGTTCTCTCTATACTGTAATTTAGTAGGCCTAAACTTTTCTATCTTCCGAATTATTTCATATAAATGAGTGACACAGTTATCATCAAATTCTTTATGCTCATAATCTAAACTAGTTTCTTCTGTTGTGAATCTACCAGCTTCTCCTTTACAATTAATCACAAATCTAAAACTTAAATAACCTGATTCGTTTCCCAATTTTGATTCATCCAAATGTTCTTGCAAAAGCTTTTGTATCGTCCTTTTTCTACCAATTATGCCTCCATCAGGATCTCCGTTATAATAATCCACAATGTACTTTTCTTCTGTACAGAGCTCAAAATTACTTTGGTCATCAATCGTATTATTTGGATCAATGTAAGCCACTCTTTTAAGACCATGCTCGCTCAATTTTTCAAAATCGCTAAAAAGCATTTGCTCTACCAAAACTAATTCCCGAGTTCCATTTTCATCTGTAACCAAAGATTTGAAGAGCCCTAAACCTTCTGCATAAAACATATCCTGCACAAAAGTGCCATTAGTGGTATCTTTTCGAAAGACAGATTCATAGCTTATCGACTTATGTATTTTCTTAGCATTTAAATTTTCTATGATCGTATCATTTAAATATTCTTGAGTATAAGCTCGATTGATGGTTCTATCTGTGAGATCGAAGACAGCTTCTGTTTTAAATACTTGACCACTACCATTCCAATCAATGTATGTTCCTTCGATGATATTACTTGTTGATCGATCGTATTGAAAGATTCCATTTTCATGCTGCAAGATCATTTTGTCATCCACAAACTGGTACTGCCTATTGTATTCTAATTCCATTGCAGCATTGTATAAGTTATATTCTAGTAGATTAGGCTTTATAAGCTTTAAAGAATGGTATTTAACATCAATGTAAGTCCACTTGCCTGAATCAGAAGGGATGTATTTTGAATAGTATTTATTAACTACTCCTTCATTTAATAAGTGCTTGCTCGGGAAGTATTTTTGAGCTAATCCTAAATCAGGATTTATGGATTTACAAGAACAAACAAATGCCAAAAAACATAGGTAATGAAAGACTTTCATTTACTTTTATTGCAAGCTAAGAAAGAACTGAATCAAATGAAACTCGTATATCTTGATTTGAAAATCATTAACAATCAAAATTGCTGATTATCTTGTGATGCTATAGCTTATTATTATGAAAAAATTATTGGTTCTATTTCTCTTTCAATTTGCTTTTTATTCCATAAAAGCACAATTAAACCTCAAAGTTGGTTATTCTTTGGCGTATGCAAACCCTACTATCCATAACAGAATCATTGATAAATTCAACTTGGACAGACCTTGGTTAGAAAGTCCGATGAAAGAAACGAAGTTGTTGAATGGATTCATATTTGGAGCAAGATATAAGATGGATAGGATCGGTGTAGAATTAACTTGGGAAAATCAATTTGATCGATTTGTAGGTTCTGGGCCTGAACCAACAAGTATGCGAGAATTCACACAATCGATTTATTTCAGACAAGCTTTTTACTCCTTTGCTTTGGAAAGTTTTTTTTCTGAAGAATTTAGTATAAAAGCGAGTTTAGATTATAATCAAGTGAGGTATCGATCTGAAAAAACTGGGGTCAATGGTCGCTTTGTTTTAATGAAAGATAATGGTTTTGGCAGTACTTTCTCCTTGGGTTATAACTTAATTGGAAGTGGTGTGATGCATGTGAGCTTAAGGCCATTCTTCCACATCAGTTGGACTGGATTCGATCTGGAAGAATTAAACAGAGATCTTGAAACTAATCAGGCTACTGACCCTAATCTAGATTATAAAGAAGATTTTGTAAGTTATGGTTTAAAGATTATTTTTTACAATGGAGTTTGGTAGCCATTTAAAATAAGTTGTACTTTAGAATACACCAGATGGCTCTAAAGCCATCTTTCCAACTTATTTTTTTTCCATCTTCATAAGATCTGCCATAATAAGAGATGCCAACTTCATAAATTCTAATTTTCTTGATTTTGGCAATTTTGGCGGTAACTTCTGGTTCGAAGCCAAATCTTTTCTCTTTTAATTTTAAGGGCTTTAAGTGCTCAGCCTTAAACAATTTATAGCAAGTTTCCATATCTGTTAAATTAAGATTGGTAAACATGTTCGACAAACTTGTTAAAAATTTATTTCCAATTGAATGCCAATAAAACAGAATTCTGTGTGGCTTTCCACCCATAAATCTTGAGCCATAAACCACATCTGCAAAACCATTTAAGATGGGTTTTAGCAGTACATTATATTCTTGAGGATCGTATTCTAAATCAGCATCTTGGATAATAATGAAATCGCCGCTTGCTTCTTTAATCCCTTTGTGTAGAGCTGCTCCTTTACCTTTATTGATATCTTGTTTGAAATATCGAATACGCTGGTTGGTATTATCTTCGATGTATTGAAGTATCACCTTCTCTGAATCATCAGTAGAGCAATCATTTATGATTAATATTTCTTTCTTTAATTGATGAAGCAATTGTACTTTATCAATTTTATCAAGAATTGCTAAAACACTTTTTTCTTCATTGAAAACAGGAATAACTATTGATATTGTCTTGCTCATTTAGTGATTTTGATTCGGTTGTTTTTGCCTCCTCAATTTAGTATTACAATTATGATTCTAATAATTTTTCAATTTGCCTTTCTAGTTCAAGTCCTTTGCTGTTTATTGCAACCAATTTTCCTTCTTTATCTATTAAATAAGTTCTTGGTATCCGGCTCGCACCATATAAAGGAGAAAATTCTCTTTTGTGATCTACGACATTATACGGCCATACTAAACCATCTTTTTGCATCGCACTAATCCACTTAGTGTTATTTCCTCCTCTTTCTAAGGCGACGTTCATGATTTCGAATTTTGATTTATCGTACTTTTTATACATTTCGACTAGGTGAGGATTTCCGTATTTTCTGCATGGCCCGCACCAGCTAGCCCAAAAATCTATGACGACAACTTTACCTTTAAGTTCACTAAGTTTAAGCACCTTTCCACTTTGGTTTGGCAAAGTTATATCAGGTACTGCTTCTCCAATTTTTAAAGGCCCATTGTTAGTTGCGACGTTTTTCTTTTTATCCCCAGCTTCAATAAATTTTCTGTGGGCTAAAAGTTGTTTATGCAATGGATAAAATCGCTCTGCTTTATTCACAGCTTCTAAATGTACTTTTCTTGTATCTTCATTGAAAGGTAAAAATTTAAAAACCATAAAATCATGTATTAGTGGAAAAGCATCATCTTCACTAAGTTCATTAAAATCTCCTGCATTTATTCTTCTCTTAGTCAAAGATTGAACAAAATCTTGAACCAATCTTGAACCTGCCGAGCCAGTAATTTTATATTCTCCTGAAGCTAATACTTTATAATCACCAACAATATTTATTTCTTTTTCTGTTCCATCAAATGAAAACATGATCATTTGAGAACCATTTTGTGCTCTATAAATACCGTGGACTGCATCATTGATGTTAATCTTAAAATTCCCTTCTTGGTCTAATTTTTCTACCACAAGCTCTGTACTCACTTCACCGTCGAAGCGTTGAATTTTAATGTCTGGAACTGGAGAATCGATTATCTGGCCAGATACCACAAATCCATTTGTAGAAACACTCTTGCTATCCTCCTCTCTACAAGAAGTCAATACTAAGCATAGGAATAAAAAATAAAATAGTTTACATGAAAATTGATTCATTACAAATTGAGTTTAAATTTAAAATTAAGGCTTTTGGAGAATATTTGCTTAGATAACGCAAAAAAGAGGTTTGAAAGTGAATCCAAACCTCTTTAAAGACAAATAAATCGTCAATTTGCTAAAATTAGTTACCTAAAATTAAAGGTAAACCCTGTTCGCCTGAGCCTACAATGATTACTTTAGAATTTGGGGAATTCGCTAACTCTAAAGTTGCTTCAATTCCCTTATCTTGAAGGATCTTATCTGTTAAAGAAGCATTTAGTAATCTATTGGCATCAGCTTTCGCTTGAGCTTCAATTACTTTTCTTTCAGCTTCTTGTTTTTCTTGCTGAAGAATAAATTCGAATTTCAAGGCTGCTTGTTCAGCTTCTAGTTTTTCTTCAATGGCACCTTTTACCTTATCTGGAAGCCCAATGTCTCTAATCAATACTGCATCAACGATAAGATTCTTTTTTGCAACAGCATCTCTTGTTCTTTCAAAAATTTCAGTTTGGATGGATTCTCTCTTAGAAGAATATAATTCTTCAGGCAGATACTTACCAATAATTTCTCTAGTAGCAGCTCTTATTTCAGGAATAATGATCCTATTTAGATATTGGCCACCAACTTCATTATGTAAATAGCCTATTTTCTCTTCTTCAGGTTGGTATCTGAATGATAACTCTACTCCAATATTCAACCCATTTTTTGAGAGCACTTGCATCTTCTCAAATGCTTCGTTTGTTCTTACATCATACCTGAACATTTTATTCCAAGGAGCGATGACATGAAAACCCTGTTTATAAATATTATCCATTTCTAAGCCTCCCCCAAAACGTTTGAATAAAACGCCTCTTTCACCTGGATTAATGGTTAGAAAAAGAGAATTTGATAATGCTATGATAGCAATTAATGCTATGAAGAAAATGATTCCAAAAGGCAAAAGCTTATTCGGAGTCTGTCTTTGTACGTTTGACATGGTTACTTTTTTATTAAACTTAACAAATAATGCCCATCAAAGATTAAAATTTTCTATAAAATCTTTTGAAATTGGGATGAAGACTTAAAATTGTATCTTAGAAGCCTAAAAAACCGTCTAAAGTGCTCAACATATAGCCCAATGCAAATAAAAGCTTATTGCCTACTGACTTTATTTATTGCTTGTTTTTATTCGGTAAAGGGTCAATCAAATTTCCAAGACAGTATTGGTCTATTCGATATTCCTAGCTCATTAAATAAGAAAAGATTACTGCTAGCAAGTGGTACTTCTGTTCTTGCTTATTCTGGTACTATGTATGCACTGGATAAGGCTTGGTATGAGGATTTTCCAAAAAGCAAATTCCATACGTTTAATGATTGGGGTGAGTGGGAAAATATGGACAAAGCTGGTCATGTTTTTAGTGCCTATTTGCAAACTGCAATCGCCTATCGGGCTTCAAGATGGACTGGCATTAAGCACAAAAATTCTGCTTTGGTTTCTTTTGGAATAAGCACTCTCATCCAAGGTTCTATCGAATGGCTTGATGGTCATTCAAACAGGTGGGGATGGTCCTGGCATGACATTGGTGCCAACACCTTAGGTTCTGCGATTTATGCTTCGCAGCAATATTTTTGGGAAGAGCAAAAAATACGATTGAAATTTTCATATTCTTCCATTGATCATTCAAAAATTCCAATCAAAGCTATCAATAACGAATCTACTTCTTCCATTCATAATAGAGCTATAGAACAGTTTGGAGAAAGTTTTCCTGAACAACTTTTAAAGGATTATGGTGGACAAACCTATTGGCTTTCTGTAAACCCACACAGTTTTTTGAATAATGACAACAGATTCCCAGCTTGGTTAAATTTAGCAATTGGTTATGGAGCTAACAATGTCATAGGAGCTTATGGAAATAGTTGGAGTAGAGGTAATAATTTTTATAGGCCTTTAGAATTTGAAAGGGAAAAACAAGTTTACCTCTCTTTAGATATAGATCTAAGAAAAATAAAAACAAAGAATAAATTTCTTAGAACAGCACTTAACACCATTAATGTATTAAAAATTCCAGCTCCTACTGTCGAATTCAATTCCAATGGAAAGACCTATTGGCACTTTATTCATTTTTAAACTGAATTCATGATAAAGGTCTTTGAGCTTAAAAGCTCATATTTTGGGTTTTTTAAGCAAAACTTACCCTCACTTTAAATTAACTTTGGATGTGAACGAATCTAAATTGTCGTTTTTGGGCATTTCTCTCTTCATTATTTAAACCCAAGGTCACAATTACCTATCTTTATTTACTACGATTCAAACCTTTTCAAATACTACACTTTTAATTATGTTAAAAACAAAAATACTTCTAGGGCTACTATTCATTCTCTTTGGTCATTGTATGCTCGCTCAACATCAACCTTGTGGGTATGATCTAGCTGTTGATCAAATGGAACAAAAATATCCTGGATACAAACAGGTTGTTCAGCAAACCATGAAAAAAGCAAAACAAAATGGTGCCGCTAACAGAAATTCAAACATGGTTTATAAGGTACCTGTTGTCATACACATTGTTTGGAAAAACGAAGAGGAGAATTTGAGTGAAGAATTGATTAATTCTCAAATGGAAGTTTTAAATGAAGACTTCAGAAGATTAAATCCTAATGCAAATGAAGTCCGTGAAATTTTTGAAGATGTGGTTGGAGACCCGATGATCGAATTTGAATTGGTTGAAATTATCAGGACTCAAACTGGTAATGAATTTTCTTTGGACATAATTACTGGAGCATTACCAGATATTGTAAAATCAAGTGCATCAGGAGGTTCTGATGGAAGAGATCCAGAAAGATTTTTAAACATTTGGATTTGCAATATTCAACCCATTACATTAGGAACACTTACAGTAGGGCAGTTATTGGGATATGCTTACCCTCCTGCCGGATTAGATCACTGGCCTGCAGGAGTAAACGCCCCTTCTCCTGAAACAGAAGGAGTAGTTCTAGATTATAGAACAATAGGCAGAAATAGCCCATTCACTATAGATCCTGGTTTAGGTCAAGAAATACAAATGCATGGAAGATCGGCTACTCATGAAGTAGGGCATTATCTTGGTCTTATGCACATATGGGGCATCAACGAGGATCCTTTTGGAATTCAAGATTCATGTAACAGTGATGATGGAATGGATGACACACCCAATGCAGGTGCTCAATCGATTTTTGATTGTGATCATACTAAAAACTCTTGCATTATAGGAACGAATGACCAACTAGATATGGTAGAAAATTACATGGATTATTCAAATGAAGCTTGCCAAAACAGTTTTACAATGGATCAAATAGCTATGATGAGAGGAGTACTTGAAGGACCAAGATGTGGTTTAGTTGGTTTGTGCGATCCAACAAGTTCAGTTAATTTACTTACTAGTAATGTTGAAATTTTCCCGAACCCATCTAGCAATCAAATAAATATCATTGGCCTTAATAGTTCATCAGATAATTTTCAATACATTATTTATAACAACTTTGGACAAGAACTATTCAGTGGAAAAGGATCAAGCAATAGCATAGATATAAATCACTTGAATGATGGAATATACTACTTGAAGTTAGTTTCTGGTAACGAAGAACTCAACCTGCCGTTTATAAAAAACTAATCAAAAAAAAGCGCAACAGTTTAAACTGTTGCGCTAATTTTATTTGTATAGGTAATTGAATTTTAGTCTTTCGAATAGATTATTTTATCTATAAACGATTTCCCTTCTTGACTTATTTGTATCAAATAAATACCTTCTGCGTAATTTGATAAGTCTAATTCCTTTTGATAGACGCCTTTAAAATCATCGATTGTTTCAGTGAAGATTTCTTTGCCGTTTAGGTCTACAATCTTAACATCTGTTGCTGCACTATTTTCAAGTTCGAATTTAAAATTTACTTGTCCAGCAGTAGGATTAGGAAACAATTCAAAATTCTGCACGGCTAAATCATTTTCGATATTAATCTTAAAATCATCTTCAATTACTTCTTCCTTATTGTTTTTACGAATAATGATTCTTCTTTTTTCGACTTTTGTTGGCTTATCGTTTCCTGGACAACAAGATTCAATTTTATTCTCCTTAAGAAGTGCTTTGAAATTTTTCTTTGAGCCACTTCTTATAACTTGGATCTTTACTTTATCACCTGGAGCATAATTAGCCATCTTTGCGATGAGATCATCTGCAGAATTTATAGTCTCCTTCCCTAATTTTACAATATCATCTCCTTTTAATAAGCCTGCACTTTGAGCCGCACTGTTCGCTACAACTTCAATTACTTTAGCACCCATACCATCTTCAATACTTACCCCTAATCTAGCTTTGTTAATTTTTGTAGCTCCTTTGTCACAGCAATCTTGCTTTTCGTCGCAACAATTGGTTTTGGAACAATTACTTTTATTGAAGTAGTTTCTATTTCTAGGATCAATTTCTTTAGTATTCGAATCTTTCCAAGAATACCTTCTTTCTCTTTCTGCACCAGGGCCTAGTACAATTTCAATGTCCTTTACCTCTTCATCCCTTTCATATTTTAAATTGATCACATCTCCTTCTTTTTTACTTTTAATGACTTTCATCAAAGACATAAAACTTGTCATCTTCTCTTCATCCACTTCTAGTATTTTATCCCCTGCATGCAATCCATATTTTTCAGCAGCAGTACCCTCAATTACTTTTCTTATGACTACACAAGTTCCGTTATCATCACCTCCGTTCTCAACTCCTAGAAAGGCTCTTTTTTTATGCTCGATCACACTTTCTTCTTCCGTTTCAATAATGAAGATGGAATGTTCTTCTTCACTTCCTTCGATATCAATATCAACATCGATGCCCTCAAGAACGTCTTCTAATTCATCATCACTTAGCTCTCCCTTTATTATTCTTATGCTTTTATCGTCATACTCTCCTTCTTCAACCTCTTTTCCATCAAGGTATACTTTATCATTTTCTACTTTTATTTCCATATCTCTAACATTCATTTGAATGTCATCATCAGATGAATCTGAAGAGGATTCTATTTCTACATTGACGTTTACAGATTTTTCGTAGCCTGTGATATGCTTATCTACAATTTCTTGGACTTTACTTTCATCGGCTTCTACTCCAGTAAATTTTAATTTTTTGACTTTAGTGTTACCATTGGCATCAATTGTTTCAATGGTAATGATCATGACATCTTCTTCATTACTGGAAACCTGAGCATAAGAGCTAAGATTGGAAATAGTAAGAAAAGAAAGGCAGAGAAAAAAGGAATAAAAAACTTTCATGCGATGTGGTCTGTTTAATTTATAGAATAAAATATATGTATTGGACTGATTATATTACATCCAAAGTTATCCTAAGTATTTTAATGTTTTATTTAGGGAAAAGTTAAAACTTAGTTAAATACAAGATTTCCGTAATACGGATAAGTAAATTTGTTAAAATCACCGTTCAAGCAAGTAGGTAAAAGATTGAAGGTAAATGGATAAAAAAGCCATATGGCTCATAGTAGCAGTAATGTCATTAGCACTCATAGGAAGTGCGGCGCTCCAGTTTTATTGGATAAATTGGTCAATAGACCTCAACAAAGAACAATTTGAAGTTAAAATTCAAGAAGCTCTACAAGCTGTTTCTAATAAGTTATCCGAACAAGAAGAAATAGAAGCCTATTCGCAAATAAACGAATCGAGAATAGACATTTTACATTCTGAAAAAAGCCAAAAACCAAATGGCCAATTAATTAATATACAATCAGCTGTAAAATCAACCACTAATTTAGAAGAGCATCTTCAACTGGTTCATCAAATTGACGATTGCAACTGCTCGGCTTGCAGACGTGAAAAAGAAGTGCTTAGGGCAAAAAGCATGGAGCGGATGGAAAAGAATTACCTCAAAAAGAAGTTTACACCTGTAGAAATGAGAATTCCCGGATTGCTACTTTTAGAAGAATTGATTAATCAAGAATTTCAATCTCGTGGAGTAAATTCTGATTTTAAATATGGCGTCTATTCAACCACAAGAGATTGTTTTGTAATCATCGATGGAAGTTTTCAAATTGATGACAAGGGGCCCGAAGTGGTAGTAAACAATCAAAAATCTAGTGATTTTACCTTATTAAATACTAGATATAAAATACCGCTATACGCGCAAGGCACAAGTACACCAGGCTATTTAATGGTGCATTTTCCTTATTTAAATAGTATGGTCTGGCAGTCAGCCTGGAAATCTCTATTGTTTGCATTGCTGTTTACAGGACTAATATTGGCTTGCTTTATTTACTCTGTACAAATTATTCTCAGGCAGAAAAAAGTCTCTGAAATGAAGACAGATTTTATAAACAACATGACTCATGAATTTAAAACACCCATTGCAACAATAAGCCTTGCGGCCGATTCTATAACTAGTCCCATGATTTCAGGTAAACCTGATAAAGTAAATAGGTTTGCAGATATTATTAAACAAGAAAATAAACGGATGCTTAGTCAGGTGGAGAAGGTACTTCAAATGGCAAAGTTTGATAGACAAAAGCTTAATTTAAAAATAACAGAACTAAACATTCACAGCATTATCGAACAAGCAGTAGGTAACGTAAGCTTGCAAGTAGAACAAAAGAATGGTCACGTGGATACACTCTTAAAAGCTAAGAATCCAAAATTTATGGGTGATCAGACTCATATATCAAACATTATTCATAATCTTCTTGATAATGCGAATAAATACTCTCCTAAAAATCCAAGCATTAAAGTTTCTACTAGAAACATTAAGGATGGAATAGAAGTGATTGTAGAAGATGAAGGAATAGGAATGAACAAAGAAGCCAAAAAACACATCTTTGATAAATTTTATAGAGTTCATACCGGAAATCTTCACGATGTGAAGGGTTTTGGTTTAGGCTTATCATATGTAAAAGCCTTGGTTACTGCCCATAACGGAACAGTAAATGTAAAATCAGAATTAGGCAAAGGCAGTAGTTTCATCCTGTTTTTCCCCTTTCTGCAAGGTGGTGAGTAGTTTTTTTTAACATTTATTCATATTATGCAGACTTTTTAACGTTTAGCGCGTTATAAATAAAAGCATTTACTTTAAAATTATATTTATGTCAAACCAAAAGATCTTATTGGTAGAAGATGATCAGAACTTCGGGGATGTTTTGCGTTCATATCTTGAAATGCATGAATATCATGTTACCTTGGCTACTGACGGTGAAGCTGGTTTAGTTAGCTTCAAACAAGGTGAGTTTGATCTATGCATTTTTGATGTTATGATGCCTAAAAAAGACGGCTTCACTTTAGCAAAAGATGTTAGAGAATTAGATAAAGAAACTCCAATTATATTCCTTACTGCAAAAACGATGAAGGAAGATGTTTTAGAGGGATTTAAATTGGGAGCGGATGATTACATCAGCAAACCTTTTAATTCGGAAGAATTATTACTTAGAATCCAAGCCATCTTAAAAAGGTCTGGTGCTAAAGCTGATCCAAGAGAGGAAGTAAAAGAATTCAATATAGGAAAGTATCATTTTAATTTTCCATTAAGGATCCTTACGTTTACAAATGACGAAGGTGAGAGTAGTATTGAAAAGTTATCTCCTAAGGAAGCACAGTTATTAAGAATGTTTGCTATGTACATGAACGATATTCTTCCAAGGTCAGAAGCGCTCACGAAAATATGGGGAGAAGACAATTATTTTACTGCTAGAAGTATGGATGTCTTCGTTACTAAATTGAGAAAATATTTGAAAGCAGATACAAACATCGAAATCGTAAACATCCATGGAAATGGATTTCAATTGTTAGTAAAATCTACTCAGGCAGAAGAAACTACAGAATAAATTCTCCCACCCCATAAATAAAAAAAAGCTGAGCTCCATACGGAGCTCAGCTTTTTTTATTTATGCTTTTCTTTAATTAAACTTCTTCATCTTTTACGTCTGAAGAATGCTCTGCGTTATTTTCTTCTTGATCCATATCAACACCTGCAATGTCTTTCAAATCATCTAACTTCATATCAGCAGGTCTTTTACCAATAAGCCTTTCGACATCAGATTTAAGCAGAACTTCCTTAAGCAATAATTCTTTTGCTAAGATTTCTAGTTCATTTTTCTTTTCCTTCAACAAAGCCTGTGCACGATGGTATTGTGAATCCAACAACTTTCTTACTTCATCATCAATTAACCTTGCCGTCTCATCTGAATAAGGTTTTTGGAAAGAGTTTTGAGTCAAGTCATAGAATGAAACTTGTCCAACATTTTCATTCATTCCAAAAACAGTAATCATGCTGTAAGCCATTTTAGTGACCTGATCAAGGTCACTTTGAGCACCAGTTGATATCTTACCAAAAGTATTGATTTCTGCTGCTCTACCTCCGAAGGTCATACACATTCTATCCAATAAAGCTTCTGTTCTGGTGATGTATTCTTCCTTTGGTAAATACTGAGCATAACCTAAGGTACCAACACCTCTAGGTACAATCGTTACTTTTACCAAGGGTGAAGCATGCTCTAAAAACCAACCACAGACCGCATGTCCTGCTTCATGATAAGCAATTATTTCTTTTTCTTTAGGAGCTATTATTTTATTCTTTTTCTCTAAACCACCAATTACTCTATCCAAGGCATAATTGAAGTCATCCATATCGACAGACTTCTTATTCCTTCTTGCAGCCACCAAGGCAGCTTCATTACAAACATTAGCTATGTCTGCACCTGCAAAACCCGGAGTCATTTCTGCCAAGGTATGAGAGTTCATCTCAGGTCCTATCTTAATGGTCTTTAAGTGCACTTTGAAGATCGCTTCTCTTCCTTTTAAGTCTGGAATGTCAATGCCTATTTGTCTATCAAATCGACCTGGTCTCATCAATGCTTTATCAAGGATGTCATGCCTATTTGTTGCAGCCATGAGGATTACTCCTTTATCCGTAGAAAAGCCATCCATTTCAACAAGTAGTTGATTTAGTGTATTTTCTCTTTCATCATTACCACCTTGCATGGCTCCTCTTCCTCTTGCTCTTCCGATTGCATCTATTTCATCAATAAAAACGATACATGGTGCTTTTTCTCTTGCTTGTTTGAATAAGTCTCTAACTCTGGAAGCACCTACACCTACAAACATTTCCACGAAATCAGAACCTGAAATTGAGAAGAAAGGTACACCAGCTTCTCCAGCTACGGCTTTAGCTAAAAGCGTCTTACCTGTACCTGGAGGGCCGACTAAAAGAACACCTTTTGGTATTTTACCTCCAAGAGAAGTATATTTTTTTGGATTTTTAAGAAAGTCAACAACTTCCATCACTTCTACTTTTGCCTCATCCAATCCTGCGACATCTTTAAAAGTAACCGTCACTTTGGTATTTTGATCAAAAAGCGTTGCCTTAGATTTACCAATGTTAAATATTTGAGAACCTGGTCCACCAGCGCCACCACCCATTCTTCTCATGATTACGATCCAAATGGCTACCAATAAAAATATAGGTAATAGCCAGCTGAGGATTATTGCCATATAATTTGGTTCATTGTCAAATTCTAATGGAGGAGCAGGCTTAGAAGAATCTTTTTTCCATTCATCTAACTTGCCTTTTAAATATTCAAGGTTTCCAATTTTGAAATTGTAATTTCCTTTATTCCCCATCATCTTTCTTGGGGCTTTTGCATGCGCCTCATCTTGCAAAGCATCTTCGGTCAGATAAATCTGTCCAATTTCATCATTGACTACTCTGATCTTTTCAACATGTCCTTTGGCAACCATATTACCTACTTCAGTGTAAGAAATCGGCTTTGCGCTTGAAAATTGAGAAAGAAAGATTTGCAATGCAATGAATATCAATGCAATTATTCCATAAATCCAATAAGAATTGAATTTTGGGACCTGAGGTTTCTTATTATTACTACCGTTACTGTTATTTTCCATTACTGGCTATCTATTTACGGAAAAACGAATAAATACTGTTTAAGTTGGCAAAATCATGTTAAATCGACAAAACATGGCACAAAATCTATAAAGTTTCATATTCTGTAAAGACTGCATCACTCCAAAGATCCTCTAAAGAATAAAATTCCCTGGTTTCTTTATAAAACACATGTACGACTACATCGAAGTAATCTAATAAGACCCATAGGGAATTAGCAGCACCTTCTACATGATTTGGACTATTGAAAGCCTCGTATTTTAGTCTTTTGCGAATATTCTCAGCGATTGCCTTGACTTGAGTATTAGAATCTCCCTCACATATGATAAAATAGTTCGTGGGGGCATCGTCTAATTGACGCATATCTAATTTAACAATGTTTTTACCTTTAATATCCTGGATACTATCTATGATAAGATCATTAATTTCCTCAGGATTATAGTGTTTCTGTACGAATTCTCTAGATGTATTCAAATTATATTTTCCCTTATTTCTGCTAATTTGCGATTTAAAAAAATTAGGATATATTCCCTATAACAAATAAAATTACACTTTTATTTCATCTAATGAGTCATAGAATAAACACTCTTTTTGTTGGAAAGGTTCTTTTCGCACATGAGCTTTTAGAATCCACCAATAAAACAGCCATTGAAATGATAAAAAATGGTGCTTTAATTGCAGAAGGCACCTGTGTTTCTAGCCAATATCAAAGCTTTGGTCAGGGGCAAAGGGGTAATACCTGGGAAAGTGAAGCTGGTAAAAACATTTTGATTTCTATCATACTTAAACCCCATTTTCTCCAGCCAAAAGATCAATTTATTCTTAATCAAATTACAGCTTTAGCCATTACAGATGTTCTATTTGAGTACGACATAAATCCAAGATTCATTAAGTGGCCAAATGATGTCTACGTGGGTACAGAAAAGACAGCTGGAATTTTAGTTCAAAACATCCTCAAAGGAAGTATTATTGAGCATGCCGTTATTGGCATTGGTTTAAATGTCAATCAAGTTTTTTTTCCTGACAATCTTTCTAATCCTACTTCTTTGCGTAAACAGTTAGGTAAAGAAATTCCCCTGCAAAAAGTTAGAGCAAACATTTTTGAAGCTATAGAAAGAAGATACCTACAAGCTCAAAACAATACTGCTACGCTCTTAGAGGAATACGAAGAATTGCTTTACGCCAAAAATCAAATTCGCAATTTTATGGATGTGCAAAACAACAAAAACTTTACTGGTGTTATCCAAGGCGTAGACCAGACAGGGAAGCTACAAATTCAAGTTGATCAAACATTAAGGGTATTTGATTTTAAAGAGGTGGCTTTCCTTTAAATTACAAAACGCTTTATTTTAAATTTTTCGAAAAATAATAAAACTAAAGTGTCCATTATTTACAGAATAATCCATTTCTTCAATTCTATACCCTTTTTGATCCATCTTATTAAGAAAATTCGTGATCGTTTTTTGGTTCTCAAGCAACAAGGCATTTAAGTCTATTTCGTGAATATTTTTCAAATCACTTGGAGCAATATTTTTTAATGGAATAGACTCACTTTCGCCATTTTCATAAACCACTAAAATCTCTGTCTTTTGAAATCCGATGCTTAAATCTATAATTCTAGCAGTAGCTAAGGCAGAAGAAGATTGGGCAGTGCAAGAAAAGAAATTTAAAAAAAGAAAGGCACCTAAAACAAGAGCATGAATTTTCATAATTGACATTTTTGATAATTAGTCATAAGGTAAGGAAATCTTTATCTAATTCATCCTATTCACTTTAATTTCAACCCTACTCTTCTTTTTTCTATTGGAATCTTTTTTTAAGTGGAAGTATTTTCATTACCTAATTACACGACCTTTTCTGATAGGTCAAAACATAAAGAAAAAGATCTTTTTACTCTTATATTTTGATAAACCTTGAAACATGCTTCCTTCTCTTTTTGTGTTCAAATATTTCAATTATATAAATCCCTTTTGCTAGTTCATTAACATCAATTGATTCCGAATGATTTATATTTTCTAATGATTTTGATAGCAAAGTCCGACCATTAATGTTTTTTATAAAAATTGAAACTTTAGTATGGTGATTAAAGTCAATGGTTTGGAGATCGATATTGATTTTGTCATTTGTTGGATTTGGCCAAACACCTAAACTATTTATGCCTAAAACTTCATGCTCACTTACTATTTGGTCTAAACAATTTTGTTCTTCGTCAAAGCATAGATGATATAAAAGAGTGCCACCAGTGGCTACCATAATGGAAGTGTGTAATGGTCCAATTGGTCCAGATCTACCTCCCATGCCTTCAATCATATAAGCATCAATGTCATCTCCATTGTCGATCATCGGTTTTAATGTGTAAACACGAAAATTAAATCCAAACGATTCATAATTATTTATGGTGCTGATGATTCTTATTGGTGAATTTTTGTAAATACACGAAGTCTGAACAGTATCGCCTATCTCAACATTAAAATCGAATATTAATATTTCTTTGCCAATATCACAATTCCCAGGATATCCTTCTCCAGTGTAAATCGCATAAACTTTTTTTTCTTCAATGTCTTCCCTCATATAGGACATAACACCTGTTTTTGAAAAACCATTGTCAAAAAACTTTTCGATGAAATCATTATACTTCTTGTACCATAATTTTTTATATGCTTTGTTTTCAATAATTGTATCTCCTCTAAATCCAAAACTAAAATATTCGATATTAACATTAGAGGTGGGTTCTAAGTAAGCAGCACCAGGTTGATTTTCGATGAACCAATATGAATTCTCTTTTATTATTGGAATGTAATCATCTTGAGCAACAGTTTGACCAAAACTTATGCAAAAAAGAATAAAGTAGATTGCAGGCTTCAGGTTTTTCATAATCTTCCATTTTTAATTTAATTAAACTTCCAGCCTCTAAATAATTTTTTGTCCGAAAGAATTTATTGTTTAACAACTTTGACCGTTTTAGATTGTCCAATCTCATTTCTCAGTTGAAGAAAATAAGGCCCTGGAGGTAAACCAATCATATCAATAATCAAAGTAAGTCCATCAATTTTAGGGTATATAGTACTCAAGCATTTCCCTTGTGAATTAATTAATTTCACTTGATAATCTTTGTCTGCTTGAATCCCTTTTAAAAAAACATTTAAAACATCAGTTGTTGGGTTAGGGAAAGTTTTCAACTGTACCTCAAAATCAAGCTCATCAATTGAATTAGGGTCTTCTTCTTGACATCCAGGCACCAGACATCCATATTCATCCATCTTGACTAACCAAGATCTTTTTGGTTCAAATACTGGGCTAAAATCCTGAGGAGTGGCTTCACCACAAGCTATAAAACCAAAATCATTCGTTTCAAAAACATCTTGGAAATAATGATTTTCATATAAAGTTTCCTCAGGTTTAAAAAATTGGTAATGCCTCTTCCATAAAAATTCACCATTATCATTAATTTTTACGAGCCAACCATAACTTTCTGAATGGTTGCCATCCGTAGCATCTGGAAACCCAGTGTGAAAAGCTCCACATGCTACATATGTATTCTCATCCCTAAGATTGATTATTTTGTTATATCTTATAGTAGGTGAATAAAGAGTGTCTCTAGCTTTGAAATATATATTTTCCCAAACTGGATTATATTCTTTGTCCAATTTTTTAATAATCGGATCATTCAACCTTGTACCTTGATTTAGAAATATTTGGGTTCCTGTTGTAAAAATATAATTGCCATCATCAGCAATAGTCCCAGAATAGGACCAATTCAATGAATCTTCAATAGGAGAAAGCCATTGCGAAATAAACTCGCCTGCTGTATCAATTTCAGTTAAACTTGCGTGTGTACGAGCACTATTTCCAGAATGTGCATAGTTTTTACCCCCAAAAAGCATGACATTCCCATTAGGCATTATTTGCATATCTCCAACAAAGTCTGTTCTCTCAGAATCTTGAATACTTTTATACCAAAGGAAATTTCCTGCAGCATCAAACTTGTACAAACATATCTCCGTCACTGGATATTGTCCTTGATCATCTCTTTCACATCTGGTTGCTGTTAAAACATCTCCATTATTAAGTTCTATAAAATCAGAAGTTAGTTCAAAACCTTGATTTTCAAATTCGCTTTCTAAAATTCGTTTATAAATTTCATTTCCTTGCAAAGATATTTTCATTAAGTAAGGATCTGCATCCCCATCATCAAGGTCTTCTCTGTTTCCTGATACCATGAAGGTTCCATCTTTAAGTAAAGTCAGATTGTTTATTTGGTTCCTATAATGAAATGTAAGGCTACTATCAATAAAAATATGTTCATTTTCCAATTCGCCATTTATATCGTATTCAATAAGAAAAGAGCCTACTGCATATTTTAAAGAATCTACATCATCTACATAAACACCAGAAACATAATATGAATCACCCATTTCGATCACACTTCGTCCTAAAGTATTGTCTGATAAGTGGTCTGCCCTATTGAAGGTAATTTGAGCATTTATGCTAAAATATAAGGAATATAGGAATAAAAAAACTATGGCTTGTTTCATTTATATCTATTATTTAAAAGACAGATTCAAGTGTGACTTACCTGAATCCGTCTATTGTTTTAAGCGGGTATTATAAAACTATCAATTTTTCAATAATCTTTTTGTTGCCTTTTGGACATATACTCACATAATATATTCCTTTTTCTAAACCATCGAGCTTCATAAAGTATAACTCTTGATCGTTCTGTGTGATCGACTTAATAAGCTGACCATTCGAATTTATCAAATGGATAACTACTTCACTAAATCCTTGTAAATTGATTGTTACTGACTCCTTTGTGGGATTTGGATAAATTAAACTTTCATTATTCTTTTTATCAACCTGCATTGTTGATTTCCTAAATTGTGGAGAATCAGATACACTTGGATCATTAATTCTATAATCTTCATTGAAGAAGTAGTTCAAAATATTTGCAGAATGTATACCGGAGTATCCTGTTAAATTTTGCGCTTTTGCAATTAAGATCTGTCTAGTGGATTCTTCCATATTTTTATAATTCTCATATTCTTGTTCTGCTTCTCTTTCTATTATCTTTAATTCTACAAATGATATCCATTCTTCCTGATCTGGACCTTCTGCATATTCATCAACGTTTATACTGGAAATAATTGACATGCCTTCTGCATAATTTCCATGCATAAAAGAATGCTGAATGCGTTTTACTTCATTTCTGTATCTCATGTCAGTTCTCAACCAGTAATCAACTTCTTCGTGATCAACCTCTTCTGATTTAAATAATTCTTTCAATACATACCTTCTCAGATTTATAATCTCATTCTCCAATTTACTAATTTGTGTCACCAAAACTGTTCTTGGGGTTTCATTTCTCATTGAATTTCTTAAATGGCTTATATTTTCTGGGAGCCAATGTCCTGTTTTGAAGATAAGGTCAAATACTTTTGAATGATTTAAAACATCAGGATTTTGTTGTAGCATTGTAACAACTTCTCCTTCTGTAAATCGGTCTCCAACTTGAGATATTAATTCAATTGTAGCATCAATGGAAAGAAAAGGTGAAATATTTTGGATATCATTTATTACTTCTTGTGCATGGTTGGTTTGTATGCTTATGATCATATTTTGGGTATTACCATTATCTATAAGATTTGATAAACTTGACAAAGCCGTTTCTTTTTCACTTATTATTCCAATTAAATTACTTCTTAAGCAACTTATTTCAAATTCAGGACATGGGTTCGGATCATCTGGATCGTCTGGATCACCTGGGTCTCCCGGCACTAAATGACATGATTCATCTCCTCCAGCAAGTTCAACTGGTTTCACCATTTCTACAACCTCAGGTATTTTACAAATACCTCCTTTATGATAATAATCAATTGTTGGAGATACTTCATTTATAATGTTTGATTCGCTTTCTTCAAAACAATTTCCTGCAGGGCTTTCTGGAATAATGTCACCTTGATGAATAGATACGCCTTGTGCATTTCCATAATTCATGTCTAGCTCTATTGATATGTCCCTTTCATTTCCTATAAAATCATTGCAAAGATATTGAAGTCCAACATAATTAAAGTCTTCATTTCTATTTTGCCAAATAGCTCTATTTCCTCTTTTCAAAGCTTCAAAATAATTTCCATTTATCAAATTGGGTTCTTCACCTGAATCTATAATATTAGTTCCAATGTTATCGCAATAATTATATTTGATTCCACTTGGTGTTATCACACCAATAGTTTGCCTGCATTTTAAAAAATCATTATGGGAAATTGTATAGCCACTGCATTTAATTAAACGTATTCCTTCAAAAATTCCAGCACTTATCATATCTTCATTAGCAATTCCAATCTTAAATTCATTACCTGTAACATTTATACCATCAACTCCACTTATATGCATTCCAAATTGATTTTCGTGAAAATCTGTATCTTTTACGCTAAAAGTCCTCATATAGGACGAATTGCTTGCATCTATGCCTTGGTATAATCTTTCAAAAATAGTACGTCTATCTTTTTCTTGAATTCCAATATAATAATCATCTACAGAATAGGAAGCATCCAAACTTCTAATACCATCTCCTCTGTTGATATATTCTATAGCGTTTGACATATTATTAGAAAACTTACAACCATTTATATTTATTCCTTTTACCGCCCACATTGATATGTGCGCATCTAAGTTTGGAATTAGAAATTCATCATTCACATAAAAATCACACTTTGTAAATGTACTTTTGCTTGTATATCCTCTAGCTCCTCCTCCTCCTATGAATTCTACCCCTTTCCTATTATTTATAAAATGAGCCTTGTCGGCTATAACCTTTGCATTATGCCATACTTTTATACCTGTATTTGCATGCTCTATATCAGAATTTGAAATTTCAACTGTACCCCCTCCCCATACTTCAATACCACCCCACAATTTATCTTCCTCACCTAAACAATAATTTGAAGAATTTGTTAGTCTACCACGATTCCAAATAGTATTACGAATTATCAACTTTGATCCATCACCAACTATAATCCTTACTCCTTCATCTATGAATACGTTTATCCCATCTATTATCAATGTTGATTTATCTTCTACATATAAATCACAACCTAAATAATGATCCTGAGTCCAGATTCTTGTTTCACCACCACTAATAGGATCAAAATCTCCTCCTGCTCCACGTACTGCATTAAATGCGTTTACTATACCTGTTCCTACCCTACCAGGAAATAAATTATTAGAGGTGATGTATGGTGTAACAGTTTCTTTTAAAATTGCCTCAATCATTTCAGGTTCTATACAGTTTGCCTCAGAAATCATTAAACCCGCAATTCCAGAAACAAAAGGAGCACTTGTTGAGGAAGATGGTCCCAAAGTTAAACTGCAAGAATTTGGCGGATCTTCCCTTAAAACCATCACTCTTCTTCCAGGTGCACTTAAATCCACGAATTGATTTTTTGTGCCAGTATTTTGAGAAGGTAAAGTAGTATGGTCAATCTCGTTAAATTCCACACCATTTTCTATAAAACGTTCAGCAGATGCAACCTGAATACATCCGTCAAGTGCGGTTGCTTCGCACCAGCTAAATTCATTTTCAAAATTTCCTGCGGAGAATACAACAAATGCCCCCAGTTCAATTGCAGTTTCCACAGCATTTCTCATTGTAGAATTGCCATTTGGATCGCAATTAGGTCTTCTTTGTTGAAAACTTATATTTATGACTCGGTTTCCAGCCATTGCTGCGTTTAATATTTGATTTTGAATAGAAACTCCATTCGTTGTACAAAATGCATTTAAAGTACAATCATTGGCTATTCCAGTCACACATAAATTATTATTAGCTATTGCACCAATTGTCCCAAAACCTGGCGTCCCGTGATTTCCAGTACAATTTTGCCCTATTGGAAATACACTAATATTTCCATCTAAATCATCGTGGCTAATATCGACACCTTCATCAATAATAGCCAAATTTACATCTGGATTTCCGCTAGTAATGTCCCAAGCACAAAATGCATTTATTTGGTCCCAGGCATAGTTATTATTGGTTTCAGGATCATTCACTACAAATGGTGGATCCGGGCATTCAAAGCAACTCGCAGGAAGAGCAACATATTCTTTTTCAAAATCAATAAAATATCCAATATTGTTCAAATCTCTAATTAAATTATTGATATTTCCATTGAGCAAGAAATAATAAAGATTTTCAAAACCTGGATAGTTTTCTGCAATTAGTATATCATACTCATAAACTTGGTTGTTAACAAAAATTTGGTTTAAAATAGAATTGTTTGTCTGTGCAGTAGATGTTTTTTGGATTGAAGAATCGGTCAATTTAGCTATTAAATATTCTTCTTGAGCTTGAGAAATCATTGAATACAATGAGAAAAATATTAATAAGCCTAATTGCTTATAAAAAAGAGATAATTCGGTTTTCATTGTTTAATATATTAATTGTGAAAAAATATTTTAGCAGTTAAATTAAATTTTTCTTGAAGCGTTGAAAAAGTTATGTTTTATTGATTTTACGAATTATTGATATGAACTTGCTAAACTTAGTAAAATATATTTTCCTTAGCAACAAGACTTCAGATTCGGTATGATTTATTTTATATTCGGTATATTTTAACCAAATTTGATTGCATTACTTGCTTTGTCTATTGAACAGCAACTGATGTTTGGTGATTGAATAATCACAAAGAATTAATAGCAGTTTTGTACAACAGCATTGTTCTCCGAAGTATATTTCATTAAATGGAAGTAGGGAAAAGGGTTAAATCAGTTCTTGCATTTAAATTTTAGAACTTCTGCCTTAACCCTTCAACTCAACTCTTCTTTTTTCTATTGGAATCTTTATCGTTTTTTACGATTACTGCATGGCCTACAAACTTTTAGACTCAAAAATATTTGCAAGCAATATCAAGATATTACGCACATACATTAGCACAAAGAAAAAGGAAAAGCTTCTTAATTAAGACAGTTTCTTACATACTAGAACTTCCTTTAATCGATACAAACTCTTAAGCTTAAAAAGGACTAACAATGAATGATCCTTTGCTTTTAGCCCCTAGATGAATTTTGACGTTTACTTCCACAATTTTAGCTAGCGATTTTATCAATCTGTTTTTTGAGAAATTTTTATGGCATATAAAACCTATTTTTCTCGAAGGTACTGGTTTTGACAGATTGTAGATGTTATCTGTTTTCAACTCTGTATTATTAACCAAAGCTAATCTAGGCAATAAGGTTACTCCATTATTTTTTTTAACCATTTCAATCAATGTATAAATACTACCACAACTGTAAACTAAATTTCCTTTCATTTTTTTCTTTTGCCTCATTTCACAAATTTTGCCTACTTGGTTTCTGAGGCAATGTCCTTCTTCCAAAAGCCACAAGCGATCCAAATCAATATCTGAAACTTTAAACCTTTTTGACTTCGTTTTATTCCCGCAATCGTAAATAACAAAGTCCTCCTCATAGAGGTCAAATTCTTTTAATTCCTTATGCTCCAAAGGAGTTGAAGCAATGCCAATATCAATGTTTCCAGCTACAAGTTCATCAACCATAGTTTCAGTAGTCAATTCGAAAATTTTGAAATTTACCTTTGGAAAACGCTCAGAAATAATATTGAGCACTAAAGGATAAAGGTAAGGAGCAACAGTAGGTATGCAGGCGATGCTTAGCTGTCCTATCTCATAACCTTTAATTTCATTTATCTTTTCATCAAGCAGCTGATACTCTCGGTATATATTTTTTAGAGACTTTATGACTAATTCTCCATCCGAAGTAATGGATATGGGGCGGGTATTTCGATTAAAGACTTCTACTCCATTTTGAAGTTCAAATTTAGCAACCATCGCACTTAAAGTGGATTGCGTCACAAAGCAAGCCTTGGCGGCTTCGCCAAAGTTTCTCAATTTATCTAAGGTGAGTATGTATTCTAACTGGCTACGTGTCATCGATATTATCGATAAAGATATAGATTTATTCGTTTTTATCTATGATGTTATTGCTTTACTTTCGGGCTTATTTAGAATAAAATATTTCCTCATATCAAATAGCAAGTAAATGAAAGAAAAAATGGGTAAATGTCCTTTCAGTAGCGGCATTATGAAAAAAAGCGCAGGTGGAGGTACCTCCAATCGTGAATGGTGGCCAAATCAATTGAAGTTGAACATACTTCGTCAAAACTCCTCCCTTTCAGATCCTATGAATCAGGATTTTAATTATGCTGAAGCATTCAAATCTTTGGATTACGATGCTTTGAAAAAAGACATTATTGATTTAATGACAACATCACAAGAATGGTGGCCAGCAGACTATGGACATTATGGTCCTTTCTTTATAAGAATGGCATGGCACAGTGCGGGAACTTATAGAGTGGCCGACGGACGTGGTGGTGGAGCATCAGGAACTCAAAGGTTTGCACCATTAAATAGCTGGCCTGACAATACTAACCTTGACAAAGCACGATTATTACTTTGGCCAATAAAACAGAAATACGGGCAAAAGATTTCTTGGGCTGATCTTATGATATTGACAGGGAATTGCGCACTGGAGTCTATGGGTTTTAAAACTTTTGGTTTTGCAGGTGGACGAGAAGATGTTTGGGAGCCAGAGCAAGACATTTATTGGGGATCTGAAAGTGAGTGGCTTGGAGACAAAAGATATTCTGGAGACCGAGAATTAGAAAACCCATTAGCTGCCGTACAAATGGGATTGATCTATGTAAATCCAGAAGGGCCTAATGGCAATCCAGATCCATTAGCTGCGGCAAAAGACATTCGTGAAACTTTCGGGAGAATGGCGATGAATGATGAAGAAACAGTAGCGCTCATAGCTGGTGGCCATACCTTTGGTAAAACGCATGGAGCAGCAGATCCTGACAAATACGTAGAACGCGAGCCAGCAGCAGCTGGTATTGCAGAACAAAGTTTTGGATGGAAAAATAATTTTGGATCTGGACACGGAGTAAATACAATTACGAGTGGTCTTGAAGGAGCTTGGACGACAACTCCAACAAAATGGAGCAATAACTTTTTTGAAAACTTATTCGGTTTTGAATGGGAACTAAGCAAAAGCCCTGCAGGTGCTCATCAATGGACACCAAAAGGAGGCGCAGGAATTGGCACTGTACCTGATGCTCATGATGAATCTATTAAGCATGCACCGATGATGCTAACTACGGACTTAGCATTGAGAATGGACCCAATTTATGAACCAATTTCAAGAAGATTCTTTGAAAACCCAGACGCCTTTGCTGATGCTTTTGCCAGAGCTTGGTACAAATTGACTCATCGAGACATGGGACCTATAAGCAGATACCTTGGCCCTGAAGTTCCAAAAGAAGAGTTACTATGGCAAGATCCTATCAACTCAAACATTTCTAAAAATATTGAGGATTCAGATACAGAAAAACTTAAAAGCGAAATACTTAATGCTGGACTTACAACGTCTGAATTAGTTTCCACCGCATGGGCTTCAGCTTCAACCTATAGAAATTCTGATATGAGAGGAGGAGCTAATGGCGCAAGAATTCGTTTGGCTCCACAAAAAGATTGGAAAGTCAATAAGCCAGATCAGCTTGCAAAAGTGTTAGAAAAATTGGAAACCATTCAATCCACGTTTAATGCTTCAAATGAAAATAAGATGATCTCAATAGCAGATCTTATTGTACTTGGAGGATCTGTAGGGGTGAGCCAAGCTGCTAAAGCGGCAGGATTCGAAATAAATGTACCATTTACTCCTGGAAGAGGCGATGCCAGTGCAGAACAAACCGATGTAGAATCATTTTCTTATTTAGAACCAGTAGCAGATGGGTTTAGAAATTACCTTAGTGGAAATTATTCTACAACAGCAGAAGAATTATTAATTGATAAGGCACAATTGATGTCACTAAGCGCTCCTGAGATGGTTGTCCTTTTAGGAGGAATGCGAGTCTTAGGTACAAATTTTGACGGTTCTAAGCATGGAGTTTTCACCAATCAGGTAGGAAGATTAAGTAATGATTATTTCAAAAATCTTCTTGATTTAGGGACGACATGGAAAGGGACTTCAGAAGCTCAAGATGTATTTGAAGGAACAGATAGAAAATCTGGAGAAAGCAAATGGACAGGCACACGTGTTGATTTAATCTTTGGATCTAATTCAGAATTAAGGGCATTAGCAGAAGTTTATGCCTGTGCTGATGCTAAAGAAAAATTTGTCAAAGACTTTGTAAAGGCTTGGACAAAAGTCATGAATCTAGATAGATTCGATTTAAAATAATTGAAACCATTTTGAAAACAGGGTAAGCCTCTTCGGAAGCTTGCCTTTTTTTTATGCCTACCTATTCGTAAGATTTCAAAAAAATAATATACTATGTGTGTAAAAAAGAAATTTGAAATTTTTAATTAACTTAATTAATTATTACCAACCTTAAAGTCCTTTAATTTAAAATACATGTATGTCCTTATTCTATAAAAGAGTCACTTTAGTTGTAGCTGACATGGAAAGATCCCTAAAAGTGTATGGGGACATCCTGGGTTTTAAAACTAATTACATAAAGGATTCTGCTGATGATTCCTATTCCTACCCAGTTTTTAAAATTCCTAAAAATGCAAAAATCAGATTTGGAGCTTTTGATAGTCCAACACAAGAACGTACGCTGGGACTAACTGAAGTTAAAGGTTGTGAACTTCCAAAACCAAGCGGTGTCATTATGAGTGCTTCTGTCATTAAAGTAGAAAACCTTTCTACAGTAATAGGAAAGATTAAAGCTCTTGGCTTAGAAACTACAGAGCTGACAACAGATAGCAATGATCATTTCTCATTCTCAGAGCAAGCATTTATAGATTTTGATGGCCATTTGATTGTACTCTATGAAATTAATAATTAGTCGATTAAATGCTCTAATTCTAAAAAAGGACCTATGGTTTCAAGAAATAATAGAGTTTGTCTAAAAGAAAAAAGGCTCAGAACGAAATAAATCGAACCGAGCCTTTTTTATGTTTTTTAAGTCCTAATCCTGAAGTCCTTGGACTAATAATGAAACTTCATTATTTAAAACCTCGATAAAACCTTTCTCAATAGTAAAAGACATTTTATCTCCATCTTTCTTAAGTATCCTTACGGTACCTTCTCCTAAAGAAGATACTATTGCTGCGTGGCCTTTTAAAATCTCAAATTGTCCACCTAGGCCTGGAACTTTTACTGAAGTGATTTCACCATTAAATATTTCCTTATCAGGACTTAATACTGCAATATTCATTTATACTATTTTAAGCATTGGCTTCAGCCAACATTTCTTTACCTTTCTTGATTACATCATCAATTGTACCTTGTAAGTTGAACGCCGCTTCAGGGTATTCATCAACTTCACCGTTGAGGATCATTTGGAATCCTCTGATTGTTTCTTCGATCGGTACTAAAACACCAGGGATACCTGTAAACTGTTCAGCAACGTGGAATGGTTGTGACAAGAATCTCTGTACTCTTCGAGCTCTGTGTACTACTGCCTTATCTTCGTCAGACAATTCATCCATACCAAGAATCGCGATGATGTCTTGAAGCTCATTATATCTTTGTAATATTTGTTGTACGTCTCTAGCACATTGGTAATGCTCTTCACCGATAATCGCTGGATCAAGAATTCTAGAAGTTGAATCCAATGGATCCACCGCTGGATAAATACCTAAAGAAGCAATCTTTCTACTTAATACTGTTGTTGCATCAAGGTGAGCAAAAGTTGTTGCTGGTGCTGGATCTGTTAAATCATCCGCAGGTACATAAACCGCTTGTACTGAAGTAATAGAACCTCTTTTAGTAGAGGTAATTCTTTCTTGCATTAGACCCATCTCCGTAGCAAGTGTTGGTTGATATCCTACCGCTGAAGGCATACGCCCTAGTAAGGCAGAAACCTCAGAACCTGCTTGAGTGAATCTAAATATATTGTCTATAAAGAATAAGATGTCTCTTCCTCCTGAAGGATCTGAAAGATCTCCATCTCTATAGTATTCTGCTACTGTTAAACCAGAAAGTGCCACTCTTGCTCTTGCTCCTGGAGGCTCATTCATTTGACCGAATACTAAAGTTGCTTTAGAGTTTTCTAAGGCTTTCTTATCTACTTTGTCAAGATCCCATCCTCCTTCTTCCATAGAATGCAAGAATTCTTTTCCGTAATCAATTACACTTGATTCTAAAAATTCTCTCAAAAGATCGTTTCCTTCTCTAGTTCTTTCTCCTACACCAGCAAAAACAGAAATACCTTCGTAAGCTTTGGCAATATTATTTACCAATTCCATGATCAATACTGTTTTACCTACACCTGCTCCACCGAATAATCCAATCTTACCACCTTTTTGGTAAGGTTCGATTAAATCAATTACTTTAATTCCCGTGTATAGTACCTCCTTTTCAGTGGATAGCTCCTCATAACTTGGAGGTTTTCTATGAATAGGTCTTGCATCAGCTGTTTTTTCAACTGGTCCAATGCCATCAATAGCCTCTCCTACCACATTAAAAAGTCTTCCTTTAATAGCGTCTCCTACTGGCATTGCTATCGCTTTACCAGTGTCAACTACAGCCATACCTCTTGTTAAACCATCTGTAGAATCCATTGAAATGGCTCTTACACTGTCTTCTCCAAGGTGCTTTTGCACTTCCATCACCAAAATATCTCCATTAGGACGGGTTACTTCCAGAGCATTAAGGATTTCAGGTATACTTGAGTCTTCCCCGATGAAACTTACGTCCACAACTGGACCAATAACTTGTTTGATTTTACCTTTATTCGCCATATGCGAGTTTGATCTTAAAATGTGATAAAATAGGTTTAATGAGAGCCTTCTGCACTTTTTTCTCTTGGCTGCTGCCAATGGCCTCTAAAAATCGCTGCAAAGATAGGTTTTATTGGTACAAAACCAAAGAATATTTGGGCTGCAAAATGAAAATTTAATAGCTTTCTTAGTCACAGCATCAAAATGTAGATTCTTTGAAAATTCAGCACAAAAAAAAAGGGACTTGAAATAAATTCAAGCCCCAATATTTGTTATCATTTGTTTAGATTAGTTAGCATTTCTAAGCCTTCCAGATCCATTCACTCTTGAGCTTATAGCAGGTTTTCCTTTATAAAAAACATCTCCACTTCCATCTATATCTACGATGAGTTCATCTATTGCTTTCACTTCACAATCTCCACTTGCATTCGTATCAATGTCTACACTTATAGCTTCTAATGCAAAAGCCATTACATCTCCACTTCCGCTCACCTTTATATCTAGATCGTCGCAGTTTCCTCTCAAGGTCATATCTCCTGAACCGTCTACAAAAACATCAATTCTCTTAGCTGAAACATCTTGAAGGTAAGTCTCTCCACTACCATCTACAGTTATCGCTAATTCGTTTTCAACGATCATTTGATCTTCTAGAGTAAACTCACCGCTTCCATCTATCCTTACATTTAAATCATCTAATTTAAAATCTTCTCTTAAAGTAATGTCACCAGATCCATCTATCGTTAATGCTTCAACATTAGGCATTGTGATGTGAATTGTCAAATCAAAATCTCTGTAATTTCCGTTGTCAAGATCTATCAACCATTCATCATTTACTACATTGGTTCTTAAGCGATCTATAATGTTTTGCTGTCCGCTTGCTACTACTTTTTGTGTTGATCCTTGCTCAATAACTACATCAAAAGAGCAATCAGTACTTATTTTATCAAATGAATCTAGGTTTAATTCTTGATCTACCACTGGCCCGATTCCTTCAATAAAATCAAGAGAGTCGCAAGAAAACATCATCATAAATGCGCAAATTGGAATTAATAACTTTTTCATATCTGTGGTTTTTTTATTTTTTAATAATTCTGAAATATTGTATTTGATAGTAAATACAATGGTCAAAACAAAGGGTTGCATTTTTTATTTAAATCATCCTTAACATCTATCTTCACAGTATGTGGGAAGCAATAAAGCAGATCATATTATTAGGAACAGATCAACAAAATTTTACGCCTGAACAACTTGTTTTATTAGATAGGTTTGGGCTTGATGCTGAAAAAGCTAAGCCTTTATTAGTCTTAGATGCGCTTAGCCTGTGGGAGAAAATGAAAAGTGTAGGTGTAGAACCAGAAAAATGGGCAGGTGCCTCATTAAGCAAACTAGCTTTGAATGAGAAAACAATAAGCAAAGCTTTAGCCCACAAAATAGGCCTCGCATTTAAATATCATGAATTTTACAAAATCATTCCAAATGTGATGTCCCAACTTACTTTATACGGGATTCCATTCCCAGCTGAGTATATACCTTCCGTATTAAGCTTAGGGCTTGAAAACCTTTCTTTTTTGAAAGCGTGTGAAAACTATTTTGACGAAAGATTTTATTGGCTTGCGGATAAAAACAAAAACTGGAGTTTTATTGGCCTAAAAGCGAACAAAGAAAATTTTGCTCAAGCAAAAAAAGTCAATGAAAAACTATTCATCCTTGACAAATGGCTACTCAAAGATCCAGAAGAGGCGCTCCTATTTTTAAATAGTCAAGAGTTTGCTTCGGATTCCTTTACAAAGGAGATGCTGCTGTTAATCTTGGAATACAAAAATTATGGTGAGGCTCAATTGCTTGCTAAAAAAATCAAGAGCTTGAAAAACAAATTAAGCTTTGGCTTAGCTTGTTCTATACTGTGTCATTCTCCAGATGAATCTTTTAAAAATGAACTAATAAATCACATCGCTGAAATCATCAAAGTAGATGAGCAAGAAGTAAACATCATTGAAGAAAATATCGCGGCTACAAGAAAGTTTATTCCTAAGAGCATGCTGCCGTTCAAACATTTGGAATCTTATAATAATGAGTTTGACAAAAACTTACTCTTCCACGCCATTGCTATTTGCCCACCTCAAGAACTGTTTGATAATCACTTTAAAATGTCGGTTGATGATTTTGTTAATACTGTTACCCACTTGGGTTTTTATGATCAAGTAATAATTCAGGCTTTAATCTACAGTGCAGCATCTTTTGAACATAAAGAATTATTGAATGCTTTAATCAAACTATTTCGATTGGGAACTTATGACAATTTGGTGTGGGCTCCAATCCTGAGACTTTTAAACACAGATCAATTAACTACTGAAATCAATGCATTACTAAAAGATGGAGAATTTGATGATTTGTGCTTGCAGATTGTGATGGAAGAAAATTTTCAATGGGGACCAAAAGCGACGCAATCTTTTTTGGATTATTTGAAAGATACTATTCATCATTCCTATTTCAATTCAAAAAACCCATTGATAGACGTTTTCAAAAACTTATGTTTAAACTGTCATCCAGATTTCTATCGCTACATTAATGAACAATTTATCAGCAACAACATTTTATCTTTTCAATTGCATAAAATTTTTAAAAAGTATGTAAACATGTTAAAGCTTAGGTATCAGATTGGTGAAAATTTGGCCCCTTTTAAAAGTGCTGTCTAAATTCAGATAACTTTTACCTTATTAAGGTCACATCACCTTCGTACAATACTTTTGTGCCATCAAAAAATTCAATAATAGCATACCACACAAAGACACCAGGGTTTTGAGGTTCTGATCTAAAAGATCCGTCCCAAGAAAAGTTTACATCATTGGCAAGAAAATCTCCATCTTCAAAAAGTTTGTTTCCCCACCGATCATAGATGTGTAAAGAATTTACTTTTGGAGGAGCGCTTTCATTTCCAAAAATCATGAACACATCATTTATACCATCTCCATTAGGACTAAACACATTAGGAATAAAAACATCTTGATTTCTATCTACGTGTATGGTGATGTCATCAGCATCCGAACAACCATTTTCATCATCTACATTGATACTATAAGCTGTCGTAATGATTGGAAAAACTAGTTGATTTAGACAGCCATTACAATCAGTTTCTAAATTTGAGGACCAAAAAATAGAATCTAAGCTAGACATCGGCAAATTTACCAAGGCTTGAATCGTCGCAGATTCACCTAAGTCAATATAAATATCTTCTCCTAAGCTTACATCAACTGGAATTGGCGTATTCAACCAAACTATCTCTTCAATCAAACAATCATTAGCATCATAAACTTGCAGATCAAATGTGCCTCCAGTTAAACCTTCAAATTGGTTTTCTGCTTGTTCTGTTTCATTCATGACGTAGGTGTATGGCGCTACTCCTCCACTCACAATGAGTTCAATACTGCCTGAACTTAAATCGAAGCATTCTATGGGAGAAACATTAATTAGCAAGTCTAAAAGTGGAGGCTCAAGTAGAGAAAACACAACTTCTGATTCACAATTATTTGCATCAACTACAGTAACTGTATAATTGCCTGCCGATAAACCATCGGCTTCAATGCCCTCATCTCCAGTTGACCAAGTAAAAGTATAAGGGGCTGTTCCTCCAATTGCACCCACAATAGCAGAGCCATCAGATTCGCCATAACAACTAATATCATAAGCTCCGAAGGACAAAGCCGTTTCTACAAAGATTTCCGGTTCATCGTACACCAAAATTTGTCCTGACAAAACAATGTTATTATTGTTGTCATCAATTATTTCAAATTGATAATCTCCTGGCAAAAGCGAATTTAATTGAAAGTAACCTAAGGAATCTATTTGCACAGATCCACTCTGCGCTCCAGACCAAAATAGTTGAAATGGAGGAGTTCCTACCGACACATTAAAAACAAAAGTTCCACTAGTCTCATCACATGGCAAGGTCTCCCCTTCTACATCTGCAATCAAAAAACACTCGTCTGCAGGTAAAAGAAAAGTATTTGTAACAACAGTACTATCACAGCCATAAATAGAAGTAGATATTTCAGTAAGGCTGCCAACTTCATTTTCCAAACAAGTATACTCCTCTAAAATAGTAATGGGAACAGGATGAACAAACAAGGAAATTAGCACTATACTATCGCAACCGTTAGAAGCTACAAATCCAATTTCGTATTCACCCGTTTCCGAATAAACTTGACCAGCAGTTTCGAATGTTTCGCCTTCGCAAATTTCTTCCATCAAAGAAATTTCATAAACCTCTTTTATTTTTAGCTCAAGAAAAATCGTACTATCACAGCCCTCATTGGTCACTAAATCAAACTCATAGTTACCCGCTTCTTGAATATCTTGACCATTAAAAACAAATGTTTCGCCTTCGCAAATCTCTTCTATTAAATATGTTTCTTCATGATCAAAAACGGAAAGATCTAAAGTTATAAGACTGTCGCAGCCGTTAGATGCCAGTATGAGAATTTCATAAGCTCCTGCTTCTGAAAACTCTTCACCTGCGACCAAAATATTGTCTCCTTGACAAATCCCCTCTACAAGAGTTGTAGAAAAAATCTCTTCTACCTTTAAATTTAAATTCACAATTGAATCACAACCATTGATTGCGATGAGCACATCTTCATAAAGCCCAGTTTCTGTGTAAGTAGAACTTCCCACCGAATAGCTGCTCCCTATGCAGATTACTTCATCTAACACTGTCAAAGCATGATCTCTGACTAATAAGTCTAATGTCAAAACAGAATCGCAACCAAACTGACTTAGCAATTCCAATTCATACAAGCCAGTCGATTGAAACACCTCCCCATTTATGGAAAAAGATTCGCCTGCACAAATTGATTCTTCAAAATTGAATTCATAGCTTGGATGTACAAAAAGGTCTAAAGTAACCACACTATCACATCCATTAATATTTGTTAAGTCATGTGTGAAAAATCCTGAATTAGAATAAGTCATTCCAGCAACCACAACTTGTTCACCCTCACAAACAATTTCTTGAAGTTGAGTTAAAGAATGTTCGTGAGTCAACAAGTCTAAAATTATTACGCTATCACAACCTTCATTCGTTTGGAAATTTAGTTCATAAAAACCAGTTTGAGAAAAATATTGGTTATCAATTTCTATTTCTTCACCTTGGCAAATTTCCTCTATTCGGAGTTCTTCATAAACAGGATCTACCAACAAAGTTAAGGTGATCAAGGAATCGCAATTATGGAAGCTTGATAAAGTTTGTTCATATTGCCCCCCTGTGGAGTAAGTCGAACCTAGCCATTCATAATCTTCGCCTTCACAGATTCGTATTTCAAAACTGGAGCTTTGCTGGGGATGAGTAGTAAGACTTAAAAAAATGATGCTATCACAACCATTCGTCCCTGGAATAAAAATTTCGTAATCCCCTGTTTGGTCAAATACTTGTCCATCAATTAAATAAGTCTCTCCATCACAGATGTCTTCTATTAAAATACTTGAGAAATTTGGAGCAATAGATAGTTCAAGTCTTACTAAACTATCACAGCCATTTGAGGCTGAATATGTTTGCTCATACACCCCCTCTTCAAAATAAGTTTCCGCGCCTAAGGTAAAAGATTCGCCTTCACATATGGATACTTCAAGTGGTGTAAATTCATTTTGTAAAATTTCTAAATTTAAAGTTATCAGGCTATCACAGCCATTTTGGGCAGTTATCAATTCCTCATAGTATCCAGCTTCGCTGATCCTCATACCTTCGAACAAATAAGTGTCTCCTTGACAGATCCGCTCTACTAATTCATTGCTAGATGGGTAGCCTAAGCTTAAATTCAAATCAACAATACTATCACATCCATTGCTTGCTGTAAAAGTAGATTGATAATTCCCAGCCTTGTAATAATCAATATCTCCAAATGTATAAAATTCTCCTTCACAAATAAACTCATCCAATTCAAAAGAAGTCTCACTTAAAACAAGTAAATTCAAAATCAAAATACTGTCGCAACCGTTGGCTGCAATGTAATTTATTTGATAACTATCTTCTTCCGAATATGTACTTCCGTCATTTAAAGTAAATACTTCGCCTTCGCAAATGGTTTCAAACAATTCAAGCTCATAATCTTCTTTCAAACTGATGTTTAAATTAACTATGCTATCACAACCATTTGCCGCAGCAAAACGAATTAGGTAATCACCTGATTCACTGTAGACAGATCCATCTTCTAAAACAAACTCTTCTCCATCACAAATTGATTCAAAGCGATTACTTTCAAAAACAGGGTTTATTATCAAAGTAAAAGTGAGCGTACTATCACAGCCATTGCTCCCTTCTAAATACTGAACATAACTTCCCTCTTCTGTGTATAATGAATCATTCAATTGATAAGTTTCACCCGCGCAGATGTAATCTTCCAAGGAGCCAAAAGAATCCTCTTTAAAAACTACCTCCACATAAACTATACTATCACAGCCTTCTTCTGATTGATATTCAATTTCAAAAAGACCTTCTTCACTAAAAAAAACTCCATTGTGTTCAAAGGCTTCGTCATCACAAATAGAACCGCTAACCATCAATTCATAGATTGGATTTACTTCTAAAATAAAAGTAACAAAACTGTCGCAGGTATTTTGAGCTGGGTAAGTAAATTCATAACTACCTTCTTCAAAATATTTCTCTCCATTGTATTCAAATTCGTCACCTTCACAGATTTCTTCATGAAAAAGATTGGAGCTATTTTCATTCAGATTTAGATTGAGGCTAACTATACTATCACAACCATTTTGAGCTGCGTGTTGAAATTCATACAAGCCTTCTTCTGTAAAAGCTTCTCCTTGGAAGAAGAGTGTATCACCTTCACAAATGGTTTCATCAATTTGACTGTAAACATTTGGAAGATAATTGACTACCGCCTGAGCACAAATTTCTTCATCGCTATCCAAACAAATTTCGTATACGAAAAAGTCTTGCAGACTGGGATCGTCAGTCGTGTAAAGAACCGTTCCAGTATCCTCATCATATGTAACTTCTCCAAATAATGGATCGAAAATAATTGTAAAACTTGTTCTATCAATTTCTGCCAGAGAAGCTAAATCATTTGCCAAAACATTAAAAGGAATTCCAGCTGAAATACAAATGGTATCATTTTGCGGAATTATAGCAGGGAAAGGTGGCAAGGCACAAGGACATGATGCCCCATCGTTGATGCCAGATGGAGGGCCACCAATTACTTCTAATGCTTGCAGGCTAGAGATGTCTATCAAAAAAATACTGCCTGTTTGGTTATTCGAGACAAAAAGCCCTCCATTTGCAGTCGAGAAGGCTCCTCCAAATCCTCCCGGCGTATTCTCTAAACCAAAAAGTGGGTAAGCGATTACTCCAAGATTATTTGGATCAAAAGCAAAAAGTCTATCTCCTCCTACACCATAAAATTTATCATCAGCTTCTACATAAGCCCAATCGGCAGCTTGAAAAGTAAGATTAGTACTTATAATTAGCGTTTCTACAACTAAGGTGTTTACATTTATTTTAAACACTTCTGTATCTGATCCTTGCATCACATAATAATTGCCTTTCGTATCAAAGCCTCCGACAAAAATATTTCCATTGATTGGCAATGGACCTAGATCAGTATAATTTCCATCTGTATCGAAGCGGATCAAACGTTGACTTCCATTTGCAATACAATACATAAAGCCGTCTATGACATTAAAAGCTGTTGCATTTACATGGAAACCAAACACAGCAATGATCTCAAAACCTAATTCAAAACCATCGTATTCATATCTTACCAAGGTACCCTCTGCGCCTATTGTTTGATAAAAACCTGGGTCACAATCAATGGTATCAACCAAAGCAGGTGAAGCGGCGTAAGTATTTGCTAGTAAATTATTTCCATGAAAGCCAAGCCCAAATAGAATAATAAGTAGGATACGGCTAGAACAAGTCCATAAATTATGGTTTGTTTTAAAGTGTAGTGTGTAGGAAAAGGAAATGCCTAGTGGCATAAACATCTGGTTTTGTCCTACTAAATTTAGGGAAAATAATCGGTCTTTTTAGATTACAAAAAGATGGGACATTTTAAACAAAAAAGCTTAGGTTTACTAAACCTTAGAGGTTTAGTAAACCTACGAAAAAATTTATACTTTACAAGCAATATTCATTTGCTTTTATCATCACATCAGCGATGAGTCTTCTTTGTTTTTTTACATTGCATGGAGGATAATTGGTAAACCTTTTTAAACCTAAAAGAAAAGTCTTAATAAGGTCTTCATCCGCAAAAGAAGTAATGGCATCCTGGGCATTTTTTCTTAGTCGATCATTGGCATCAGTAAAAAACACTTGCAACATCGCGTCGTAAACTTCTTGATCAACTTTTCTTTTATCTGATCCATTCAATTTTTCAATTCTAAGGAGCATGGATTCAGCAAGAAAGCAATCGATCATCATATCGGAAACATTCATCAAAACTTCTTGCTCTTCTTTTAAATTAATTTTGCCATCCATTTGCATTTTTGCTGCAGCGCCTGCTACCATTAAAATCGCTTTTTTGAAATCTGCAACTGCTTTCTGTTCATTTCCATAAGGTCCTTTGGGCTTTTCCATGGATGGCATACTTGCCAATTCTTTTTGAACTTCCCATGCTGGACCAACAATATCCAACTTACCTTTCATGGCCTTTTTTAAAAGCATGTCTAGAATCAACATTCGGTTGATCTCATTAGTCCCTTCGTAAATTCTAGAAATTCTAATGTCTCTATAAGCTCTAGCAATTGGATTTTCTTCAGAAAAACCCATCCCTCCATGTATTTGCAAAGACTCATCAACAATGTATGTCGACATTTCAGATCCTGCTACTTTTAAAATAGAACACTCTATTGCGTATTCTTCCGCAGCCTTCAACTTAGCCTCTCCAAAACTATAGCCCTCTTCTTTTAGCACAGCTATTAATTCCTGCATTAAATTTGAGGTTCTGTAGAGTGCTGAATTTCCTGCAAATAATTTGATGGAAGATTCTGCAATTTTATGTTTGATGGCCCCAAAGTTTGAAATTGGTTGCTTAAATTGCATACGCTCGTTGGAGTAATTGATTCCCATGTTTAATGAGTCTCTTGCTCCACCTAGAGTGAGGGCACCTAATTTATATCTTCCTGCATTTAAAGCATTAAAAGCAATGAGGTGTCCTTTTCCAATTTCTCCTAATATATTTTCAACAGGTACTGGTGTGTTTTCAAAAAAGACTTGTCTTGTTGAAGAACCTTTAATACCAAGCTTTTTCTCCTCCGCTCCAAGTGTCATTCCTTCTGCTCCTTTTTCAACTATAAATCCGGTAAATTTTTCTCCATCTATTTGTGCAAAAACAATAAAAACGTCTGCAAATCCAGCATTAGAAATCCACATCTTCTGCCCATTTAAGATGTAATGTTTTCCATCTTTTGATAATACTGCTGAAGTTTTAGCGGCTAGTGCATCAGAACCAGAACTTGGCTCAGTCAAACAATAAGCTGCTTTAAACTGCCCAGCACTTAATGCAGGCAAATATTTTTTCTTTTGTTCTTCAGTTCCAAAGTATAAAATTGGTAACATTCCGATACCAGTATGCGCAGCGTAAGAAGTACAAAAAGAACCGCAAGGTCCAATTGCTTCACAAATTACAGTATTGGTGTTCGTATCCATTTCCATCCCTCCATATTCCATAGGCATATGAGAACCTAGCAAGCCTAATTCTCCAGCTTTTTCCATCAACTTCACTGTCAGGCCTTCTTCTTGATGCTCAATTTTCTCAACATTTGGAATTATATCGTTTGACAAAAAATCTTTGACCATTTGCCAAACCATTTTTTGTTCTTCATTCATATCTTCTCGTATGAAAGTAGCTGATGCTTCAGAGTCTTTGATGATAAATTCCCCTCCTTTAAGCATTTGATCTTTAAAAGTAATTCCTGGATTCTTAGTCATTTTTATTGAATTGAAATGAGATTTAGCGAATATTCGCTAAATATATATAAAAATGAGTGTTTAGTAAAGGATTTTTAGCGAAATTTCGCTAAAATGACTTGAGTTAGTCGTGTTTACGGTATAAAAGACAATTTTTATACCAATAGAGGTGATTTATTGTAGGCATTTAACCTCTTAGTTTATCTAAGAGTTCGCTTAAAATTTTAGCTTCCTGAGGATTTAGGTTTTTAGTGATGTCTTCAATCATGTTTACTTGAGATTCTATACTTTCGATCATTTCGATTCCTTCTTGTGAAATTGTGATATCGACTAATCTTTTGTCTGAACAGCAAGCTTCTCTATTTACCCACCCCTTTGTACACAATCTTTCAACTAGTCTCGAGGTATCGGCCATTTTCTCAACCATTCTTCCCCTTATACAAGAGGTTGAAATCGCTTTACCTGCTCCACGTAAAATTCTTAGTACATTATATTGTTGAAGCGTTACATCAAAGGGTTTGAGTTGATTCCTTATCCTACCTGACATCCAATTGGATGTAAATATCAGATTAATTAGTGCCCGATGGTGATTGCTTTTAAAGGGCTTTGTCTGATTGATTTCTTTTTCAATCTTCATGTTTTAATATTAATCCTTGAAAGAAAAACTCTGAATCGAGCCTTATAAAGACTCAATCCAGAATACTTATTTGTTATCTCAAACCTGCTGCTAGTGCTTTGCCTTGCAATTCTTTTCTTGCAAAAAATATGCGACTTTTTATTGTTCCTAATGGTGCTTCTAAGGCATCTGCTATTTCTTGATAGCTCATACCTAGGTAATACATCCAAAACGGTTCTCTAAGTTTATCATCAATACTGTCCAACATACCCATTAATTCATCTACTGCCATGTTGGAAACTCCTTGGTTTTTGACAATGGTTGCCGGAGTATTCGCATTAAAGTAAAAACTATCAGTTGGAGCTGTAGTTATGCTACTTCTTTTCTTTCTTCTGTATTCATTTATGAAGGTGTTTCGCATTAGGGTCATAATCCATGCTTTGAAATTGGTCCCTAATCTAAACTTGTCTTTGTTCTTCAATGCTTTGAATACAGTTTCCTGAAAGAGGTCTCTTGAATCTTCCAGATCTTTTGTCAAGCTTAAAGCAAATGACTCTAGTGGAGACTGAACATCGTCTATGAACCTATAAAATTCAGTTGTACTCATGCTAAAAATTTAAAAATGTGATAAAATCTTGATTGAATCGCTGAATTAATCTCATTCATAAAAACAATCAATGTTATAACACCAAAGTTACAACATCTATTTTACTCTGTGTGTTAAATTCTGTTAAGAAAAGATTAATAAAGTCTAAAGAGTGGTAGGTAATGCCTGTAAATAAGGCATTTTTCATTCAACATTTATTTTTATTGGACCAATAGGTCTCCTATCAGGACGAACGATTTTAGTTTAATTTCTCTTTACATTTGAACATGTTTAAAAAACCTAAGTTCAGAGCAGTACTAAAAATTTTGTCGATTTTCACTACAATAGCTTTACTGGTTTTAGTAATCGCCATAAATATTGTTGGTGATTTTAGAATAAACGATCTTGAGGTAGCCCAATATTTTAAAGAGGAAGGAATTGATTATCAAATCAATAATCTTAAATGGAAGGATAAAAACATTCGATACATCAAAACCGGACAAGAGAGAGACCTTTCAGATCATCTTTTGGTATTTATTCATGGAGCTCCTGGAGCTTCAGATGCTTTCAATACTTATTTGAGTGATTCGACATTGCTTCAGAGAGCGAGTATAATATCAGTTGACCGCATAGGATATGGATATTCTGATTACGGTAATTCTGTTGGCATTCAGGAACAAGTCGCTTTTATTGCCTGGGTACTAGAAAATAATCCTGCAAAGCGGGTTCTATTAATTGGCCACTCCTATGGAGGGCCTATTGCAGCAAAATGTGCACATGACCATCCAAGCTTAATCGATCGAGTCGTCATGATTGCTCCTGTCATTGATCCTGCTCATGAAAAGATTTTCTGGTTTGCTCATTTTTGTAAGTGGAAGGCAACCAGGTGGATTCTTCCAAAAGCTACAAAAGTTGCAGGTGATGAAAAATTTGAGCATGCTCATGAATTGTTAAAAATAAAATCAATCTGGGCAAATCTTAAAGTACCTATCACTCATATTCATGGAAAAAAAGATAGGATCGCACCTATTGAAAATGCAATTTTTAGCAAAAACGAAATTCCAGCTCATTTACTGGAGCTAAAAATTCTTGAAAATGAAAACCATCTGATCCCATTCACAAAACCAGAAATGATTTTAGAAATGATTTATGAGTTGATTGAATAATCCTACGTCTCATTTACCAACATCAGAACCATTAACGTTTAACTTTTAACCGTAGACTATAAAGACACAAAGCGATTTTTCACAAGCGCCGACATTGGCTTTAATTGAAACCCGTTCCAAGTTGCAAAAATCTTAATTGTATTTCCAGCACTCACAGAAAGTAGTGCCCATTTAATGTTTTCTTCGCAAGTACATTCCATGCTCTTTGCTTCTTGATCTACAAGGAATAAATTTTCACTTGAAGCATCAAGTCTTACATTTTTCAAACAAAGCGGAAATTCCGAAAGAAGAGGATTCAATAAAATAGCCTTTGCATATGCTTGTAAGAATGAATCAATGTTTGGATAGGCGGAATAGTTTTCAACATACTTATCAACATGTTGGTAAGTATGAACCATTAGACGGGTAGGATAAGTAGATGGATATAACTTTACTTCACCGTTAAACATTTTACCGGCTTCCCAATTTACCATAAATTCTTGTTTACCCCAGGCATATTCTAAGATCATACCCATTAACTTGGATTGAACACCTTGCAACCAAGTTTGCCTAACTTTAATTCTATCATCGGTCCAATTTGCTACCGCTAGGATTTGCCAAAGATCTGATTGAGTGGGCGTATTTTGGAGATGTTTTTTGGTAATGTTAAAACCTGCTGCATTCAAGTAAGTGATTTGCTCTGTTTTAGAAAAATTATCAAGAGCAAGCAATGCTTTAGCAATTAAGTTGAGGTCTGAAATTTCCTTAAGTACAAATTCTTCCCAATCATCTTTTCCTTGGACAATAGTTTTAATCTTCTTTACCCTATTGCTAAGACCATTTAACTTCCCATCAACCATTCTTTTTGAGATACCTTCCCAAAAATCTTCTTTGTAGGAAGGAAGATTAGCACAACCTGTTTTGACCAGATCATTTAGCCAATTCAACATTTCTGTTGCCCCACTTTGCATTAAAGTGATTCTTGATTGATCAGGAAAAGGAAAATTAGCTATGGAAGAATCGGACAAACTTAGTTTTGTTTTTGACCATTGCTTGGATCATTGGTAATGCCCATAGAGCTCATTGCTCTAGCTGAAGCCATCTGCTCTGCTGATTTTTTATTGAAATCATCTGCGATTGCTACTTTTGCGCCATCGATTAAAACGGCAACTTTGAATCTATCTCTTTTTTCGAATTTGTATCGAGCGATTACTTTGTAGCTGACCATTTGTCCATTTTTTTGGCACCATTCAAGCAATTGACTTTTGTAATTTTCATCTACAGTTTCGAGTTCATGAATGTCAATGTAATTTCGCAATATTTTTTGAATGATAAACTTTTTTGTTCTGACGTAACCTCTTTCCAAATATACAGCACCAACCAAGGCTTCAACTGCATTACCTAGCATTGATCTAGATAATCTAGTGGTATTAAATTCGGAAAGAATCATATCAAGCCCCATTTTATCGCCAATGTTGTTTAATGATTTTCTTTGGACAATTTTTGAACGCATTTTAGTCAAGAACCCTTCATTGCCGTTTGGGTATTTTTTAAAAAGGTATTCGGCTACAATAGTGCCTAAAACTGCATCGCCTAAATATTCAAGTCTCTCATTGTTTTGAATAGCATAAGATTTTTCTGAGGAATTGGATTTATGCGAAAATGCTAATTTGAACAGTTCCAAATTTGCAGGAGTAAAACCGAGAAGTGATTTCAACTTCTTGGCCAGCTGTTTATCGGCTGAAAGAAATAAATTATAATACCTGAATAAAAATCTCAATTAATTTTATTTTTCAAAATACGCTGAGTGTTCTTTAAATAAAGAATCACTATTCATTGACCTCTCTTTTGAATAGATATGGAAGACTATAGGATTGATTACGACCAATAAAGAAATTGGTTGGCTAAAAATATCTCTTTTATACCAACTTTTTGAAAATAATTGACGAATTGTGACCTCCAAAACCAAAAGTGTTGCTCAACATGGCGTTAATATCGCGTTCTTGAGCGGTATTAAAGGTAAAATTCAATTTTCCATCTATTTCGGGATCGTCCGTAAAATGATTTATAGTGGGAGGAATAAATCCATGATTTAAGGCCAGGATACCTGCGATTGCTTCGACAGCTCCTGCAGCACCTAATAAATGGCCAGTCATAGATTTTGTAGAACTAATGTTTAAATTATAGGCATGATCTCCAAAGACATTAAGTATTGCCTTAGTCTCTGCAATATCTCCTAGAGGAGTTGAAGTCCCATGCACGTTTACATAGTCAATTTCATTATGATTCATCTTAGCATCTCGAAGTGCCATTTTCATCACACCACTTGCCCCTATACCTTCTGGGTGAGGTGCGGTAATGTGATAAGCATCAGCTGTAGCTCCTGAACCTCCGAGCTCAGCATAGATTTTAGCACCTCTTTTCTTTGCATGTTCGTATTCTTCCAAAATAATTCCTCCTCCTCCTTCTCCTAACACAAATCCATCTCTTTCTTTATCAAAAGGTCTAGATGCAGTACTTGGATCATCGTTTCTTTCACTTAAGGCTTTCATTGCGTTGAAACCACCGATACCTGTTGTGGTAATAGCAGCTTCAGAACCACCGCAAACAATAAAATCTGCCTTATCTAATTTAATCGTATCTGCTGCAACACTAATGGCATGACTTGCAGATGCGCAGGCAGAAACAGTGGCAAAATTTATTCCTCTGAAACCATATTTTATGGAAATGTATCCTGCAGCTATATCAGCAATCATCTTTGGAATCATGAAAGGATTATACCTTGGACGTTTCCTACCTGCTCGTTCAAACTCTTCTACATCTTGTTCTAATGATTTTAATCCACCAATTCCTGATGCCCAAATGACACCAGCTCGCTCAGCTTCAAACGGACTCTCTAAAACTCCAGAATTATTAACTGCCTCGCCGGCGGCTACCATGGCAAAGTGAGAAAACCTATCCATTCTTCTCGACAACTTTCGATCAATGCTTTCATCTGCTTTAAAATCTTTTACTTCACAAGCAAATTTTGTTTTAAACACCTCCGTATCGAAGAGCGAAATCATTGCTGCACCGCTTTTACCATTTTGCAGAGCTTCAGTATAAGCTTGGATGTTATTTCCTATTGGAGTGATGGCACCAAGGCCAGTAACAACTACTCTTTTCATATGTTAATATTACAACATAAAAATACAATAAAAAAATCCACAAACCAGCCATTCTGATTTGTGGATAAATTTTAGTTTAACTAAAGTTCAAATTAAATTTATGTATTAATTTGTAGCTGTTTGCTTTTCTAAATAATCTATTGCGTTACCAACTGTTTGAATATTTTCAGCTTCTTCATCTGGAATTGAAATATCAAATTCTTTTTCGAATTCCATAATTAATTCAACAGTGTCTAATGAATCTGCATCAAGATCCACTGTAAAATTAGCTTCTCTTGTTACTTCACTTTCGTCAACACCTAACTTGTCAACGATGATTTTAGTCACTTTTTCTGCAATGTCCATAATATATTGCGATTTAAATTGTCCCTTGCAGGGAGGTTAAATAATAATTGAGTGTAAAATAAGAGATTACATAGCCAAAAACCAAAGTTTTAATTCAATTTTTAATAGGCCGAAAGCTACTATTTTACGTAATACCCCAAATAATACACTTTAAAGCTAAAGATAGTTTTTATAATCAGTTAATATTTCTGCTTTTATATTGTACTAAATACACTAAGTCATGCTATTAAATCAATAAAAAAGGAGACTTTTACAAAAATCATATGATCATAAAACTTAATTCATGATAGAACGAATAGAGCATCAAAGTACCAAAATATTAGCTACAGTTGGTCCAGCATCAAGCTCCTATGAAACATTACTGGAGCTTGTAAAAGCAGGAGTGGACGTTTTTAGGTTAAATTTTTCGCATGGTACCCATCAAGATCATGAGGAAGTAATGAATAGAATTACTTACATCAATGAAAAATACAATCTTCACATTGGAATCCTTGCAGATTTACAAGGACCAAAACTAAGAGTAGGAGAAATCGAAAACAATGGCATCGAATTAAAAAAAGGACAAACCATCAAATTTACCAATGAACTTTGTGTAGGTACAAAGGAAAAGGTTTACATGAGTTATAAAAAGTTTGCTAGCGATGTAAAAGTAGGAGAAAAAGTATTAATCGATGATGGCAAGCTTATGCTTGAAGTCTTAGAAACAAACAAGAAAGATCTTGTAAAATTAAAAGTACTTTTCGGAGGGATTTTGTCTTCAAGAAAAGGCGTTAATTTACCTAACACAAAAATCTCTTTGCCTTCTTTAACAGAGAAAGATGAGAAAGACCTTGAATACATCTTAACCCAACCTTCAGTCAATTGGATCGCCTTATCTTTTGTAAGAAGTGCAAAGGACATGAAAGATCTTGCTAAAAGAGTAAAGGCAAAAAACCATCCTGCAAAACTTATGGCCAAAATTGAAAAACCTGAGGCCATTGAAAAACTTGATAAAATAATAAAAGCATCCAATGCTATAATGGTAGCTAGAGGAGACTTAGGCATTGAAGTACCAATAGAAAAACTTCCGCTTTTGCAAAAAATGATTATTAAAAAATGTATCCAAAGAGCTAGGCCAGTTGTTGTAGCAACACACATGCTTGACAGTATGATTACTGCACCCATTCCAACACGTGCAGAAATTACAGATGTTGCCAATGCTGTTTTAGATGGTGCAGACGCTGTAATGCTTAGTGGAGAAACTTCCGTTGGTCAACACCCTGTCAAAGTAGTTGAGGCAATGAACAACATCATAGAAGAAGCAGAAAAAGAATATGTCTTATTTCCAAGACCTACTCCATCTAAAAAGTCTAGAACTTTTCTTTCTGATGCAGTGTGTTTCAATGCAGCAAAGGTAGCAGAAGATATAAAGGCAAAGGCAATTATGGGGATGACAAGCTCAGGATACACCGCCTTCAAGGTTTCCAGTTATCGACCAAAGTGCAAAATCTATATATTTTCTGATCAGGATAGCATGCTTGCCACACTTAACCTAGTTTGGGGTGTGCAAGGCTTTTATTATGATAAATTTACGACTACCGATGAAACAATTGATGATGTGACAAGTATTCTAGTTCAAAATGAGCACCTAAAAACGGGTGATATCATAGTAAATACTGGTAGTATGCCATTAAATAAAAGGCATCGAACAAATATGCTTAAAGTTTCAGTGGTTGAATAGAGAATTAACGCACCTTTAAGCTTATTTTAGTGACTGTTGTCTTTAACAAGGAGTCAAAATATAGTCTCTTAAGGCAATTCCTTAATTTTGGCTTACGTTATTCAAAGACAAAAACGATTTGCGATAAAGATTTCAATTACATTTTGAATTATAAAATTTGAATTTTTCTACCTTATATTCTTTCTTTTGTACTTGTTTATTGTTCTTCTTAGCAATAACTGGACTTTCCGCACAGCCGGGAACAACAACTGAATTAGAAGTCAACAATCAAAAAATATTTATAGAAGCAAATAAGCAAAAGATTCTTGAAAATTACGAGATGGCTGCGAGCTTGTTTAAAGAGGTTTTAAAAACCAACCCAGAAAATCATGCTGCTGCTTATGAACTTGCAAGAGTTTATGATGTAATGGATAACGATGAGAAAGCATTAAACTCCATAAAAATAGCTGTCAACTTGCAGCCAGAAAATATGTGGTACCAGCTTTTCCTCGCGGATGTTTATGATAAAGCTAAAAAGTATGATGGTGCTGCTGACATTTACAAAAGAATGGTAGAAAAATACCCTAGCACAGAATACCATTATTTTAAATATGCTTATTTTTTGGTAAAAGACAACAAGCAAGAAGAAGCCATTAAACTGTATAATGTCATTGAAAAAAAGTTTGGTGTCAATGAAGAAGTAAGTAGGAGAAAGCATTCGCTCTACCTGGGTTTAGGGGATGAAAAAAATGCAACAAAAGAAATTCAAGCTTTAATCGCTTTCCATCCTCAATCAGTAAAATACAGACATCTTTTAGCTGACTTTTTTACCAGCCAGAAAAAATTAGACAAAGCCAATGAAGTGTATCAAGAAATTTTAGAAATTGATCCACTTGATGCAAAAGCTAAATTAGCGCTGGCAGGAAAAAACAAATCTGAAGGAGGTGAAACCGCCTATTTAAAGTCTTTAGATTCTGTCATCAAACAAGAGGGAGAAAGCATAGACTTAAAAGTCAAGGCTCTTATGCCTTACATTACAAAAATGAGTACTTCTAATGATGATACCTTCATTGCGGAAGCATTAAAACTTGGTAAATCACTAACTGAGGTTCATCCTGATGACCCAAAAGCTTTTGCTTTATATGGAGACATGTTGTACCAAACAGGCCAAAACAAAGCTGCTCTAAATAGTTATCAAAAATCAATTGACATAAATGGAAATACCTATTCTGTTTGGGAGCAAATGTTATACATCCATGCGGAAAGTTATGAAATGGAAGAAATGAGAGATTTGTCTGAAAAAGCGATGGACGTTTTTCCTAACCATGGTAAACTATTTTATTTTAATGGAATTTCGCTTACTGAATTAGATGACCATTCGGCTGCGGCCAATTCTTTGGAGCAGGCATTGCTGATGAGTGGCAAGAACAACAACTTAAAAGCGGATATACTTGCAAGACTTACAAGATCATATGCTCACCAAAACAAAATAGAAAAAGCAAATAAAAAAATAGAAAAAGCGCTCAATCTAAAACCAGACGATTTTAGGGTTCAAGACGCAAAAGCCTTTGTCTTATATAAATCAAAATCATTTGATGAATCTAAAAATTGGTTTGAAAAGTCAATGAAAAATGGAGGTGATCAAAACTTTGAAGTTCTGGAACACTTTGGAGATTTATTATTTGAGATGGATGAAGCAGAAAAAGCTTTTGAATATTGGTCTAAAGCTAAAGAACTGGGAGGCAAATCAGACAGGTTGAACAAGAAAATCATTTCTAAACAACTCTAATAGAATACTTTTGATAAAAAGCTGGTCTAAACTTCAATTTATTGTCGGGGCAATATTCCTCCTTTTTACTTTTTCTTGTAAATCTTCAAAGAAATCAAAAAAGACTAAACTTGATGAAGCAATGTCTATTGAGCAATTAAATCTTGCCTTAGATGATGCAATGTTTAGTCCTGAATGGTTTAAAGCTTCTGCTCAAATTAAAGTAGATAATGACAGCAAAAAAATTGGTTTTTCTGCCAACATAAAAGCAGAAAAAGATGAGCAATTTTGGATGAATGTTAAAAAGCTCGGTTTTGAAGGAGCAAGACTCCTTTGTACTAGTGACTCCTTAATGTTTTTGGATAGAATCCGAAAAGAGTACTTCAAAGGAAACATTAATGAATTAGCAACACAATTTGAACTACCTGCAGATATAGTAGAACAATTAACTTTGAGTAATCTTCAAAACATTTTTGTAGGCAATACACTTCAAGACATCATCCCCTATACTGAACTCAACTTCTTAGAAAGTCACTATTTATTATCTGGTGAAAAAGATGGTGTAAAGAGCGCTTTAAAACTGAATAAATCTAATTTGCTCCCAGTAAAGTCTGAATTTACTCAAGGAGAGTTAAGCGTTAATATTTCTTATTTAAATTACCAAGCCTTAGGTGAGCGACCATTTTCTTATGACAGAAAAATATTAATTTCTAATGGCTCAAAAACCATCGGTTTAGACATTGAATATTCTGATGTAGAATTAAACGTTCCTCAAAAAATCATCTTTTCTATTCCATCAAGATACACTGAGATGAAAATCTGATGAAATCCTTTTCAACGTTTTATTCCAAAACCGCAGTCATTTTAGTTTTAGCCATGCTATTCAATGGCTATCTTATTGGACAGACTAAAAAAGAGTTAGAACAGAAGAAAGCCCAAATAGAGCATGAAATTTCACTCACAAATAAGCTGATAGAGAATAATAGAAAGGACAAAGAAAACATCTTAGATCTTTATTTAAGCCTTCAGAGAAAAATTCAAAAAAGAGGGCAATACATTAAAACGCTCAAAAAGGAGATTAGTCTTACAGAGCACCGCATCAAAAAAAATAAAGACATCATACAATCACTGAATTATGACCTTCAACAAGTTTCGAATGATTATAACGTCCTGTTACAAAATGCTTATAGAGAAAAACTTATAAATGGAAAATATAGTTTTTTATTAGCTTCTAATAATTTGAATGATGCCTTTGTAAGATGGCGATACATCAAACAATTTGAAGCCTACCGTCAAAGACAGTCTAGCGTCATTTTAAGCACAAAAAAAGTGCTCGAAAAAAGGAAGGAAAAATTGTTGAACTTGAATCAAGAGAAAAAACAATTGCTCAAAAGCCAAGGCCTCCAAAGAAGTAAATTGAGTAAAGAACTGGCATACAGAAATGAACTCTTCAAAATTCTTAAAGAAAATGAAGATGGTTTAAATAAATCATTGGAAGAAAAACAAAAAGCATCCAGGCAATTGAAATTTGCGATTGAAGATTTAATCAAATCTGAACTGGATGCAGAAGGTAAGACCAAAGAAAGTCTTTCTGCTACCATTAGTGAAGATTTTGCCAGAGCGAAAAGAAAGCTCTCTTGGCCAGTCATAGATGGATTTGTAATTGGATTTTTTGGTCAACAAAGTCATCCAAGCCTAGAAAAAGTACAAATTACTAACAATGGAATTGACATAAAACCTAGCCAAGATTATAAAGTTAGGGCTTCTTTTGAAGGGGAAGTGGTTGGTAAATTTACCTTGCCAGGCAATAAAAGAACACTTTTGATAAAACATGGTGAATTTTTTACGGTTTATTCAAACCTTGAAACCATTTATTTTGAACGAGGAGATCTTGTGAGCACCCTTCAAACCATAGGAGAATTAGCCAAAGAAGGCAATTCCAAGTTACATTTTGAAATTTGGAGACAAAAGGTTAGGCTTAACCCACTAGATTGGCTTCATCCTTAAGTTTACATTTTGTAATTTTGGATTTCCATCTTTAAAGCGCATCTATTGCTCAGTTTATTTAGAATAAATAAGTTTTTTGCTAACATACTACTATTGTTTTATGTAGCATTGTTATGGTCAAGCATCTTTTTTGTTGACAGCCCAATAGACATGGGTAATGGTGGGTATCTGTTTCAACAGTTTTTCGGCGATTATGATCTGACTACCCTAAACAGTAAACTCTTAGCAGCCTTTCTGGTATTTTTACAAGCAGTTTTCGTCAATGTCATTTGCAGCAGCCAAAGAATGACCGAAGAAGTTACGTTGATCCCTGGTTTAACTTATTTATTAATTTCTTCTTCTAGCCCGCAATTCTTGTGCATAAGCCCTAATCTCATTGCCAACTTTTTTCTTATTCTCGCTTTGTATGAGATGTTTGAAACCTATAACATCTATTCTTGTGCAGACAAAATCTATAATATAGGTGTTTGGATTGCATTGGCAGCACTATTTAGCCCTCCTTATTTATTCATAATAGTATTAGCCTGGTTAGGACTAGGCATCTTAAGAGCAAATAAATTTAAGGAAAGGGTTATCTTATTGATCGGCTTCATCAGCCCATTTCTTTTATTGTTTACCTATAAATATTGGACAGATTCCTTAGCGCAATTTTACGAGATCCAATTTTTTCAAAATTTCAGCTTCTTTGATTTCAAAAATGTAGAAAGGTTTGATCTCTTATTCACCTTAAGCTTTTTTGCTTTATTGATATTGATTAGCCTATTTAGCATAAAGACCTATAATTACAGAATGAAAATAAGGGTGCAAAAAAACATTAGCATTCTATACTTTTCATTAGCCATCTCAATTTTAACAGTACTTTTTCAAAGTGGAGTGAATCTTCAAAATTTAATGGTCATGATTCCTGCACTTTCTATACTTATTTCTATTAATTTTGTGCGTATGCCAAGGCATTGGGCAGAAATTGTACATTTGTTTCTATTAGCTGCTGTATTGGTTTGGCAATTTATTCCACTTCTAAATCTTTCGTGATGAAATTCGGTGTTGTTGTATTTCCAGGTTCAAATTGTGATGATGACATGGTTCATATCCTTTCAAAGGTGATGGGGCAAAAAGTTGAAAAGCTTTGGCACAAAAGAACAAATTTAGAGGCTTATGGTAAAAAAGACTGCATCATATTGCCGGGTGGCTTCTCCTATGGGGATTATTTAAGATCTGGGGCTATAGCGCGTTTTTCACCGATTATGAAACAAGTCATAAAATTTGCTGAAGGTGGGGGCTATGTTTTTGGAGTTTGTAATGGCTTTCAAATATTGTGTGAAGCTGGATTACTTCCAGGTGCGCTACTTGAAAACAACAGTCAAAAATTCATTTGTAAGAATGTTCATCTGAAAGTTGAAAACGATAAAACAGCATTTACGCATAAAACGAAAAAAGATCAAGTCTTAAAAATTCCTATTGCACACGCTGAAGGAAGATTCTATGGTCCTGACGATATGATCAAAACCTTAGAAAGCAACGGCCAGGTGTTATTTAGGTATTGCGATGAAAATGGAAATGCTGATGAATCCAGTAATCCAAACGGGAGCCTCAACAACATTGCTGGAATTTGTAACCATGCAAGAAATGTCTTCGGCATGATGCCGCACCCTGAAAGAGCTTCTGAAGATTTAGTCTCCAATACTGATGGTAAAGTTCTTTTTGAGTCTTTGATCGAGAATACTTTTGAAGCAGCTGGGATTACTCATTGATTTGGTCGATCGTCGCTTGTCTTTTGACTTTGGACTTCTTGACATTAGATGTTAAAATACTTTCTTTATTTTGCTTTCATTCGTTCCGCTAACCTAGTTTCGAATAGATGCTAAAAACAGCTTAGTCCTTCGCCCAAAAGACGAAAGACTAAGATTGATCTATTTGAAAGGTTAAGGTCAAAAGACCTAAGACAAATTCAAAATATAGTCGAAAGACCAAAGACTATATTATTAATAACATTGCGCTTGTCCACGATTCACACGGTATAGATCCTCGCCTCTTTTTGAATTTACATTCGGAACAGCAACTAAATCTGCTTGAAATGCATTCACTGGCATTGGAACAAAACCATTAGGATTCAATTGTAGCATTTCTGGATGGCGAGAATAAAGCATAATAAATGTTTGCCCTCCACCAGTAGCGACATCCCAGTAGCCTGTTACTGGAGCATCTTCTCCTCCTCCACTGTATAGATCAGCTCCTGCAGTACTTACACTTGCGCTTGCATCACTTACCCATGTAAAGGTTCCATTAGCGCAAAAGTGTATGTTGGTACTTGAAGACAAATAGTGACTTCCATTTGGGCTAGAAGAATAGGTATTAGAACTGTCAGTCAGCAATGTTCCTGAAAGTAATTGCTTTAATTGATTAGAAGTAGAAGAATGAAAATCTAATTGATTGGGCCCAAATTTTGCCAATTCAGCTTCCATATTAAAGTTGCCTCCAAAATTGGTTGAAGGGCTCGATTGGAATCCGCCATTTTGTGGACTCGAGTCATAGGTTCCATGATTAGCAGCACCTCCATTTAATCCTAATTCTTGAGCGACCATGTCTAATTGTTGTATAGTTGCAATTGGATTTGTGTTAAAAACAGTTACTGCTTCCATAGCTACAGCTTCGGTTTCTGCATCGTTTGGGTTTTGAGACATCTGGTTCATCGACATTTTTAGGCCCATGTAAGCGACGATGTGTTTCATCTTTAATTGTTGACCTTGAGCTTCAGCAACAACTAATTCTGGATTATCATAATTCTGAGCTTGTAAGGCGATTGTAAAGAATACTAAAACAAAAGCTTGAGCTAAGAATAGTTTAATCTTATTTACTATTGATTGGCTTTGTGAATTTCTCATGATCTTTAATTTTAAAGGTTAATAATTTACTTCGTCATTGATAAATCAAAGATGGGGCAAATTCAATCCTCATATATCCCTCTTTTCTATGAATCTTGTTTTCTCCTCATAAATGAGGAGAAGTCACTAGCAGCCTAAAATGGTTAAGGTTTTCTTATATTTTTATTAATTAAATGCATTTGTGAAATTTTAATTTTAATTTTGGAAGACGAATCCGAGATGAATTTTCTCCGTATTCATAACAATACGAAGCTACCCAAAACATATTTCTTGTTTTATTAATGTTTAACGCAAACCAAAGATGAAAATCAATATTCTCGGTGCTCTATTCTTTACTTTATTATCTTTCTCTTCATTCGGTCAAAAAGCAATGCCGGTCAAATGGTCATTTGATATTGAGAAGGTATCTGAAAGTGATTATGATATAATATGTACTGCGAATATCCAGACTGGCTGGTATTTATATGCTCAAAAACAAGAATCAAACATGGGACCTATTCCTACCTCATTTAGCTTTGATAATCTAAGCGACTTTGAATTGGTAGGAGAATTTAAGGAGATTGGTGATAAAATCGAAAAATTCGATGACTACTTTGAAATGAATATTGCCAAATATGCTCAATCCGTAAAGTTTGTCCAGCGAGTCAAAAACACTAAAAAAGCACAAAACGTAAAAGGAAGTGTAGAATTTATGACCTGTGATGATCATCAATGTCTTCCACCGACAAATATTGAGTTTACGCTTAACTTTAAGTAAATTCACCAGCTCAAACGTTAATTTTGAGCTGAAAACCATTACACATCATTATATCTAACATTCGTTAATTAATTAATTAACCTAATTGATCATGAAGAGGATCTACCTTGCACTTATTATTGCTGTTTCTATCTGTTCCAACAGTTTTGCTCAAATCCTAGAACCTGTAAAATGGAAAATGGATCAAAAGCATCTCGGCAATGACGAATACGAACTTACTTATACAGCTAAAATCCAAGACGGATGGACCATTTATTCGCAATATTTAGAAAGCGAAGATGGACCTGTAGCAACTTCATTTACTTATGATGAGGGCGCACATTTTAGCCTTAACGGCAAATGTGAAGAAGATGAGCTAAATCGAAAATCTGGACACGATAAGATTTT
>CALDYJ010000002.1 GCA_937941095.1 uncultured Saprospiraceae bacterium | reverse complement strand
TATTTGGTCATTCCAGATCCAACACTAACAGCTAATGAAATTACTTTCAATTTTGTAAGAGGTTGTACGCTTGATGAATTATTGTGTTCTATTACTTTTGAAAATTTAAGTGAGCTTTGTGATGTTACAAGTTTTATTTCCATCACTGGCGATGGTTTAAATGCAAATGGAGATTACCACATAGACATTGTTTATACCGATGCTAGTGGTAACGAGATAGACCTAGAGGCATCCAGCAGTTGTTTTGACTTCAGTCCATGCCAAAGTGAATTATTGTGTAACCGATCAATTTTTATTGAAGCAGAATATGAAGACGATTGCCTCGATTATGTATTTGATCTATATACGATTGAAGCCAAGACGCATTACGAAAACGAAATCAATAAAGCGAGAGAAAGATTCAGATTGGAATATCCTGAGCAATGCATGGATGAACAGGATGAATTGATCCAAACGTATACTAGTAAAGAATATCATCATACCTTATATTATTATGATCAATCTGGGAACATAGTAAGGACCGTTTCGCCTGAAGGTGTTCAGCCAATTGGCAATACGGTAGGAGTAGAAAACCATCGAGGCAATCCTGCATATGCTCCTTATTATCCGGTTCATCAATTTGTGACCAATTATCAGCACAACAGTTTAAACCAAGTTGTAGCTGCTGATAATCCTGATGCAGAAGAAGAAAGATATTTTTATGATAATTTAGGAAGAACCATTGCCAGTCAAAATGGTCGACAAAGTTCCCTTGATATTTACCCTAATCCTAGGTATTCCTATACGTTGTTTGATGAGCAAAATAGAGTTATTGAAACTGGTGAAGTAGAGGTCTTAGTAAGTGATCAACTGACTAATGCCATTGCACAAAATGCGGATGACTTTAGTAATTGGTTAAATGCTGGTTTAAACAGGTATGATGTTTCTATACAAATTTATGATGAAAATTTGGAAGACACGACAAGTGGCTTAAACGTAGATTCATATTTTGATGCCGAACGAATCTTTTTAAGAAAACGCATAAGTAGTAGCTTATACTTTGAAGTGTATACCGTTGGAGATTTAGATTATGAACATGGGACACATTTTGATTACGACGTACATGGAAATGTGACTACACTTATTACTGAATTCGCAAGCTTAGAGAACATCAACCAACATTTAAAGAGAGTTGATTACGAATATGATTTAGTAAGTGGTAATGTTAACAAAATTACTTATCAGAAAGACCATGCAGATGAATTTAATCATAAATATTTATATGATGAGGACAACAGGTTGATTGAAGTTTTTACAAGTAAAGATGGGCACATCTGGGATAAGGATGCCACTTATACTTATTACGATCATAACATTTTATCCAGAACGGAAATAGGAGAATATAATGTCCAAGCTTGTGATTTTGCTTACAATATCCAAGGATGGATTAAAGGGATGAATTCGGCCACCTTACTAGAAACGAGAGACATTGGTAAAGATGGACTTGTAGGCGGAATCAATGAGAATGTAGCGACAGATGTCTTTGGTTATAACTTAGGCTATTTTGATAATGATTATAAAGCCGTAGGAAGTACCGTAAATGCATCGGATCATTTTGTGGCAGAAGAAAAAAGTGGTTTAGGAAATCTCTATAATGGTAACATACGATCTACTATTTATAGTATTAAAAAACCAGACGGCAATGTCTTAGAAAATATGCCTACTGTCTATGATTACGATCAATTGCAACGACTTAAAAATGCACAAAGACAAACGGCTGTTGATGCGACTACTAATTCATGGACTAATGCAAGTGCTATACAGGCTTATAGAGCCACCATGTCATATGATGACAATGGTAATCTCACTTATTTAACTAGGAGAGAAGATATTAATTACGTAGACGCACTGTCTTATAATTATGAAACGGAAATTGCAAGTAATGGACAAACAAGAAAGACCAACAGACTTGATCGAGTAGGTGATCAAATTGGAGCTAATTCATTTTCGAAAGATATTGATGCCCAATCTACAAATAATTATGTGTACGATGATGCCGGCAACTTAATCCACGATGAAGACGAAAAAATCGATTCGATTTATTGGAACAGGCATGGAAAAATAGACAGCCTAATAAGAACCGGCGCTGCCAATTTAGCAGAGCAGCCGAATTTGTTTTACGAATACGATGCTGCAGGAAATCGAATTCTAAAAAAGGTGCAGAAGGGGAATTTAGCTGCAGATTGGTCTTATACCTATTACAGTAGAGATGCTAGTGGGTCATTACTTGCCGTTTATGAAGGAGTCGATAGTACTCAAATTAATAGTAGTTCCATTGAAAACTTATACGCTAGAGAATTTCATGTATACGGCTCTGCACGATTAGCATTGAAAAGATCAGATATTCCAACTGATGACTTGGCCACCGTTGGGGTAGACAGTTCTCGGACAGAAAGAATCAGCGGCAATAAATCTTATGAATTAAAAAATCATCTTGGTAATGTCATGTCTGTGGTTTCGGACAACAAGTTATTGACCCATGAAGGTTCTGCACTTCCTAAATACAAGGCTGAAATACTAAGCTACACCGATTATTATCCTTTTGGTTGGGAAATAGAAGAGCGTTCGGCTAATGGGGCTAACTATCGTTTTGGTTTTAATGGGAAAGAAAGAGACGATGAAGTCAAAGGTAGTGGTGCACAATACGATTACGGCTTCAGGATTTATGATCCGAGGATTGCTAAGTTTTTGAGTGTTGATCCATTGAGAGGGGATTATCCTGAATTGACACCTTATCAATATGCAAGTAATACTCCCATTCAAGCCATCGATTTAGATGGTTTGGAAGCTGCATTACCATTAAGGTTTATGCCAAGACCGGCATTAAGACCAATAACTAGAGCAATGTTCAGACGAAATAAAAGAAATTATCAAAGAGCAAGGAATAATAAAAGGAATCCAGACTTTAGAAAGACAGAAACTTTCCAACCGAAAGATCGTAATCTTCAAATCCCTGAGAATGTAGAATTTAATAATTTAAGAAAAAATAAAAGAGAACTTGCTCAGGAAAGAAAAAATATGAAAAATAATCAAGGCTATTCAGGACCGTATGGTGAAGTAGTAACTGGGTACGGAAATTCCCGACCAGGCTTAGAATTTGACAATGCTGTTCATGGACTTAAATCACTTGTCACAAAAGCTTTCAGAAAGCAGGTTGAATACGCAAATGTAGAATTTCATGGTAAATTTATTCCTCAACAGTTAGAAGTTAATTATTATCCTGTAAATAACTTGGATGCCATTCGACTGGCTAATTTACAGACGGTGTGGGAAGCTGACTTTGATAAAATGCTCAATGAAAAGTATAAAAACATATATAATAACTTTTTATGTCAAGGTTATTGTGAGTACACTGCGCAGGTAAAGGCTGCACCAGCGGCTTATGGTCAAACTCTTATTGAAATGGGTGATTCACCTCAACATGAATACAATATGGAAGCTAAAAAAGCTGAGGTATCAGAAGATTTTAAAATGATTAATTCTCATACTTGGCATTACCCGCAAATAAATCAAGGTTACTAAATAGTTAAAAGAGCCATTAGATAATATATAATGGCTCTTTTTATTTTTCTAGTGAATTTCAACTTAATTGAAATTAAAAGTTGGTCAACCCCAACCATTCCCTCCAAACCAACAGTCTATACTTATATAAATAATAAGTATCATGAAAAATGCCATAATCTGTACAGTATTAGTAATGTTATTGTTACCAACAATCAACTATGCATGTTCTTGCCTCCCTGCAAAAACTTTTTGTGAAGACTTAGTCGACATTAATGGAGCTGTTTTTCCTGATTTAATCTTGAGGGGGGAAGTTATGCAAACCATTCCAGGAGAATGGAAAAAGGTTAAGGTAGGTCAAGTAATCTATGGTCAAATAAATCAAGATGAAATCGAGATCTTAAATTGGCAATGTGTATTAAACTACCAAGGCCTTGAAGAAGGAGAAGAATTTATCATTGCATTAAATAGTTCTGGAGATGATTTTCTTCTTGTAGGTTGTGCGATTAGTTTTTTGAAAATAGAGAATGAAAGAGTTAGAGGAAAAATTGCACCTGGCATAAATGCAATAGATTATAAAGATTTGCATACTGTGATGAATTGTGGAAATGCCTTTGATTTTATATCTTTTAAAGGTTCGATGACCTTGTTTCCTAATCCAAGTTCGGGTGAGGTGAAACTGAAGAACAGCGGCACTCAAATTATTGGAGAAGAACTGCAAGTCAATATCTTCAACTTAATAGGGAAAGAACTTTCAATATTTAAAAGAGAAGAAGAAATGAAGCCTGGAGAAATATGGGAGCTAAACCTAGATGCTTTTTCATCTGGGGTTTACCTTATTAAAATTTCAGATAAGTATAAGGAAACCACCTTTAAAGTACTTAAAATTTGATTTGCTCAAGATCAGTAAAACACCTCATTGCAAAACTTTGCAATGAGGTGTTTTTTTATAGCCTTTAAAGGTAATGGCTTAATCTTCTTCCTTTTCTAACTCTTTTCCTTCATATAAGTCAAGGTCTAAAGCGACAGGCTTGAAGCCAGTAGCTTCATCCTCTACTATAGAGGGCTGAACATCGTCCTCATTACAAGAGACGAATAAAAGACAAGAAAACAAGGACATAAAAAATAGGAGTTTGAAGATTTTCATAATTGCTTTATTAAGTGAGTAAATTCTCAATTTAATTCAGTTCTGCTTATTTTCCTTTGCTTTTTAACAAGTGTTTCTTTTCATCCAATAAGTGCACATATCTAAGATTATCTCTTCCATTAATCGAATAAAATTTTGATTTTTTTATTCAGAAATCATTCTCAAGATTTAGCATAAAAAAAATAAAAAATAAAGGAAAAATTAAGTCACGTTTTCATTGATTCCACTCTTTATAAGTGAAGACTAAAATTTAATAAACGCTGACAGATCCAACAAGCATGACAAATTTGAAAACTATAATTGTTGACAAAGATTCAGGAGGAAAAGAGCACCTGTTAGGTACAATTGCTTCTTTCTTTCCTGAATTGATTTTGAATGCTGAGATTTCTAGTCTAGAACAAACAAAGGAATTGATTGATGAATTAAAGCCTCAATTAGCCTTTGTTGATTTAGACAGCACGGAAAATTTCGGTTTTCATTTTCTGCAAACCTTGAGAAAAATTACATTTGAAATTATTTTTATTTCAAAACATGCTTCAAAAGCAATTGAAGCTTTTAAATTTTCTCCCATTGATTTTGTTTTAAAACCAATAGATTTAAAATATATGAAAAGCGCCATTCAAAAAACTAGAAGAAGAATTATTGAGAAAGAGAATGCAGCTTCTTTCCAAAAAGAGAAAAGTATCCGTAATCCAGATAATTTTCTTAGAATATCTAACACTAGAGGATTAGCTTATATTAAACTGGATGAGATCATAAGATTTGAAGCAGATGGAGTATATACCAAAATATTTCTCTTAAGTGGAAAAACAATTTTAAGTTCTACCAATTTAGGGAAGTATGAAAAAATCATTCAACATAAATCATTAACAATACCAAATAGATTTTTCAGAATTCATCATAAGCATTTTATCAATTTAATGCACATTAACCAATTTTTGAAAGTTAGAAACAGTATAAGATTGGTGGATGAAACAGAAATTAGAATTGCTCAGAGAAGATTGAGTGGATTTAAAAAGAGGATGTTGGGTTAGTCTTCTTTTTGTGTTTTATTAAGAGAGTCAATAAAAAACCAAAAGAAACTAGTGCCATTAAAATAGGAACCATTAATTTTTGTAATCTACTCTCGGCTTCAAATTCCACTGGATTATCTAATCCATAAATTGACCAGTTAGACCAATTATTAATTACCCGACTATTGGGATTACTATACTCATCATTCATTAAGTAAGTCAATTGAGCCTGCCTCAAAGCCTCGGCCTTATTCATTCCTGTTAATAAATTATCATAAAATAAACCCGTTATTTTCAGAGCAGGTTTATCTGGTGTATTCCAGTTAGATCCAAGTACAGAAGAGGCTCCAGTTTCTGTAAATACTCTAGACATGCTAAACATACCTTCAGAATTTAAAGCTTTTCCATTATTTGTATTACATGCACTTAATACCACAAGAGCTGGATTGATATTCATGGATTGGATGTCATCATAGCCTAAAACCTCGATCTTACCTGAATTATCATAAACTGGTATGAAGCTGTTTTTGTAATCATCTACATCAATAATACAATGACCAGCAAAATGGATGTGATCACTAGATCTGATGCCTCGCTTTATGTTTTTTAAGTTTGCTCTTCCATCGATTAATGCTTTGGTATTTAATCTTTGGGCTATTTCAATGGCTTCTTTTTTGGCATTTGGTAATTGATTGAGGTAGAGTGAGTCAAGTTGTATATTTCCACGTAGCTTAATTGAGTTTGTTTCTGACTGTTTTCTTTGTGAATAGTCTAAACCAATACAAAGGCTCTTTCTAATTTTGTTATTGAGTTTATTGTTTAGTTGATTTACATAATGTAAATAGTTGAATGAATAATTCATTAAAAGACTTTCTTTATAGTCAGACCAAGGACTTTTATCGCCTAATGGCAGATTTGCAAAAGCAATTTTATTGATAATCCCACTTCCAACAATTGTCAATTGATCAATTTGATGCACCTTTAATTTTGCTAGTATTTCAGTCAATACTGCATCTTTTATTTTTTTTGAATGTTGTAAAAAAACATCACTTTTACTATTAGTTGGATTATATGCTGGATCATGTAGCAATGCTGTATAAGTATTAATAGATTCAAAAAATGAGTCAGCTAATTTTTTCTCATAGATGAATTTTTCTTGTTTAGTGATGACGATGCAGACTAGTTCGTCGGCATTTACGTAGTAGTCAAGGATAGCCTGATTGTTTGTCAGTTTCGCTTGTACTTCTTTAATGCTTATAAATTCATTTTTAATTAATTCCCCTACCATCGGATATTCATTTTGAATATTTTTTTCAAGCATGGAAAGAGAATCTTTTAATACAAGGTAATCCTGCCCGACATCAAATGACCGACTACTTAATGAAAAATAATTACTGATCAATTCATCAGGTACTTGGGCCAGTTTAAAGGCTTGACGCTTTGAGATGGATTCTCTCAAGCCAAAAGCTTTAGATGCTTGTATATAGGTAAATGCCTTGGAGAGGTATTGATCGCTTTTTTGATTTTTTTGTATAGCTAAGGCAAATTTAATTGGCCTCAAATAAATGTTGTGCATTGTTTCATTCATCAAAAATTTCGAATTGCTTTCTTCATATAAAGTACGCAAAAGATCTAGTGTTTCAATACTTAAGTTATAAGTGTCGAATACCAAATCTATTGTAATGTTTTCATTACCTTCCTGATAAAGGTCTTCGAGTATTTTTGCTTTTAAATTTAAAGCTTCCATTAAATAAGCTTCAGGAATTAACATCTTACTTTCAGGTAAAGAATAGATGTCCTCATTTTCATATCCAATACAAAAGGATTGGATAATTTGGTGGCATAGTTTTAATGCTTTTTCGTCTTCCTTATTTTTGTAAAGAGCATTTGCAAATTTCTCTGCATTTTTTAAATAATTTCTATCCCTGCTCGGCGCTGTATTATTGAAAGCGATTCTTCTTAATTCTAGAGCTTCATTTCCTTTTCCTTGCGATTCAAAAACATCTGCTAAACCTACCTGTAGATTAGCATTTAAATTAGTAGGAGGACCAAAGGACTTAATGATCTTATTTGCTGCTTCATTTTTACTTAAAGCAAGAAGTGCATTTACTTTGTAAATTAATTTTGAGTAAGTAGTGTCAAATGCTAAAGACTTTTCGATTTCGACTAATGAGTTTTTAGCAGCCCCAGCATGATAATAATATTGAGCTAGATTTTTATGAGATCGATTTTTATATCTTTTTAACACTTTTGGACTTAAGGTTCCATAGTAAGCTTCTTGTTCGATTAAATTTTGATAGATCTTCTCATAATTGATTGCAGATTGGTGATCATTGAATGTACTATAGCAAGCAGCCAGTCTATTGAGCATAGATAATTCTAATTTCTTATCGCCTTCGTCCTTGTAGAGTTTTAGGGCATGAGCCGCGTGCTCTTTTGCTTTATATATTGGTCCTTTTTTTAAATAAATGTAAGAAAGGTTGTTGTGGTACCTTGCTTTATAAATAGGAGGAAGTTCATTCAAGGCATGTTTACTCTTCTCAATCAATCGATAAGAATCCATGCTTGGAATTCTTATTGAGGCAACAAATTTCATCCTCATACATTGCATCCAATACTGCCAGTTCTTTTCTTTTTCAAAATGGGATTCTAAATCACCAATTAATTCTAAGGCTTTTAAATTATCGGGATTAGGTTTTTTATTAAAGTGATTAAGGGCTTCATCTATTCTATTTTCTTCTTCCGTTTTTACAGTTGTTTCTTGATTTTGGGCAATGCAGTGCTCAAATACAAAAGTGATCAGCACCAAGGTGCTGATCACTTTCATAAAAATATCTGGTTTATGGTATTTAGTGTTTAACAAATTTTTGAGTAAGAAGGCCATTAGTTGAACTTTCAATCAAAAGGTAATATAAGCCTTTTGGCAGATTACTTGTATCAATTGTGTAATCATTTGTAAGGCTGTTGTTTTGTAACAAGACTTTACCATCGACACTCATAATCTTTGTTGATAGAAGATCTCCTTTTTGTATGCCTTTAAGAAATAAGAAATCTTTAACTGGGTTAGGATAAACTTCAAAATTAGTATTGGCCTCAAAGCTTAATCTACCTTCTTTCTTTTCATTACATGGATTGCCATATGCATAACCTGCATCATTTGGACTTACAGGTAAAGCACATATGGTATGTGACGCAGGTATGGGAGGAAGATTATTGAAATAAATGTCTATTTCATTTGTAAGACATTGGTTTCCTATTATTTCATCTGTAATACAGGCTTTAAACCTAAATTGGGATATCGTTTCTTCATATTCATAGCCTTGTCCAGTTCCAGGAAGCCAAATATTAGGAAAGTAAAACTCTGTATTCTGTAAATCCAATTCACAATAATGATCAGAACTTAAAAGCTCAACTGAATTTGGATCTATTTCTGCTGGTAGGTAATCTTTTACGGTTACATTCTGAACAGGTGCTGTTCCTTCATTATGAAATTGGATTTCATAGATGATGTATTGTTCCCATTCTCCTTCTTCTTCACCGTACTCTTCTTTCATCGCTGCAGTGTGACTTAGGTTATTTAAGTTTAAACATTGCTTATAATTTGGATCATGTGGATGGCCCACTACTTCAAAATGCACACCAACCCGATCAATGATTGGATCATTGCAGTCTTTTAAAATCATTGCTGATAAATCCACATCATTTATATCTTGGTTTATAAAACCTTTAACAGGAATGTAAAGAATTCTTTGATCAATATCATCACTTTTAAGGTCTTCAAATTGCCAAGTAATTCTACCATTGTGAGAATCGTGGTGAATGTTTTGCGCCCATCCATTATAATTCAAGAATGGACTATTGGTGCCAACAGCGCCAATCGTCACACCATTGATTTGAGGAGTATTTAAGACTTCAATTTGTTCAGGGTTGTAATTAAAATGAACGCAACCATCTACAGGATCTGCATCAAAATCATTTTGGTAATGAACCATAATCCATGTCATGGCATAGGTTGTAATGTTCCAACTTTTTTTGATGTCAAGATTGTTCCTAACATTCATTGGGGCATTAAACGGGGTTCCTTGACCTGGGTTGTCTATTGGACCTGTTGGTAATATAAAATCCTCAGGTTCGTCGACTTCTTTGTCTCCAATGGTGTAATAGACCGCTTGATAACCTGCAGTACTTGATTCGTATTCCCTTAGTGGGGATTTCCTTTTTCCATAATAGCCGTCCCCATAGAGCCAAAAATGTAGGTTGCTATTTGGATATTCAGATCTAAATGAAACAAGACCTCCGAGTTTTCCTGAAATATATACTTTCGGTCCTGCGCTAGGGAGTAAAAAACCTATAATTAAAACAAAGCTAAAGAGATTTTTTTGTTTAAAGAATTTGCTAAAGTCTCTCATGATTAATTTTTGTAAGTGTTTGTTATCTAATATTATTTTTTTCAAATTGTATTTAAAAGTTCCTTTGCTTTCTGAGTGTAATTGATCGGCATAAAGATGCCACTAATTAAGTTGAATTTAGTGTTTGATAAATTTTTGTGTTAGAAATCCTTTACTCGAACTTTCGATAGATAGATAATATAAACCTTTCGGTAGATTACTAGAGTCTATAGATAGGTCATTTGTCGGAGCTTGTTTTTGTAACATTATCTTACCATCAACACTTAATATTCTCATAGTTAATATTTCTCCTTTTTGTATGCCTTTAAGGAATAAGTAGTCCTTAACAGGGTTTGGATAAATTTCAAAATTAGCATTAGCTTCAAAGCTTAATCTATCTTCTTTCCTTTCATTACATGGATTGCCATATGCATAACCTTCATCATTTGGACCAGTAGGTAGCGCACATATAGTATGTGACGCAGGTATAGGAGGAAGATTATTGAAATAAATGTCTATTCCATTTGTAAGACATTGGTTTCCTATTATTTCATCTGTGATGCAGGCTTTAAACCTAAATTGAGAGATTGTTTCTTCATATTCATAGCCTTGTCCAGTTCCGGGTAGCCAAATATTAGGGAAGTAAAACTCTGTAGTCTGTAAATCCAATTCACAATAATGATCAGAACTTAAAAGCTCAACTGAATTTGGATCTATTTCTGCGGGTAAGTAATCTTTTACGGTTACATTCTGAACAGGTGCTGTTCCTTCATTATGAAATTGGATTTCATAGATGATGTATTGTTCCCATTCTCCTTCTTCTTCACCATATTGTTTCTTCATTTCTGAAGTGTGGCTTAGGTTATTTAAGTTTAAACAATGCTTATAATTTGGATCATGTGGATAGCCTACTACTTCAAAATGCACACCAACTCGATCAACAGGTGGATCATTGCAGTCTTTTAAAATTGAGGCTGTTAAATCCACATCATTTACATCCTGGTGTATAAAACCTTTAACGGGAATGTAAAGGATCCTATGATCACCATCACCACCTACCAAGTCTTCAAATTGCCAAGTGATTCTACCTTGGTTAGGATCATGATGGATATTAAATGCCCAGTCATTGTAGTTAAGGAAAGGACTTGTTGTCCCAACAGCCCCAATCGTCATACTATTGATTTGAGAGTTAGTTAAAACTTCAATTTGTTCAGGATCGTAATTAAAATGAACGCAACCATCAACAGCATCTACATCAAATTTATTTTCATAGTGAACCATAATCCAGGTCATGGCATAGGTTGTGATGTTCCAGCTTTTTTTGATGTCTATATTGTCCCTAGCTTTCATCGGTGGATTATAAACAAAACCTGGATTTGGGTTATCTATTGGACCCGTAGGTAAAACAAAGTCTTCAGGTTCATCAACTTCTTTGTCTCCAATCGTGTAATAGACCGCTTCGTAACCTGTGCTACTATTTTTGTAATCTCTTGTCGGAGACTTCCTTTTTCCATAATAACCATCGCCGTAAAGCCAAAAATGTAAATTGCTATTTGGATAATTAGATTGAAATGCCACTGTTGCTCCAATTTTACCTGCAATGAATACATTCGGTCCAGCGCTGGGGAGTAAAAAGCCTATAATTAAAACAAGGCTAAGGAGATTTTTTTGTTTAAAGAATTTGCTAAAGTCTCTCATATTTAATTTTTGTAAGTGTTTGTTATCGAATATTATTTTATTCAATTGTATTTAAAAGTTCTTGGGCATTTTTATTGTTGTATAAGTTCTTTACTACAATTTCTTTTAAGACTGTTTTTGCTTTCGGGGTATTGTTATCATTTAAGTAGCTTAGGGCTAACATCCATTTGCTCTCTTGAGAATATTTATGCTCTTTCTGATTAAAATTTTCTAGCAGTTTTATGACCTCTTTGTTTTTGTTTAATTTTAAATAAGTCAATGCTAAATGATAGTTGTCATAATCATTAAGTTCCTTTATAGATTCGTATTTGCTTAAAGCCGATTCATATTCTTCGGCCACTAAATTATTATATGCTTCTAAAGATAAGTCTTCTCCATCTTGATTTGTTGCACCTCTATGGCTGTAAATGGGATGACTCAGTACTTCAAGTTTAGCTATTTGCAAGTCTACTTTAGTATCCTTGCTCGAGTCTGATGTAAAATATTTATAAGTCAACATACCAGTTGCCGCAACAATAAGCCCTAAGATTAAAAGATAGAGGTATTTCTTACTAGCAGGCGCTGGTTCTTTTTTAATATCATAATCATCGTTAAGTTGTTTTGCCCATTTTTCACGCAGGGCATTTTCTTCTTTTGAGAGGTACATTTCTTTTAAAGATTTTTCAAGGTCTTTATGTTGGTTAATGTCTTTCATTGGTTGACTTAGCTTTTTATAATCAGTTTAATTTCTGCTAAAATTCTTTGTTTTCTTTTCCTCATGGTAGCATCACTCTCACCCGATAGTTTTGCCATTTCTACAAGTTTTAATTTTTTGACGTAATGATCTCTTAAAAATTTTTGTTTTTCAATACTGAGCTTTTTAATTACTTTTTCTAAACTATTAAGTTTTTCCTGCTTTCTTTTATCCGATTCTTCACAGCCTATATTTGTGAGGTATTGAAATTCTTCTTTATCTAATTTTTTTAATTCTTTTTTGTTTTTCAACATTTGAAAATAAGCCATCCTGGTAAATAGAAAATTCAAATTCCCATAGGATATCTTTTTATTCATGATGCCTTTTCTGAATACTATCAAAGTATCCATGGTAACATCATAACTTTCATTATGACTAAGCTTATAATTTTGAATCAAGTAATTTTGGCACTGCTTAAAGTGAGACAGGTATATCTTTTCAAAGAGGGCATTATCCCCTTTGTTTAAGGCGGTACAGAGGTCTTCGAACTCCAATGGATTGAGTCCAAAGTTTTTACCAGCTGAGCATGCTATGTTTATACTTTGATTCATTCTTCTATCCATAAAAGAGATATTAGGTTAAAACGTGACTTCTTTAGTGAATAAAAATCACAATTAAAATAATGTAATATTTAAGGTGTTGAAAGTTAGTGGTTAATAGAAACTATTCTAGAGAGAATTGTTGTGCTTAGTAAAGTATTGTTTTAATTCATCCAAGGATATACCTTGATGGTTAAATTGAGGTAACTCAAATTAGGACTTTTTTTTTGGATATAAAAGGCTGATACCTTACAAATGTAAAATCTTATTATAGGAAAAATTAATATAATCAGGATTCTGAAAAAGCACTTTACCTTTTTTAAGGTAAAGTGCTATTAATTGAGAAAATTTTGATTTACTTATCAAGAAGAATGAATCAAGTAAATACAAAGATTTATATTTCTTTTTGTCAAGTTATAGGGATTTAAATAACAAGCTTGTTTAAATTAATAATTGCATTTATTTTGGTAATAAGTGATATGTCATGCTTTTAATATTCTCAGAAAAGAAAATTTAAGGCGAACTTTAGATTTCTTGCCCTCAGAAAAATGAAGAATTGATCATTTTCATAATCTACGCTTTTAGATATATTTTTTTCATAACTAAGACTCCCAAGTGTAGCGCTCAAAAACCATCGCTCCAGCATCTTTACTTCAATACCTGGGCCAAGATTAAGGTTGTAACTATAGGATTTAGTTGGGGCCCCAAAATCATCTCCATCTAAAAATGATTGATTGTTACTTAAGATATAGTTTACTGAAGTCTCCATATAAAAATTGTAAGCTTTTTGAATGCTAAACCTATATCGGATAAATCCACCTAAACCAAATCTGTTGATTCTATAGGAACTTATATTAGGTGAATTATTAAAATTCATTTTATGTGTTGTTTGTCCTAAAGTCAAATTTAGTCCTGCAATCCACTGTTCCTTTAATATTTTTGCAAATTTTATTGAGGCAAAGGTGTCAAAATCACTGATGTCATTATTCCTCAAAAAAGTTCTGCTGTGTTCAAAGTTTACCGTTCCACTCATAAAATAATTTTGCTGCGCTTGAATGAAAATTGGGCTAAGTAAAATGCAGCATATGATCCATTTAATATTTTTCATTTTTCTTTGTTTTAATTTTAGAATTAATTTGTCTGTTCTTGGATTTATTCTTTACCGCCAAAGTAAAAGTTCAATCCAAAGCTTAAATTCCTCGCATCTAAATTAAAGCCTAAAGAAGTTGCATCTTGATCAGAACTTGGGGATCTCTCAATCAACTTTCTATATTCGAATAAACCCCATTTTGTAATGATTAACCATCGCTTTGATAATTTAAATTCAAAGCCTGGACTAAGTCTTAAAAGAAAACTTTTTATCTCATCCTTATTATTTGAACCAAATGTTTTTTGTCTATTATAGCTAGGTCCAAACTCTCCGATGAAATTAAATTTATTGCCGATAGGATGTCTATACCTTGCAAAGATTCCATAATATTGATTCCTTAAGTTTAAGTCCCCATTTGTTTTAGTTTGGAAATGAGAAAATCTTAAGCCGAGTAAAAAGGTTGATTTAATGCTTATTCCGAACTCAGGAGATATACTTTGAGATTTTTGAATGTTCTCTACAGTAGAGGATTTGAATTTATTTTGACTAAAGCTTAAGGATCCTCCTACTAGAAATTTTGATTGTGCATTTAAACTATTAAAGTGGAGCATAATCAAAGTTGTCATCAGGAATAAAGATGGGTAGATTTTCATATTTTAAATTTTTGTGAATAAATGCTTTTGTTAATTTATTCCTTTTAAAATGAAAAACGTCCCTTTGTTTTCTTTTTTTAAGATTTATTTAGGAATTCTAAGAAGAGGGTAGAGCCTGAGGTAAAAAAAATAGATCAGTTTTTGTAACTGATCTATTTTTAAAGAAGCCTAAGTTTTCATCAATTTTTCAAATCATTAGTATGCTGTTTTTTTCTCTTCCCTTTTCTTTCTTCTTTCATTTGTTGAAATTTTTCTAGCTGTTCAGGAGTGAGAATTTCTGCTACACCATCTTTGTATGCTTGATGATTTGCCTTGAATTCTTCTTTCATCTTTGCTCTTTCTTCATCTGAGAGTTCTTTCCAATTTACATCATCTCTTTTGACTTTACTTTTTTTACTCATCATGAGTACTTTCATCTGCTTTTGTTGTTGTGGTGTAAGATCTAAGGCCTCCGTCATCTTTGCTAATTTTTTTTCTGCTCTCTCTGGGTCATTCATTCTTTTAGCGTGATGCGCTCTTTTTTTCCCTTTTCCCTTAGGCATTTCTTTGTAAATTCTATTTTGATCTGCATTAAGAATAGTGGCCATTTCTGTATCGAATCTTTCCCTGGCATCTTTACGTGCTGCTTT
>CALDYJ010000001.1 GCA_937941095.1 uncultured Saprospiraceae bacterium | reverse complement strand
GGTGTAGGTTTTCTGTACATCAATGGCAATGAAAAAATTAAACCAATGATGGAAGGAGGTTCTCAAGAACGAAATATGAGAGCTGGCACAGAAAATATTTATGGCATCGCTGGTATGGCGAAAGCTTTGGAAATGGCAAATGACGAAATGGAAGATCGTCTAGCACATTTAGGAAAATTGAAAGCCCATTTTATTGAAAATATAAAGGACATTGAAGGCATATCTTTCAATGGCTTGGAAGTTGAAGATCACATGCAAAAAGTATTGAGTGTCAATTTCCCTACTTCTGACAAATCAGATCTTTTATTACTTCATTTAGACATGGCTGGAATTTCAGCATCTGGTGGAAGTGCTTGCAGCTCTGGATCTGACATAGGATCACATGTAATTCGAGCCATTCATCAAAAGCCAATAGGAAAAACCATAAGGTTTAGTTTTTCCCATAAAAACACTATGGAAGAAATTGAATTTGTTGTAAATAAACTCAAGGAATTATATCCTTCGGGAGTCCAAAAAAAAATGAACCTTACCCATTAAATGAATTTAATCGCCAAAACCTTATTGGGTCTAGAATCCGTCCTTGCTAAAGAGATTGAGGCCATAGGTGGCAGCAATATAGAAATATTAAAACGGGCCGTGTCCTTTGAAGGAGACATGGAAGTTCTTTACAAAGCTAATCTCCAGTTAAGGACAGCACTTAGTATCTTAAAACCTATCTTCTCTTTCCATGCTAAGCATGAAAATCACTTTTATAAAAAAATAAAAGCTTACGATTGGGAGCAAATCCTTGGCCTAAAAGACACCTTTGCCATTCGATCCACTGTACATTCTGAATACTATAATCATTCAATGTATATGGCGCTTAAAATGAAAGATGGTATCGCCGATTTCTTTAATGAGAAGTATGGAAAAAGGCCTAACGTAAGTAAAGCAAATCCTACTTTCCCTCTACAACTACACATCAATGGTTCACTCTGCACTGTCTTAATGGATAGCACAGGTGAAGCCCTGTACAAAAGAGGTTATAGGGTGCAATCGGTAGAAGCTCCAATCAACGAAATCTTAGCAGCAGGTTTGGTCTTTTTAAGTGCTTGGGATCAAGTGAGCCCATTGGTTGATCCAATGTGTGGTGGTGGGACTATACCAATAGAAGCTGCTATGATGCAAAAAAACATTCCTCCAAATTTAAAAAGAGAGGAATGGCCATTTCAAAAATGGAAAGAATATGATGTACGGGTTTGGGAAAAAGTTAAACAAACAGCAATAGATGGAATTAAGAAAGATACGCCTTCTAACATCTATGCCTTTGACAAAGAAATGGGATCAATTCGAAAGGCTGAATTAAATAGTCAAGAAATACCATACTTAGATGGTTCTATCCAATTTGGAAGAAAAAGCTTTTTTAAATTAAAAAAACCTGCTGAAAATGGCGTTTTGATTTTCAACCCTCCTTACGATGAAAGAATGGCTGTCAATGAAGTCGAAGCTTTCTATAAGGCTATCGGAGATCAAATGAAACAAGAATTTACTAATTATCAAGCTTGGATAATAAGTTCGAATAAAAGTGCATTAAAGAGATTAGGCCTTCGTGCAGGCAAAAAGATACCTTTACAAAACGGTAAATTGGAATGTAGATTTATCAATTATGACCTGTACAGTGGCAGCAAAAAAGCCAAACATCAACATGTTGAAGAAATATAACATCTTCTTTTTAGTCTTTTTCTGCCATTTAAGCATTGCCCATGCTCAATCAACTATTGATTCAGACAGCACGCAGTTTAGCATTCCAAATACAGTCACAAATAATAAAAGCTTAGCGCTTAAAAGCCTAATGCTAAACATGAAAACAAGCCCTGTGACAAAAGATCCAAATGTAGTGTTAAAATATAATCCTGCATTTTTTTGTTTGTTGGAAGATAAGATTGAAAAAAAATCTAAAGTACCTTTAAGATTTAGACTTGGTACATTAGAAGAGGTGGATAAGAAAGAAGGCAAACACTAGCTTACTGTAATTTAAATAAATCTTCTACACCAGGTATTTTTTGAACATTAAATCCTTCTGCAAAGTCCGCACCAATTGAACGTCCAAAAACTCTTCCTTTAGCTTTCATAAAATCCATGAAATCTTTTCCAGAAATTGGAGTCTTTGGCTCATCGGAATATTCTTTAGAAGCTGCTTCATAAAATTGAGATTTGAAACAGTAAATAGCTTCCATCTTTTTATCGATGTATTTACTAATGTCAACGACAAAATCTGGGATCAATTGCTCATCTTGTATGTAATGGTAAACAGCTTGAGGTCGCCATTTTTCTTGCTGACTTCCATCAATTGGACTTTCAGTTTTGATTTTGACTAGACCTGCTAAGAAACAAGCTCTGCTGACTAGTTCTGCTGCCCTAGCATGATCTGGATGTCTATCTTTAATGGCATTGGCCAAAACTATTTTTGGCTGTAATAACCTTATGTATGTTACAATTGAAAGTAAGCTCTCTTTTTCTTTAGTAAAAAAACCATCTCCAAGATCACAATTACCTCTAAATACTGCGCCCATCAATTCTTGGGAGGCTTTAGCCTCTTTCATTCGAAGATCTCCATTGCCTCTACTCCCCAATTCTCCTTTAGTCAAATCGAGTATTCCTATGGTGTATCCTAAAGCAATGTGTTTCATCAAGGTCCCACTGCAACTTAATTCGACATCATCTGGATGCGCTCCGATGGCTAGTATATCTAAATTCATTCAATTCGTTTTTTAAACAAGGTCCAGAGTTTTTTGCGACGCTCTTCTTCTCTTACATTTTCTAATATTGAGCCAAACTTTCTTTTTGTCTCAAACTCATAAGTCAATTTTGTAATTGCCTTTCCATTTTTAGTATAAGACTGATTACCTTTTCTATCTACTACGATTTCATAGTAATCTTGTTTAAAAATTAATTTTTTAGTCCGACCATTTTCAGTTGTGCGGCTTTCTATCCTTACATTGGCCAATATTTCAGCATCAGTGATTTCAGTCTGCTCTGTTGTTTCGGTAGGAGATTCTTCTGTGTTCGGCACCTCTTCTAGTTCTTCTTCTGGCCGATTTATCTTCTCTAAAGCTAAAAGTCCATTTTGACGGGTGAATAATTCGTCAAGTACATCTTTAACCTGAGGTTTATCTCTGAGGTACCACATATGCTCTAAGTATGCCATTTCAGCTTGAAAGGCATACTCTCTTTGCTTGAGGTATTCTCGATTAGCCATGTCTACTTGTTTGGATAGGCTAGGATTTTGTTTCTGCTTTATCTTCCACTTGTTTAAATCATTTTCTGCTTGGTATAATTTTACTTGGGACTGTTCAGCAATGTATTTTTGAGCATTCGCTAATTGGACTACCCTATCCCTTCCAGTTAAATCATTCGCTAAGCTATTGTGTTGCTTGTACAATTGTCTGGCATTTTCATACCTCTTTTTCATTCTTACATTATTGATCTCAATTTTTCTAATTTCAACCTTTGAAAGGTCTGCAGCTTCACCTTTTGTAAGTTCACGATCAATATCAAATTGCAACCTTAATTCCCAGCAATCAGCTTGCTTATTTTTCATGTTGAGCGCAGCGATTTCATACTCCTTTCTTTTTTTCAATTTCTTTTTGTCTGCCTCGACTACTTTCCTATTTGTACTTGCATTTCCGGCATTTTCTTTTCTTCTTACAATCAGTTTTTCTTTTAGCCAATCCTTTTCTGATAATTCAAAAACCGTTTTAGCAAGTGTTGCTTCTTTCTTTAACAAAGTAAATTCAAAATCACAGACTTTTCTATCGTTCGTAAAATCTAAATTATTGTATTGAGTGTTTAAGGAATTCAAATGTTCTTGCAGAGCTCTTTTCTTAGTCAAAAGGACATAAATCTCTTCTCCCAGTTTATGTTCTGTTTTTCTAATTTGGACATCATTTTCATTTGAGGTGTAACCGATTTTTTCTGGAGGCAAAACATTGTTGTTGTAAAAATTACTCAAATTCTTAGAGACGACAGCCATCAAACTCGCAAAAGCAGTTTTATCTTTGACTAAATCTAGGTTAAACTTCTCGCTTACATAAGCAGGCCCGTTCGTTACAAATCTTTTCTCAGGTCCTGAACGTAATCGTTCCGATTTTCCAGGTCTTTCTCCTTCAAGATGAACATTAAGTTGAATGACTTCTTTTGAAGATTCTGTGGTGTTAAAACTATAGACTTTTGCTTGAGTGTTATAGGAATAAAAAACAATTAAACACTCTTCAAACCTTGGGAGGCTGGCTTGATAGCGACCATCATCACTTACTGGAACCAGCTGATGGCTATCTTTGCTAAATGTACTAATTAAGAGGTTGGCTCCTTTGTTTGATTGAACTTTTCCTTCAACAATAACTTGAGCTTGAGTCAGGATGGGAAGAAAAATTAAAAGAAAAATAAGATTCTTTGCTAAACTGTGCATTAATGCTAATAAATTTATAATCGATTTATTCTAAATTTGAAATTTAAGATTCCTTTGCACAATATTAGAAAAAGGACTTTATATTTTTTAAAGAATCTGTTAAAGTTATCACAGTTCTTTGAATAAAATACATTAATGTTGCAAAATACTATTCATTTTTATAAGACTCAAATCTATGCTGAACGCAATTTCTCCTATTGATGGCCGATATCAAGAAAAAACGAAAGAGCTCTCAGAATATTATTCTGAATATGCCCTGATAAAATACAGGGTTTTTGTAGAGATTCAATACTTTATTGCTTTGGTTCAAATTCCATTGCCACAACTAAAAGATTTTGACATTGATAAGGTCGATGAATTAAATAACTTATTCGAAAACTTCAATTTAAAAGATGCCATTCGAATAAAAGAAATAGAAAAGACAACCAATCACGATGTTAAAGCCGTAGAATATTACCTTAAAGAGAGATTTGAAGAACTTAATATATCTGATTACAAGGAATTTATTCATTTCGGACTTACTTCACAAGACATCAACAACACAGCAACTCCCTATTTAATCAAAAACTCTATTTCTGAAATTTACTTGCCTCAAATTAAAGTCATTACAGATGAATTAGAAGCCCTATCCAATAATTGGGCAGGCATTCCAATGCTTGCCCGTACACATGGTCAGCCAGCTTCGCCAACGACCTTAGGAAAAGAATTTAAAGTTTTTATAGAACGATTGAATAAGCAGATTCAACAATTAAAAACGAATAAGATTTTTGCGAAATTTGGAGGAGCTACTGGTAATTTTAATGCACATGTCGTTTCTTATCCTGGCATTGATTGGATTAAATTTGGAGATCACTTTGTTAATGAATACCTAGGATTACATCGATCTAGGTATACTACTCAAATAGCTCATTATGATGACTTAGCGGACATTTTCCAAAACATGGCTAGGATAAATACAATTCTCATTGATTTTTGTAGAGATGTTTGGACTTATATTTCAATGGAATATTTCAAACAAAAGGTTATTGCAGGAGAAGTAGGATCATCTGCTATGCCACACAAAGTAAACCCAATTGATTTTGAAAATGCAGAAGGAAATCTAGGTATCGCAAATGCGATTTTTCAACACCTGGGAAGCAAGCTTCCTATTTCAAGATTACAAAGAGATCTAACCGACAGCACAGTCTTGAGAAATGTTGGTGTTCCTGTTGCCCACAGTCTTATTGCTTTCAAATCGATCATTAAAGGAATCAATAAACTTTTAGTGAATGAGCAAAAAATTCATAATGATCTTGAGTCTAATTGGATGGTGATTGCAGAAGCCATTCAAAACATCTTGCGAAGAGAATCTTATCCGAATCCTTACGAAGCATTAAAAGCCCTTACTCGTGGTAAGTCTTCCATCGGAAAACATGATTTACATGAATTTATAAATGGACTTGAAGTTAGTGAACTTATAAAAGAAGAGCTGAGACAAATTAGTCCGCATAACTACATCGGTATTTTCTAAGAAAGGAGAAATAAATAATCCACTAATCTTTGTTTGGATTTATTCAAGTTCAGAATTCAAATCTATTTTTTCATGTAAAATTCTCACAATAATACATTTTGAATTTTCGATTTTGTAAAAAATTAAATGCTTATTACATTTCAATTTTCTATAATCACCTTTCTTATAAATATAAATTGATCCTATTTCAGGATTATGAGAAATATTTTTAAAATGGTCATAAAAATCATCTTGATAATTTTCTGCTTGCAAGTGTCCCGAACTTAAAAAAGTGAATTCAAAAATCAATTCCAGATCAAGAATGGCTTGAGGCGTAAGAAATATTTTAAGCATTAATTTTATGCTTTTTTCTCATTCTTGCTTTAAACTTTTCATTATCAAAAGCTTTGGGCTTACCACTTTCTTCCCCAATCACAAGGGCTTCGTTTATGGTTTTTATTTTCTTCATTTCAAGCTCTAAAAGCCTTAAACCATTTCTTATGATTTCACTTGCTGATGAATATCTTCCAGATTTAAGCTCTTTTTTAATAAATTTATCGAAATGATCACCTAATATTATTGAAGTATTCTTTGACATAATCTAACTTTTAATAAAAGTACCATATTCTGGTATAAAAGTCAAATTACCTCAACCTTCGGATCAATTTCTATATTTAGTTCTAGGGTAATCGGACATTCTTATATTGTCTTTTTGTAATTCATTTAAAGCATTTTTGGCTATCCATTTAGCAGAAGAACTTTCAAATTCTAATAGTTCTTTGGAGACGGCAATGGCACTTTTGTTTAAGTCAATGTTTCGCTTACCAATATTTCGCAATGCCCAATTAACAGCTTTTTTTACATAGACTCTATTATCATTTGCTTCACGTTTTATTAAGTCAAAGAATTGCTCAAACAATTCATTCTCTGAATTTTTATCCGCCATACAATAGGAGGCAATTATAGCAAAACCTGCTCTTTTCTGAAAGGTAGGTTCCCTTTCCGTCCATTCCAATATCTTGCTAAGGGCAAAGCTACTTTTCGAAAATAAGCCCATACAAAAGCTATCGCAAATTTCCCAATTTTCAAATGTCTTCACCCATTTTTCCATCAATGCCTCAGTTACATCTTTAGGTTTAAACATTTTGCTACATAATAATCGTCCTTCATATATTCCGCTATCAAAAAGCTGTAAAGCAAGTTCGTTATTTTGTCCAATTTCTTTAGCGATCAACTTCAACTCTTTGTGATAAATTCCTAAAGAATTGTTTGAGATGATTCCAAATTTTTTCTCTTTAAATATGACCTTTTCCTCATCTTTTAAATCATAAAGACATTCTATAATCTCGTTGTATGTCATTTACTTATTTGCGTTAATTTCGATTGCTTGTTTTATATAATAGTGAAGCGCTTTTTTATTTAATTTTTTTTGAGGGAGTACGCGCATTGCTTTACCTTCTCCCCTTAACAAACCTAAATCATCATTCATTTTTGCACCTTTCAAAAATCCAAAATCAATTCCATGAGGCATTGTTCGCATGTGGCAAATCCCTCCCTTACTGTTTGAGTAAGTCGTAATCCTTTCTTTTTTTGTTTCTACAATTCCTTCATAAGAAAGTAATAGCTCTCTTGCTTTTAGAAATAGATCTTTGAATTCTGATTGTATGTCTTTGTCAAACTGCATATGGCTATTTTATTGGAATATAGATTTCTGTTAAAAGTTCATCTTTATTGGTAAATTTTTTATTATTGATATAATGTTCAAAAACTGGAACTTCTCTTAATTCGATTTCTTTTGTAATGATCCATTCCCTAAAAATACAATCATAAACATCACTTAAATTTTGGTAATCTCCTTTATATAAAAAACATAAATGCTTTCCTTTTCTAATGGTTCGGACAGAAAAGGATTCCACGGTTGATGTATTGACAGAAATACAAGCATCGTATCTAATTTTCGATGTTTCAGTAATTTCAGGATCATCCCAATTAATTCCGTAAAATTTAGTGTCAAAATTAATTAAACCGTTTTTTTCTGCTTTGTGGAAAAAACTATCCCAGCTTTCAGCAGTTTCTTTTCCTCCTACAGTCCCTTTGGATTGTTGATATATGACTTGTGTTGATGGAAATGTTTTTTCCGTAACAATAAACTCAAATCGTCTGACCTCTTTTTTATGTCCATCTACAGAATTAATGAATTTATTTTTTCTTAGATCCATTGGTGTGGTATTATACAGTTTCTTAAAAGATTTATTAAAAGCGGCGGCTGTTTGATACCCAACATTATAGGCTATTTCTTTTATTGGTTGATCAGAATATCGAATTAACTTAATCGCTGTTTCCATCCTTATGCGATTAATATAACTAGCTAATGATTCGTTTAAATGCGCTTTCATGATTCTATGAAAATGAAACTTAGAAAGATGCGCTTTTTGAGAAAGCTTATCTAAACTATGTTCTTCATCTAAATGAGCATCTATATAAGACAGCACATTATTTATATTCTCTAAGTAGCTTTTCATTTTATTTGTTCAAACCATTCTACTATAGCTTCTCCAATTTCGTTTGGCACATCTTCTTGGAGATAGTGTTTGCTTTTTCCTACACATTTATCCGTCATATTTGGAAATTCTTTTCGCATGATTGGAATATACTCTTTTCGAAATAGAGATCCTGGTTTTGCCCAAAGTATATGTAAAGGAACTTTCGTAGTTCTTAACCATTTGTTGTAATTATTGATAATAGCTGCGTTTTTAGGATTCGCTCCTGCAATTGGTAGTTCTCTTGGAAAACTTAACATGGGCTTGCGAGATTCTTCTTCAAGAAATGGTTTTCGATAATGAGTCATCTCTTGCTGAGATAGCTTTCTTTTAGTCAAATATGGTAGAGCCTTTTCGATGAAGAAATTTTGATCATAAATCAACTTAGGACCTTCTATTTTGTCAAAGAATTTTTTAAACATTCTTCGAGTGACAGGCGGAATCGTATCCCAACTTTCCCATGGTCTCAATATTCCTTCCATTAATACTATCCCTTTGATATTGGCTTCATTTTCTGCTGCATATTTCAAACCGATAAAACTTCCCCAATCATGCAGAACTAAGACAATATTTTTCAAATTCATTTTTTGAATAAAGGCCTCTATGTATTGACAGTGGTCTGTCATCTTATAATCAATCCTTGGCTTGTCAGACTTTCCCATCCCAACCAAGTCTACCGCTATGGCACGATTGTTTTTGCTTACAAATGGTATGATATTCCTCCAAAGATAAGAGGATGTAGGATTGCCGTGTAAGAATAAAAAAGTAGTTCCTTCACCTTCATCTACATAATGCAATTTCGATGATAATACCTCTAAATACTTGGATTTGTATGGAAATCCACTTTCAATTTTGATCTTCTCTTTAAACAACATAATTTTGTTTTTAATTAATTATTAATACAAATTTATGATGATTAATTGGGGAAGGATTTTCCAATCTTGCTTTTCTTGAAGCTAGCTAAGATTTAACTACAAATAGCCAATAGCCAATAGCCAATAGCCAATAGCCAAATTTAAAACTTAGGCAGCTTTAAAAGCGCATTGATTTGTGAGTAGAGTTGTTTACTTCCTGGCATGGCTGCTTTACTGTAAGCTATTTTACCTTCTTTATCGATTAAAACGAAAGCTGGAATTTTACGGACTTTATACAACTTGGCCATGTCTGAACTAAAGCCATTTGTGTTTTTTACATTGACATGTAATCCTTTTAAATTATTATTTTTTACGTAGCTAGACCACATACTAGGGTTTTCATCCATGGAAACGTATAAAAACACAAGGTCTTTGTTTTGATAAAAAGACTTCATTTCTTGACTATAATGCAATGCTTTTAAACAAGGCCTGCACCATGTCGCCCAAAAGTCAATGAAGATTACTTTTCCTTTATAATCCGCTAATTCAATTTCATTTCCTTCGATATCTGTTAAAAGAAAATCAGGCGCTAATGCTCCAGGATTTAACTCTTTGGTCTCATTGTAAATTATGCTGAGCGAATGATTGATTTGACTTGAAGTTGAAGCGCTTAAAAATTCTTTTATGTCATCTCCAGTTTCATAGGCCTTTCCAATTTTACATTGAATAGCTAGTTCTTTCGCCTGTATAAATGTTTTTGACTCCCCTTCTAAATATTGATCAGCTAATTCAAATTTTGAAGATCCTAGATGTTCCGGTTGATCGATCAGATAGTTAAAATAGCTGTCCAGAAAATTAACATAATTCTGATTGTTAAGCATGCCTTGCTTAGAAAGATTAATTTCTTTTAAAAAATCATACCTGTTTTCAATCTTAATTTGATTCTTGTCAATGAAATAAAAAAGTTTTAATGCACATTCAAAAATCAAATTGGCTCTTACATATTCTATGTCCTCTATAGGCATCGGATTTCTTCTGAGGTACTTATCAATTTTTGAATTACTCCTTTTTTTGTAATCTTCAATTAGCTTGGCATAGGCTTGGTAATTTCTTTTGCGTTCTGCATATTTTAACTCAGACTCATATGACTCCAAAAACACTTTTTGCATTTGTAAAAGCGCATGCATTTGATTTCTGCTTCCTAAACATAAATTTCCGTGTTCAAAATTTTGGAGATCGATTTCAAGATTTACATCATCACCAGGAGAAATATAAAATTCATAAATCAAATTGTTATAATTGATGTAAGCATATGCTGGATAACTCAGTTCTACTTCAACATCAAAAGAATTTGACTTTTTATTTAGAGCAAAGGATTCTTCTTTATAGCTAATGGCATCATACATGATGTTCAGGCTTAAAGGAGTATTCCCATTTTTTATAATCCCTTTTATTTTGGTTTTTGATGCAGCTGCTTTAGAATTCTGCACAGGAACATCAACATATTTTTTAATGCTACTAGACTTTTTGCTTAGATCATTACTTACATAGATTTGACCATTATCAAAAGGAAGAGGTACAACTACCCCTTTGATTGTTGGGTTCATTAAATTGCTATAAGCATAATTTTCAACATAATTACTGTTGGCTTTTTTCTTTAATTGAGCCACATCATATTCTGCTCTTAGAATTTTATTGTATAAATCCACTGGGTTATTCTCATCGTAAACAGCTATCTCTCTTGCCAAGCTTGGAAGGTCATCCAATTGCATTTTCCAAAACAATGCTTTTGCCAAGGTATAAAACAAAGGCTCTCCTTCTAAATACTTTCTGGATTCAGATGCATCTGTCAGGCTATACAAAAAATTTCCACTGTCATTTAGTTTTGTTATTTTTCTTTCTCTAAATTCTAGCGTTGACTCTGAAACCCAACCTTCTATGCCGTTACTTTTTTTAACCTTACACAACAAGTCCCAATATGGAACTCCATGGTGTGTATACATATGATTTTCAGAAGTCTTTAAATGCAAATAAGTTAACTCTTCTCCTTTTCCTAACTTTCCAACTTCCACTGCTTCTTCCAAAGGATCTTTAATCAAATGCAAATTGTGAAATCTAGCTATGGCATACTTTTCGATTTTATCATTATCTGTTTCTTCCAATCCTAATTTACTCACCCAACCTTTCGTACCATCAGGTAAGCCGATGTACATCATGTCTTCCAAGGAAAGATGAGCATGCGAAATATTTTTATATGCCACAGGAATGGTTTCATGTTCAGAAAGCACATTGATTAATGAACCTAATGGTAAATTGGATTCTGCTCCATCTTCCTTTGCGATAAATGTCTTGCCGATGTTGAGTTCGATTTGAGTAAAAGGTGCATCAGGCTCTTGTGATTTTATTTCAGATTTATATTGTAAAAACTCTTCTAAAAAATCAACGTAAGTTTTGTTTTTTAAAGCGTCTTTATTTGATATCGGAACTTCTTTCAAAAAAGAATAATAAGATTGAGGTAGTTCCATAGGAACAGACCCACCTACGATGAGAGGTTTTTCTAACCTGTAGTTTAACAATTGTAAAGCCCACCAATACATGTTTTCATTTCCAATGTATTGTTTAAAGTCAGGTGTGAATTTTCTTTTAACTGCGAGATCATAATTTTGAAGAAACACCAATTGGTCATTTCTGAGAGTAGACATATAGGCATTAAAATCCATAGGGTCTAAAAGACCAATTTTATAACGCATGAAATCATCCGTATACTTTTCAAAAGCATTTTGAAAATCTACGTAATACTTGTTTTTCATATTACCCCTTCCCCCAAAATCTATCTGTTTTGGAAAATTTTCACCGCTAAAATTTAATTCTAAATTATCTCCCGGCTCTAGGTATATTTTTATACTTTTTCCAAAATAAGAAAACTCTAAAACGGCAGTTTCGCGTAAATGGAAGTCAACACCATATTCCCCATTAGAAAGTACAGGCAATTTGAGGATCTCTTGTTTATTAGAGATGTTGT